>JBDNCL010000077.1:0-11684 GCA_046719655.1 Fimbriimonadaceae bacterium
GCTTCGATGCCCAGCATTCCCGGCACCACCGAGCCGTCCACGATCCCGCACACGCCCGGAATGTCCGGCGTATCCGGGTCGGCGGAAACCGCGATGTCGCACGAGCTCGTGCCGAGTATCTTGACCAGCACGCCCGGGCGAACCCCGCTGCCGACCGCACCCATGTGGGCATCCAAGGCGCCTGTAGCGACCGGTATACCGGCCGGCAGACCGACCCTCTCCGCAACCGCAACCGAAAGTTCGCCCGCCCGGTGGTCGCTCGGATAGGCCACGTCGTAGAGGCGTTCGCGGAGACTGGCCAGACGGTCGTCCAGCAGTTCCAGAAACTCGTGCGAGGGAAGGCCGCCCCATTCTTTGGCGTACATCGCCTTGTGCCCCGCGGCGCAGACGCTCCGGACGGTCCGCAGCGGGCTCCGGTTGGAGGTCACGAACCCGGGCACGAAGTCGCAAAGCTCCACCCAGGAGAAGGCAGCCTCGAAAACCTCGGGCGAGGTGCGGGCACAACGCAGGATCTTCGACCAGAACCACTCGGACGAATAGGTGCCGCCGCACTTGGCGAGGTACGGTCGACCATCGTCGTTGGCCCGGCGGGTGATCTCTTCCGCCTCGGCCCAACTGGTGTGGTCCTTCCAGAGCCACGCCATCGCGGCGGGATTCTCCTTGAACGGCTCCAGCATGGCGAGCGGCGTCCCGTCTTCGGCGACCGGCAGAGGGGTCGAACCGGTGGCGTCGATCCCAATCCCGACGATTCGGTCGACCGAGAAGTCGGGGTCCTCGGCCGCCGCCCGCACCGCGTCGGCGACGACCGCCTCGAAGCCTTCGATGTAGTCGGCCGGGTTTTGGCGGGCGAGGTTGGGGTCTTGCGGGTCGAGGATGATCCCGTCCGTTCCCGAGGGGTAGGCAAAAACGGCGGTCGCCACCTCGCGGCCGTCGGCGCAGTCCACGATCAGGGCCCGAACGCTGTTCGTGCCATAGTCGACTCCGATTGCGAACCGGCAGTCGTGTGCCATTGGGGAAGGCTACCCCGGATGCCGGAAAACCGACCGATTTCACCCGGTTCCGGGCGTCGGCCGACCGCGTTCACAGCCCTCGGGCGCGGGCGAGCTCCTGCTGGGCCAAGAAATCCCGCAGAGCGAAGACGTCCCGCATCAAGTCCCGGAACTGGTCCGGCGTCAGAGCCTGCGACCCGTCGCTCAGAGCGGTTTTGGGGTTCGGGTGCATCTCGATCATGAGACCGTCCGCGCCCGACACCACGGCCGCCTTCGCCATCGGAGCCACGTACCGCGCCACTCCCGTTCCGTGCGAAGGATCGACGACCACGGGCAAGTGGGAGTACTCCTTCAGCACGCACACGGAGGCGAGATCGAGCGTGTTGCGCGTGTAGGACCGGTCGATCGGAAAGATGCCGCGCTCGCAGAGGATCACGTTCGGATTGCCCTGGCTGAGGATGTACTCGGCCGCGAGCAGAAACTCGTCGATCAGAGCGGCCGGGCCGCGCTTGAGGAAAACCGGCTTGTGGCTCTTCCCGGCTTCGATCAAGAGCGGGAAGTTCTGCATCGACCGGGCTCCGATCTGCAGGATGTCGACATACTCCGCGACGGTTCCGACCATGTCGGCGCTCATCACCTCGGTGATGGTGGCGAGTCCAAACTCCTGTCCGACCGCCTGCATGATCTTGAGGCCTTCGACCGCCAACCCCTGGAACGAGTAGGGAGAGGTGCGCGGCTTGAAAGCCCCGCCGCGAAGAACGGTCGCGCCCGACTCCTTGATCACGACGGCCGCTCCTCGCAGCTGCTCGTAAGACTCGATCGAGCACGGGCCGCCGATGACGTGAAACAGCCCGGGACCGAATACGACGTCGGGCTTGACCTTGACCGACGTGGGGCGCCTCTCCCACTCCATGGACGCCAGCTTGTAGGGGCGACTGACCTGGGTGACCTTGCTGACCCCTTCCAAGGCGCCGAGAGCCGACTCGAGGGGGTCCCTCAGTTCCTGGGGAATGGCGCTGGGAATCCCGACCGCGGTTCGATCCCCAGGCAGGACGAGCGGCTCGAGTCCAAAGCCGGCGATCGTGTCGCAGACCGCTTGAACTTGGGCCTCGGTCGCTCCGAACTGCATGAGAACGATCATCGCGACGCGAAGGATACCCGTCCGGACGCCGCCCTACCGGCCGGCCGAGATCCGGCGCCTGCGCCCCAATCCGGCATAATCGGCTCATGCTTCTCTCCGGCAAGAAGGGGTTGGTCCTCAGCGTGACCAACAAAAACTCGATCGGGTGGGCGATCGCCGATCATGCGGCGCAACACGGGGCCGAAGTGGGAATCGGCGCCCAAAACGAGCGGACGGCCGAGCGCGCCCAGGAACTGGTCGAAGGACGGGACAACATCGCCCTGTTCCAGTGCGACTTCAGCTTCGACGATCAGCTCGACCGCCTTCGCGACGAGGTCGCCGCCAAGTACGGCAAAATCGACTTCCTCGTCCACTCGGCGGCGTACGCGAACAAGGAGGATCTCAGCGGCCGCTTCATCGACACGTCGCGGGAAGGGTTCCGGACGGCGCTCGACATCTCCTGCTACTCGCTCGTGAAGCTCTGCCAGGTGCTGGAGCCGATCCTGAACGACGACGGGAGCGTGATCACGATCAGCTATCTCGGCAGCATCCGGGCGGTCGGCAACTACAACGTGATGGGCGTCGCCAAGGCGGCTCTGGAGTCGGCGGCCCGATACCTGGCGGTCGATCTGGGCGGGCGCGGCATCCGGGTCAACGTGCTTTCGCCGGGGCCCATCAACACGGTGGCCGCCCGCGGCGTCAAGGGCCTTTTGGAGATGATCGACTACGTGCAGGAGCGGGCTCCGCTCAAGAGGCCGTACGGGCAGGAAGAGGTCGCCGGTTCCGCCGTGTATCTGTTGAGCGACTTGAGCCGAGGCGTGACCGGACAGGTCGTCTACATCGACAGCGGCTACAACATCGTCGGTCTGTGAGGGGTGGGGTGGGGGGGGGCCCACCCCCCCCCCCCCCGACCCGAGGTGGATCGATGCGCGTCCTCTGCGTTCCCAACTGGTCTTTCGGCCGCGACCGCGGACTCCTGCGCCAGGTCCGAGACGACCTCGACGCCCGACCGATCGCGGTGCACTTCTGCGAGTCGGATACCGACCACAACCGGACCGTCACCGCGTTCAGCGGAGCGCCCGGAGACGTGGTTGCCGCCCTTCAGGCCCTCGCCGACCGAATCGTGCCGTGCATCGACCTCAACCGGCACGTCGGCGTCCACCCCCGGGTCGGCGCCCTCGACGTCTGCCCGTTCATCCGACTCGGCGACACGCCGGGCGAACCGTCCCCGCACGATCCGTCGGCAGACCGGACCATGGACCAGACGGTCGACTCGTTCGCCGCCTGGTTTGCCGATCGATTCGAGGTGCCCGTCTTTTTGTACGAGAAGTCGGAACGAGGCCGGCACGAAGCCGACCTGCCCTCGCTGAGAAGAGGAGGCTTCGGCGGGCTCCTCGGCCGGACGCTCCACTCGGACTACGGTCCCCGATCCGCACACCCTCGATACGGGATCGCCGTCATGGGGGAGCGGGACTGGCTCATCGCCCTCAACGTCGATCTCCACGAAGAGACGCCCGCAGTCGCCAAGCGCATCGCGGCCGACATCCGGCGTATGAGGGAGGAAGGCGAAGCGCGGTTCCTCGGCGTGCGGGCCCTCGGCCTCTATCTGGCGACCGCCGGCGTCAGCCAGGTCAGCATGAACCTGACCCTTCCCGACCGGACCCCGGTCGATCCGATCGTCGAGTGGGTCGCGGACCAAGCCAAGGCGGCGGGTTCGGCCGTCGCCCGCACCCAGCTCGTCGGCGTGATCGCGCGACGACACCTGGAGTGGACGACGCGCGTCCCCGTCAGACCCGAGCAGATTGTCGACTGAGTCCTCGTCCGCAGTCGAGGCGCGCCTCGCATCGACCCGCGTGCGGACGGCACAATGAGGATCGTGGCAGCGTCGTACGACATCGGTTTCCTCGGCGGCGGGCAACTCGCCCGGATGAGCATCCAGGCGGCTCAGCGAATGGGTCTTCGATGCCTGTCGCTGGACCCCGGGGCCGACACCCCCGCGTCTCAGATCGCCGACTCCGACCGAGGGAGTCTGAACGATCCCGAAGCGATCGCTCGGATTCTCGGCCGTTGCCGGACGGCGACGCTGGAGAACGAGTTCATCCCGGCCGAGGCCGTCCGTCAGGCGCTGGCCGCCACACCCAGTCCCCCGGTTCTCGTGCCGCTGGCCAGGGTGCAGGACAAGTACCGGCAGCGCCAGGCCTACCTGGCCGCCGGGGTTCCCTCGCCCCGGGCCGTCCCCCTCGACGACGGCCCCGACGAAGCGATCGCCAAGATAGGTTTCCCCATGGTGCTCAAGGCCCGCTTCGGCGGGTACGACGGCAAGGGCACCCGGTACGTCCGCAACGCGGCCGAACTCGACCAGCACCGCGACCTTTGGAGCGGCGGGGGCTGGATGGCGGAAGACCTCGTTCCCTTCCGACGAGAACTCGCCGTCATGGTGTTCGTCACCCAAGCGGGCGAGGTGGGGGCGTTTCCCACCATGGAGACGGTGCAGACCGATCACGTCTGCGACCTCGTGTTTCCATCCGGAGTCGACGCGTCCGAAGTCGCGGTCGCGGCCGCCAGGGCCATGGGCGGACCCGGGCTATTCGGAGTCGAGCTGTTCGAACTCGAATCCGGCGAAACGCTCGTGAACGAGATCGCCCCGCGGCCCCACAACACCGGACACTACACCCTGGACTGGGGCGCGGTCAGCCAGTTCGAGCAGCACGTCCGCCTGGTGCTGGGACTGCCCGTCGAACTGAGGCCGTCGGGAGCGGACACCGCCATGGCCAACCTTCTCGGCCAACCCAATGCGGGGGACTATCGGGCCGGGATCGCCGCCGCCCTCGAAGACCCCACCGTCCATGTCCACTGGTACGGCAAGGCCGAACCGCGGCCCGGCCGGAAACTCGGACACATCAATGCGACCGGTCCCCATGCGGCCCGCCGGGTCTCCGAGGCGCGCCAGAGGTTCTATCGGGCCTGGACCGGCAGCGGAACCTGCGCGTCTCCTACTGAGTCACGAGCGTTCCCGAGAGGGTGACGCCGTAGTTCTCCGTCCCGCGGGCGTGACGCTTCGCCTCGGGCCAGTTCGGTGCCGACTCGTGCGCGTTTCGTACCAGGTTGTCGGAGTCGAAGATGATCGGCTCCGATCGCTCGAGGGCCACGGACACCGCTTCCCCCCCGACGGTCGAGTCGAACGCGTAGCCAAACTGGTCGATCTTTCGGAGAATCGAAATCGACGGGCAACGGAACGGGCTCTCGCTCTCTTCCTCGGGGGCTTTCGAGCCGACGTAGTTCCAGGTGGCGTCGACCCAGGCGTCGGCGGGCGGAAGCCGGTCGTCGTAGTCGGCCGCGTACAAACCGGCCGATCGAGCCAGCAACGCCAACCGGGCCTTGCACGTGGCGGTCAGACTCCGGTCCAGCTGGTTCTTTCCGACATCCCCCATGATCAGCTGCAGAGGACCGACGGTCAGAACGACGATGCCGAGAAAGAGCGCCGCACAGCCGATCACGTACCAGTGATCCCGGCCTGGCGGCTTGGGGGGATGCGCGCCGGCAGAGCCGGAATCGAAACTCGGGCGATCGGGCGACGGATTCGCAGAAACGTCCGACATGCTCGCGATTCTACGCCTTCCAGAAAAACGGGTCGGCGTCGGTGCAGACCCGGCCGTGCTCCTCGATCGCCTCGAGCAGATAGTCGGGACAGGTGAAGATCGAACGGTGGTACCGCGGGGTGACGTAGCGGTTTTGAACTCCGCGAGCCTCCAGTCTGGCGGCGACGTCGGCCTCGGACAGGGCCAGCGGGTCGTGCTGCTTGGACGCGAGGACGAATCCCCACGGCTGGAGAAAAGTGGTGACTATGCCGTAATAGGGTCTGACGACGGTAAAGCCGTCGACCGTCTCCAAGGTCTTGGTGCAGCAAGCCATCAGATACGGGTAGTTCATGTTGGCGCTGCCGGCCTGCATCGCAAACACCCCGTCGGGCGCCAGCGCGCCGGCCGCGAGTTCGAAGTACTCCTTGGTGAACAGGAACTGAGCCGGGCCTCCCTCGTGCGGGTTCGGCAGATCGCTCAGGATGACGTCGAAGTTTGCGCCCTGGTGTTCGGCGAGAAACTTGCGGGCGTCTTCGTGAAGCAGAGTGGTGCGCGGGTCGTCGAAAGAACCTTGGTGCCACTCCGGCATGTGCACCTTGACCATGTCGATCAGCTCCTCGTCGATGTCGACCATGGTCGCCGACTCGACCGTGCGGTGCCGCAGGGCCTCGCGGAGAGTGGCCCCCTCGCCTCCGCCGCAAACCAGCACCTTCTTAGGGTCGGGGTGGAGGATCATCGCCGGCTGGCTCATGCACTCGTGAAAGATGTGCTCGTCCATCAGCGACGTCTGGATGTTGTAGTCCAAAAGGAGCGACTTGCCGAAGCGGGGGATGTCGCAGATCTGGTAGGTCTGGTACTTCGTCTTCCCCTCGAGGTGCATCTTCTCGATCGTGAAGAACCAGGTGACCGCGTCGGTGTGGGTCTCGGCGACGAACATTCCGGTGGCGAGGCTGTGCATGATCGGTTGAGGGCGCCCGAGTCGGGGTCGGTGGGATTCTGGCACAGGCTCGCCCGGAAGGCCGGGCCACTGGGCTATCGCCCGCTTTCGTCGTTCCACGGATCGGGCGGACCGTCGAAGTCCGACACCCAAGCCTCCCAGCGGGGCGTGCCGCCCAGGGTGTCGAGGCGCCGCAACCCCCCCGGCTGGGACGGAGGCAGGAAGGCGGCCTCGGCCGGACGCTGGCGCCAAACCTCGCGCATCACCCGAAGGGCGGTCTGAACCGGCCGGAACGCCACCGGATCGAACACGTGCAGAAAGCACCCCTGGCACACGACCTCTCGGTGCTTGCCCGACGTCGGCTCAAACTGGACGGGTCGGAATCGGACCCCCAGCATTTCGGCCGCGTTCAACGCGTCGGCCAAGGCCCATCCGTCCAGATAGGGTGCCCCGAACATCTCGAACGGCCGGGTGGTGCCCCTTCCTTCGCTGAGGTTCGTCGCCTCGAGCAGCCCCATCCCCGGGTACACGACGGCGGTCTCGTAAAGGGGCATGGCGGGCGAAGGCATCACCCAGGGCAAACCGGTCGCCGGCCAATGGTCGGCCCGCCTCCACCCCTCGACCCCGATCACGCGCAGGTCGGCTCCCGGGATAAACCTTTCGACCATCCATGTTCCCAATTCCCCCAACGTCATCCCGTGCCGGATCGGGATCGGATAGCGGCCGACGAAGCTGGCACATTCGGGTTCCAGGACGGGACCCTCGCGTTCGACTCCGCCGATCGGGTTCGGCCGATCGAGAAGCCATACCGGCTTGCCCGCCTTCTGACACCCCTCGAGCACGTGGGCCAGGGTCCAGGTGTAGGTGTAGAAGCGGGAGCCCACGTCCGGAAGGTCGAAGAGAACGCCGTCGACCGCGTCCAGGAAGTCGCTCGGAGGTTCGTACGACGCGCCGTACAGGCTGATGAACGGCTTGCCGGTATGCGGTTCGACCTCGCCTTCTCCGGCAACCCGATCGTCGAACGCCCCCCAGAGCCCGTGTTCCGGCCCGAGGTAGGCCCGGACTTCCAGCTTGCCGGCTTTTTCGGCGCGGGCCAGGTGCCGCGAGATGTGGACCAGGTCGCGGTCGACGCTCGCATGGTTGGCGACGACGCCCAGCCTCTTGCCCGCCAACGGCTCGAATTCCGACGAGACCAAGACGTCGAGACCGGTCCGAACTGCGCTCATCGATACACCAGGAACCGGCGGCGGGTCTCCTCGAACGAGTCCCGTTCGGCCGCCATCCTCTCGTCGATCTGCTTGAGCGGGGTACCGGCTTCGACCGCCTCGCGGAGCCACGCGTTGCCCGCCAGGATGTCGATCGGCATCTTCTCGTATTCGTACTCGTAGGGCGGGTCCAACCACCGAAAATCGCGCCGGTAGTCCTCGACGATCTGGCAGAGAACGGCGACCGCCACCAGGACCGACGGGTACCGCTCCCGGTCCGTCACGTGGACGAAGCACCCCTCGCACACCTCGCCCGCGTACTTCTGAAACGTCGGCTGGAACTGGATCGGGCGGAAGACGACGCCCGGGAGACCGGCCGCGTTCAACTTGTCGGCGAGATCCCAACCGTCGATGTAGGGAGCGCCAAAGATCTCGAAGGGCCGGGTCGTTCCCCGACCCTCGCTGAGCCTGGTGCCCTCGATCAGGCACATCCCCGGGTAGACGAGAGCGGTTTCGGGACTCGGCATGTTGGGCGACGGCATCGCCCAAAACAGACCGGTCTCGTCGAACCACTGCCGGCGCTGCCAGCCCTCGACTTCCAAGACTTCGAGGCGACATTTCGGGAAGAACGTCTCCCGCACGTATCCGGCGAACTCGCCGAGCGTCATCCCATGCCGCATCGGGAGGGGGTAGAGGCCGACGAAGCTGGCGAACGCGGGGTCGAGGACGGTCCCGTCGACGATGTGTCCGCCGATCGGATTCGGGCGGTCGAGGACCAGCACGGGGATCCCGAGCCGCTCGCACGCCTTCATGCACAGAGCCAACGTCCACAGGAAGGTGTAGTAGCGGGTGCCGATGTCGGGCAGATCGACGACGAGAAGGTCGATCCCCTCCAACATCGCATCCGTCGGTTCGCGGTGTTCGCCGTACAGCGAGTGAAACGGAATCCCGGTCCGGGCATCGCGATACCCCTCCCACTCGATCATGTTGTCTTGGGTGTGGCCCCAGATTCCGTGTTGCGGACCGAAAACGGCGGCGATCTCGAACCGACCCTCCCGATGGGACGGCAAAAGGGCGTCGAGAATGTGGACGGCGTTGTCGTCGATGGTCGCCTGATTGCAGACCAATCCGATGCGATGGCCGGGCAGGCGAACCCGTCCCGAATCCAAACGCGAAAGCCCGGTGCGGACGCTCATCGGCCAACCATAGCACGGAGAGGCCGCCGCGCGACACGGCCGGTTTCCGCCCCACCCCAAACCCGGGCCGGCGAAATCAGCTCGAAACCGGCTTGGCGACGGGAATCGGCTCCATCCCCATGACGGTCAGCATCGCCCGCGCCGCCTCGCACGCCGTCTCGTCGACGCAGTCGACGATGACCGTCTTGTCGGCCGGATCGACGCGAAACCCGTAGACTCCGGGGGCGCCGGTCAAGGCTTCGCGGACCTTGGCGATACAGGCCTCGCCTTCGAGGTTCGGGCACCGAAACTTCGCACTGAAACCCTTGATCGTGGACATCGGTCATCCATTCGGGAAGCACATGCCAAATCCCTTCGCCCATAGCCCCAAAGGCGAAACCGACTCGGGCGAGGGCCGTAGTCCCTCTTGCCGTGGCCGTTCGCGCTGTTGCGGCAAGGGGGCCGGAACCATGTTCCTCGTCGGAGACATCCTCGCGCTCGTCGGCGCCATCTTCCTGGTCGGCGTCTCGTTCTGGTCGCTGACGCTCGCGGCGAACTTCTTCTTCGGCGCCAAGGCAGCCCGGGCGCGGGAAATCGCCGAGTCGTCGCCTTGGAAGTCGGCGTTTGCCGGAGTCCTCATGCTCGGCGTGGCCGTCATCCTGTTCGGGTTCTCGGCCAACGTGCCGAACGCCCTCGCCAAGCTTCTCGGCTTCGTCGCGCTGCTGGCGTTGCTGATGATCGGCGTGGTGGGCGCCGCCGGCCTGACCCGGTTGCTCGCCGCCCGCCTGGAACCGACCGACCCGGCCGCCACCGAGTTTCGCACCCTCTCCCGGGCGACCGGACTGCTGGTCGTCGCCGGGTTTGCGCCGTTCGTCGGTTGGTTTTTCGTCGTGCCGGCCGTTCTCGCCGTCTCGCTCGGCGCAGGCCTCTTCGCGGTCGCGAACCGCCCCGCCAAGGCCGGCGCCGTCGAACCGCCGGCCGTCCAGGCCGGAGTCTAGAACGGTGGACATGACCCGGCGCGAAGCGTTGTCCGGCGGCGCGGTCGGAATCGCCGCGCTCCTCGGGACCGGTCTGTTCGCGGGGGGCTGCGACAAGACGCGAAACCCCATGCGGGCGCCCTTGCCCGCCTCCCTGAAGCTGCCGAACCGCGAGTCGGGCCGCATCGCCCGCGTCGTCAACCGCGTCGGATTCGGCCCCAGCCCCGGCCAGATCGGGTTGGTCGCGAGGATGGGGCTGGACGCTTGGCTGGAGGCCCAGTTGCGGGCCGACGCCCATGAAGACGCCAATCTGCGGATTCGGGTGAGCCGTCTGCCCGTCTACCACCTTCCGGCAGGCGAGTTGGCCAACTATCCGGAGGCCGCCGTGCTGGCCATGCTCCAACAGGGCGCCATCCTGCGAATGGTGTACAGCCCGAACCAGCTCTTCGAGAGAATGGTCGACTTCTGGACCAACCACTTCAACGTGTACGCCCGGAAGGGTCGCGCCGCGTTCCGGAAAGGCGCCGACGAAGTCGAGGTGATCCGCAGGCATGCCCTCGGGAGCTTCCCGGCCATGCTCAGGGCCTCCGCCAAGAGCCCGGCGATGTTGGTCTATCTCGACAATCAGGCCAACACCGCCGCCGGCCCGAACGAGAACTACGCCCGCGAGCTGCTCGAGCTCCATACCCTCGGAATCGACGGCGGCTACACCCAGAAGGACGTGGTCGAAGTGGCGCGGTGCCTGACCGGCTGGACGACCGAACGCGGATTTCTCCGGCCGACCGGTACGGTGAAGTTCGAACCCGGCCTGCACGACGACGGGGAGAAGACCGTTCTCGGGCATCGCATCCCGCCCGGCGGTGGGGCGACCGACATCGACCGCGTTCTCGACATCCTCGTCGAACACCCTTCGACCGGTCGTCACCTCGCCCGAAAGCTCTGCCACCACTTTCTGGGCGAAGCGGGGGACGCGATCCGACCCCAGGTTGCCCGAGCCTACCAAGCATCGAGGGGCGATATCCGCGAAATGCTTCGGCCCATTCTGGGCGCCCCGGCCCTGACCGCGGGGCCGCCCATCCTGAAGCGGCCGATCGACTTCCTCGTGTCCGCTCTGCGGGCGCTCGACGCGGACACCAACGGCGGCCGCGAAATCCAACGCCACCTCGACCGCATGGGTCAGCCCCTCTACCAGTGGCCGATGCCGGACGGTTACCCCGACCACACGGGAGCCTGGACCGGTTCCTTGCTCGCGCGCTGGAACTTCGCCTACTCCCTTGCCAAGGGGACCATCCCGCGCACGAGCGTTCGGCTCGAACCGCTCGTCGGGGAACTCGGTGCCCCGCGCGTGGCGGCGCTGATGGCCCTCATCCTGGGGTTGGGGCCCGAAGACGATCGCGTTTTGGCGTCCCAAATCTCGAATCTGGGCGACGGGCCGGACGCCCTGGCCGTCGGCGCAGCCGTCTGCCTGGCGTCGCCCGCATTCCAGTGGCGGTGAGGAAAGACGATGCGTACGGACTGGTGGAGCTGCGACGGGAGGGGCGTCTGGGGTCGTTCGCGCCCGGAGTCCGGCCGTACCGGATGGCCGGATTCCGCCGACCTCTCGCGCCGAAGCGTCCTCGCATCGGCGATGATGGGGGCGGTGGCGTGGTTGGCGAACCGCACGAGCGCGCTGGCCCAAGTCTCCCTGTCCGAGGCGGCCGGAT
>JBDNCL010000078.1:0-11571 GCA_046719655.1 Fimbriimonadaceae bacterium
GCTTCACCGAGGGCTCGGTCCTCCCGCGCGGCGACGTCCGAGATCTACCAACCTTCCGGACCCTGGCCCATGAGCCACTTGCCGGCCAAACGGAGCTCCTCGTCGTCGAGCAGGGCCCAACAGACGTCGCACAGCCCCGCTTCGTTGACCCGCGGCCGGCGGCAGAGCAGGCAGGTATCCGTCCGCCGGGCGGCCAAAACGGTCGGTCGGTCGGTCAGAGCCACCTTCAGTTTGTGTCGGGGGATGCCTTCCGAGTTCAGTCTCTCCACCGGTCGCCTCGTCCTCTCACTTCTTGCGGAGCGCGGCCATCAAGTCCCGTCGAATCGATGCGTTCCATCCGTACCAGAGGTGGGTCACGATCCCCTTGTCGTCGACGAGCCAGAAGGCGGGCGTCCCGGGCGCCGTGAGTTCGATGTCGCGCCCCTCGTCCGTGACGATGAAGACCGGCCAGGGCGTGACCGGGGGCGCGCCCTCCCAGAGGAGCACGGGCGAGATCCGGCCGTCCCGGACGGCATCGTCGATGGCAGCGAAGTCGGCCATGGCCCGGCGGGTCACGGCGCAGTCCGCTCTCCCGTAAAAAGCCAGAAAGCGCTTGTTGCGGGTGGCGGTCACCCAGTTGGAACCCCGGACCGGGTTCCAACCTTTGGTGGGGAACGGTTCGCCCGGCATCCGAGGCCATTCGAAGCCGGAAAGGAACTCGGGCGCATACCCGACCGGAATGCGGGGCGTGAAGAAGTCGGCGGGCAGGGAAGGGTTCACCTGAAAGTTCGAAAACCGGTAGGTCGTCTCGCTTCGGCCCATGACGGAATCGGACAGATACTTGACGAAGACGGGCCGGTTTTCCGAATCGATCCGAATCGTGATCTC
Organism: Fimbriimonadaceae bacterium; assembly: GCA_046719655.1. GTDB lineage: Bacteria > Armatimonadota > Fimbriimonadia > Fimbriimonadales > Fimbriimonadaceae > JBDNCL01. The sequence continues at coordinate 868 of JBDNCL010000078.1, forward strand.
CAGGGTGCCGGCCGGGCCCTCGGAAAAGGCCCGGATCTGGGTGGTCGGCGTCCCGCCGTCGGCGACGGGCGTGACCGTCGTTTTCGCGTTGTCGGGAACGAGCGCGGACACGCTGCCCATCACGATCATGCGAGGCAGGAAGGAACCCAACGACTCGGTCAGTCGGTTGGGGGGGGCCAGGGTCCGCACGGCGCGGCTCTCGGCGACGAGCCGATTGCGGTGATCCAGCTCCACCAGGTGTCGGCCATCGTTGATGTACTCGTAGGAGGAGGCGCCCCACCTGATGGTCGTCCGCACCCGCGACGGCCGGTCGACCGTCATCTTGCCGGTTCCGAATCCCGGCATGCTGCTGTCGGTGACGCGGAACTCGGCGGCGAGCCGATTCGAAGACCGCAGGAACTCGTCGACTCGGGCGAGCATGGCGGACGCGTCGGGGGCGGCCACCGCCGTAACGAAGATCGCTGAAAGCATGAAGACTCCGTGCCCGGGACGCCGGGGCGTCGCGTGCCTCTCTGATGATGGTCGAATCGAGCCCGGCAACGATACGAGATCGGTCCGATGCTCCACAAATTACCGGATTGCCGGCGGTCCCCACCGTGGAAACACCTCGTCGGGGGAGGGCGAATAGCCCGGCGGAGGACTGTCCATGGCTGAACAAAAGTATGTCGTGTTCCGTCTCGACAAGGAGTTCTACGGAATGCCTATCGAGAGCGTCGAACGCATTCTTCCGGACCAGAAGGTCACCAAACTTCCGCGCACGCCGAAGATGTTCCTCGGAATCTTCGAGCTGCGCGGCGCGACGATTCCCGTGATCGATGCCCGGCTGCGGTTCGAGATGGAGGAGTTGGCGGATGCCAAGAATCTCATCGTCGTCTTGACCGATCAGGGACGGTGCGCGATCCGCGTCGACTCGGTCGACGGCATCATGAACCTCGCCGACGAGAACATCGACGAAAACCCGCAGATCGTCGACCAACGCGGAGACGACTTCGTGCGGGGGATCGGAAAGAGCGAAGACAAGCTCACCGTTCTCCTCGATCCGCATCGGATCGTTCCGAAGCAGCTCCGCAGTCAGGTTGCGAAGGCGAACGCCGCCTGACCGACCTGCCGGAATGGGGGACCCGCGGGCGCCCGAGGGGAGCGCCCGTCGGGAGCCCCGGCCGCAAAGTGAGATCGCCGCCCGGGCCGAGAACCCGGGCGGCGACCGATCGTCGTTGGGATGGCGTCGGGTCAGCGGATGCGGCGCATCAGCTCGTCGACGGCGCGGGCGAGTTGCCGGTCGTCGCCTTGGATGAAGGCGTCGTTGTCCATGGGAACCCGGATGTCGGGGCGCTCGCCGAGGTTTTCCAGGGAGGTCCCGTCCATCCGGAAGACGCCCCAGGTGGGCATGCGGGCCGAAGTCCCGTCGACCAGGGTCAAGCTGTACGTTCCGATGACGTAGCCCGGAGTCGGTTCGCCCAGAAGGGTGGCGATCCCCCGCTGCTTCATCATGTACGGGAACATCTCGGCGTCCGACAGGCTCCGTGGTCCGATCATGACGATCGTCGGCAGAGCCCACGCTTCGCCGCGTCCGTCGTACGGCAGACCGTCGCGGACGCGTCCACGGACGACCGGAACCCGCTCGAGGACGTCGAGCAGACGCCCGCTGATGTTGCCTCCCCCGTTGAAGCGCACGTCGATGATCGCGCCCTTCTTGCCGTCGACGAACTCCCATACCTCGCGGGAGAAGAGGTCGAAGTTGGGCGCGCCCATACCGGCGATGTTCACGTAGGTCAGCTGACCGTTCGATCGCTCTTCGACGAAACGCCGCCTGCTTTCGATCCGCAGGTTGTTCATGTGACCGTTGAACTGGCCCGGCGACCACGCCCGGTAGGTCACGGTGCGGGCCCCTTCCTTGGTCGGCGTCTTGTTGACGGTGAGGGTGATCTCACGGCCGGTCTGCTCGTTCAGGACGTCGCGCCAGAGCGCCTCGTCGAGGCGGACGTCGACGCCGTTGATCTGAAGGACGTACTCGCCCGGCTCGAGCTTCGTCTTCTCGAAGCTGCCGGGGGTACCGGTCGGCACTTCGAGGATCTTGATGCCGGGGCCTTGGTGCGAGTAGTCGAATGTGAACGCGGGGTGGGCGCTCGACACGCTGGGCAGAGAGGCGGGAGCCGGACCGACTTCGGCGTGACTCGCCTCCAGTTCGCCGACCATCATGTTCAGGAGGATGGCGAAGTCGTTCCGGTGGCCGACCCCGGCCAGAAGCGGTTCGTAGCGGCGCCGGATCTCGTTCCAGTCGCGGCCGTGGAAGTTTCCGTCGTAGAAACCCCGGTTGTACTCGCGCCAGAACTGGGCGAAGGCGGCTCGCCGCTCCAGCATCAGGTCCCGCGTCCAGTCGGCCCGGAACGGCAGGTTGGTCACGGGGTAGCCCTGCTGTCGCAGATTGACGAGCTGGACGTTGCCGTTCCGCACCAAGAGAGCCTGCTTCAGGTCGTCGGAAAGCTGGTAGCTGGCGACGCCGCCACCCTGCGTGATACGGGTGGTGGTCTCCCCGTCGTAGGAGACCCGGTACAGATCGCCTTCGGCCAGGAAGTAGATCTCGCCCGACTCGGGGTCGGTCGTCAGGCTGCCTTGCGCCTGGGCGTTGAAGCGGCGGATCCGCTCCGAGATGCGCTCGAAGTCGATTTCGACCTTGGGCGTCTCGGTCGGTTTTTCATACTTGAGCTCGAGCTCCTCGAACCGGCGCGGCTCTTCCTGCAGGGGCAGGATGTGGATGCCGTTTCCGTTCCGATTGCTCATGAAGTAGAGGTACTTGCCGTTGCCCGACCATACCGGGTTGGCGTGGGAGACGTTCAACCGCGTCACGTTGTGGTCCGTCTTTTCGACCGTGTCGTAGATCCACACGTTGACCGTGCCGCGGCCTCCCGCCCGCGTGTACGCCAGCCATCTCCCGTCGGGGGAGAACGAGTAGGCGGTGGGGAACTCGAAACGGAACTGGTTGCGCAGAGGCATGACGAGTTCGGGCTCGCCGCCGTCCACGCTCACCCGGAACAGGCCGCCGCCCTCGCCCGAAAGCCAGAAGCTCACGTGCTTCTTGTCGGGGGTGAGCTTCAGCTCGAGAGCATCCTGGTCGGTTTGGGTGACGGGTTCGACCTTCTTGGTCTCGGTGTCCAATCGGAACACGCGCTCGCTTCCGTCTCGGTCCGAGGTGAAGAGGATGTGGCGGTTGTCGGGAAGCCAGATCGGCTGCCGGTCCAACCCGGCCCAGCTCGTCAACTGGGTGGCGTCGTTGGCGTTGGGACCCCGCCCGCGGCGAACGGGCGTCATCCACAGTTCGTTGCGGACGGTGAAGACGACCTTGTCCGCCTTCGGACTGAGGGCGCCTTCGGTTGCGCCGGTGGTGAGCACCAGCCGCTCGATGTCGGTCGTGCGGTCGTCGCCGCCGGCCACGACGTTGATTCGCGTGGGGCGGTTCCCCGGCACCATGGTGAAGAGGGAGCCTTCGCGCTCGAAGGCCAAGAGGTTCGCGCTCGCGGCCGCGGTGAGGAACCGGGTGCCGGCTCCGCCGACGTAGTCGGTCAGGCGCCGGGCCGAGCCGTTTCGCGCCACCGCGTAGATGTTCGGGGTGCGGTTCGGGTTGTCGACGATTCGGGGGATGACCCGGTCGATCGTGCTCGCGCTGGGGGTCTTCTCCGACACGGTCACGGTGTAGATCGTCTGACCGTCGGCGCTGTAGGAGGGCCAAAGGTGCTGAAAACCGTTGTTTCTCAGGTCGTTTCGCCGACCGGTCAGCATGTCGATGGTGACGAGGTGGTGGTTGCCCGAGCCCTCGTATCGGGGGCGGAACCAAGCGAACGCGCCCTGCGCTCGGCTGACGAGAACTTCGTTGCCGGCGGGCGAGAACCTCCCGAACTGGAACCGGAGAACGTCGTTGCTCAGCTCGCGAACCTGGGTGGTGGCGACATCCAGGGTGTACAGAGACTCCCAAGGCTTGTCGCGCTGCGACAGAAGCAGAAGGTGCCGACCATCGCGCGACCAGTCGCGGGCGATGTCGTTGCCGGCGAACCAGGTGAGGCGCCGGACTTGGCCCCCCTCGCTGGGCACGACGTACACGTCGTTGTTGCCGCTGCGGTTCGACGTGAAGGCGATCCACTTGCCGCAAGGCGACCAGACCGGCCAGTCCTCGAGTTCGACGTGGCTGGTGATCGCCCGGGCTTGGCCGCCTTGAGATGAGACAACCCAGATGTCGCCGCGCCAGGAGAAGGCCAACCGCGTGCCGTCGGCGCTGAGGGCGAGGTTTCGGGCACCGACGACGGGTTCGAGGGTCGGGGGCTCCAACTGAGCGATGGCGGACGAGCCTGCGAGAAGCAAAGGCATGGCAAGAGTCCAACGCGTCCCGTGCATCCGTGCGTTTTACCTCTGTCGACGAATGGCCGTGCGCGACCGAGACGACCACCGACGACAAAAAAAGACGACGGCGCCCAGCCCGAGGCCTGGACGCCGTCCCGGTCGGAACCTCCGGGTCGTGCCGTCAGCGGACGAGCTTCATTGTGATCGTGCCGGTCGACGTCGCCGGGATCTGCATCCCCATGTCGGTCAGCTCGGTGGTCTGGTCGACCTTGAGGTTGGTGACCGAGGAGGTGATGAGACCGGTCGCGCGCTCGATGGTCACGGTGCCGTCGATGCCCATGCGGGCGCTCATCGTCATCCGCATCCCGGCCATCATGCCGCCGCTCGGGTCGTTGCCGCCCATCGCCCGCATCATCTCGGCCATGTCGACCGAGTACTCGATCGTGCCCGTGACGTTGATTTCGGCCACCTCGACCCCGTCGACCGTCCGAAGACCGGTCAACTTGGCCCGCAGCTTGTGCGGCTTGTTGCCCATCATCGGGTTCGGCGGAACAACCACATCCCACTCGTCGCCGATCCGGACGGGGGCCTCGGGCAGTTCGAACATCAAGGCGTTGGGAGACGAGCCGCCGCCCATCATCTGGGCCATGGCGTTGGCGCCGGAGAACCGCATGTCGGTGATCCGATAGCGGTTGTCCATGCGGCCCGTCTGGGTGAACGTCGTGGGCATGTCGCCCACCATGCCACCCATCATCTGGCCCATCTCGCCGCCGAACTCGCTTTTCATGTCGGTGACGACAAATTCGACGTTGGCGATACCCTTCTCGTCGACGTCCTTGATGCGGATCGCCTGCTTCATCGTGGTCGTCACATCGACTTCCTGGGAGCCCATCCCGGGGACCTCGAGCTTGGTCAGCACCTTCGATTCGATAGAGTAGGTTGTCGTCGTGTTCGGCTTGAGCTCGCGTCGAAGAAGGACGGAGTCCTGAACGGCCACGGATACGGCGGCGGCCGCGGCGACGAAAATCCAAATGGAGCGCTTGAGCATGGTTTTCCTCGTGATGGCTCACTCCGGCAGCGGTTCGACCTCGAACCCCGCGTCCAGAATGCTTGGCCTGCAGTTTAGAACGGTTCAGGAACGACACGGGGTTGCTCATCCGTTCAAACTGTGACTTACGCTATTGTAGGACGGGACCTATTCCTTACGTTATCGAGTATGCAGCTTGCCCTCCTCGCCGTCGTTCTCGCCGGTCCGGGCTCCCTCTCGGAGGGTCCGGCCGTTTCCGTCGTGCTCGGCGGGGACATCATGCTGAACGGGGTTCCGGGGACCACCCGGCCTTTCGACGGCATCGCGCCGTTCGTCCGCGAGGCGGACGTGGCGATCGCCAACCTCGAGATCCCGCTGACAACGGCGCGGACCGCCACCACCCGGAAGACGGCCGACATGCTGAAGCGGCGGGCGCAGTTCGTCTTGAAAGCGGACCCGGCCCATGCCGCGCACCTAGCCGAGGCCGGATTCGACATGGTGAGCCTCGGCAACAACCACACCATGGATTACGGTCCGACCGGTCTTTTCGAGATGCTCGCCGAATTGGACCGCCATCGGGTCGTCTACGCCGGCGCGGGCATCGACGCGGCCGCGGCCTGGCGGGAAGCCCGCTATCAGACGTCGGGCGGCGCAACGGTGTCGTTGGTGTCGATGCTCGCGTTCCGCGGCTCGGCGGCGATGGACATCTGCTGGCCCGCGGTCGGCGACCGGCCTGGGATTGCGGCCCTCAAGCTTGGCGGCCATGTGGCCCCGACGGCGCTTCCGAGGATCAAGGCGATCGTGGATGCGGCCCGCCAGAACGCGGACCTCGTCGTCGTGGCGCTTCATTGGGGTTTGGAGGGACAGACCGTCCCGACCGCCTATCAGGTTCAGCTGGGCCGCGCCTTCGTCGATCAGGGGGCGGACGTCGTCGTCGGACACCACCCCCATGTTCTTCAGGGCGCCGAGCTGTACCGGGGCAGGCCGATCCTCTACTCGACCGGCAACCTGGTCTCGCCGCGACCCGGAACCACGGCCGTCTTCCGGCTCGACTTCCGCAACGGGGAGCTGGCGTCGGCGTCCATCCTTCCGGCGTCCATTTCCGGGGGCAGAGTGACACCGATCCGGGGTCCGGGGGCGGAGCGGGAACGGACCCGTTTTGCCGGCCTGTCGCAGGAGATGAGGCGGCGCTTTCCCTCCGCCCGGTCGGAGGCGATGACGTGGTCTCTGGCGCCGGCGCCGGAGCCGGTCCCGTCGTCCCGCCCGCGGTAGCGGGCGTTCGCGGAGACGTCCCGATGGGCCTCGGCCCAACCTCTCGTGCCGGCCCTCTATACTGGGACATGGATTCCGATGCCCTCTACGCCGACGTGATCGGCAAGTACGCCGCCCATGTGAATCCTGGATTGGCCAAGCTCATGGGCTTCGCCGGTTTCGGCGTGGAAATGCGAGGCGAAGGGTGCTACCTTTTCGACCACGAGGGCCGGCGATACCTCGACTGTCTGGGGGGGTACGGGGTTTTTTCGCTGGGCCATCGGCACCCCAAAGTGGTGGAGGCCGTTCGCCGACAGCTCGACGAGCTTCCCCTCAGCGGCAAGGCGTTCTTCTCCCGCAACCAAGCCGAGCTGGCGACGAAGCTGGCGGAAGTCAGTCCGGACGGACTGGAGTACGCGTTCTTCTCCAACAGCGGCGCCGAAGCGGTCGAGGCGGCCCTCAAGTTTGCCAAAGCCGCCACCGGCCGATTCAAGATCGTCAGCACCCTCGGGAGCTATCACGGGAAGACCCTTGGCGCCCTGGCCGCGACCGGTCGGGAGAAGTACCGAAAGCCGTTCGAGCCCTTGATGCCCGGGGTTGTGTTCGTCGCGTACGGCGACGCCGAAGCGGCTTCCGCCGCAATCGACGACGAGACGGCGGCGATGATCGTCGAGACGGTCCAGGGCGAAGGGGGCATCGTCGTTCCTCCAGACGGCTACCTTTCGAGCCTCCGCGAGTCGTGCGATCGGGTCGGCGCCTTCCTGATCGCGGACGAGGTGCAGACCGGACTGGGGCGCACGGGCCGGATGTTCGGTTGCGAGCACGAGGGCGTCCGTCCCGACATCATGACGCTGGCGAAGTGTCTCGGCGGCGGGGTGATGCCGATCGGGGCCACGCTGGGCACCGAGAAGGTCTGGGACGCCGTCTTCGGGCAGAACCCGCTCCTCCATACGAGCACATTCGGCGGAAACCCGTTGGCCTGCGCCGCCGGCCTCGCGACTCTCGACGTCATCGAGGAAGAAGGGCTCGTCGAGCGCTCCCGGCAGATGGGAGAGCGGTTGAAGGCGGGTCTCGCCCAGTATGCGGACGACCATGCCGACGTCGTGGCCGACGTTCGGGGCCAGGGTCTGATGATCGGGCTCGAGTTCCGGCAGGACGAGATCGGGGAACTGTGCGTGGCCCAGATGCTGACGCGGGGGATGGTCGCGGCCTACACCCTGAACAACCCGCGGGTCCTGCGCTTCGAGCCTCCCCTGATCATCTCCGAGTCCGAGGTCGAAACGGCGGTCCGGACGTTCGGGGAGGCGCTGGTCGAGACGAAGGAGATGCTCGCTTCGCTGGTGGACTGAAGGGAACCGCGCCGCCGTTCGGGCCGCGGCGGCGCGGGCGGGCCCCGGTCGGGGACTAGGCGGCGATTCTTCGAATCGCGGCCATCAGGCGGTTGGTCCCGGCCTGGTTCCCCTCCAGATTCACGAACTTGGCCTTGACGTCCCACTTGTGGTACACGAACACCGTGTTTCGGACGTTGGAGGCCAGGTTGAGCCGATACTCCCTGATCGTGTCCGAGTTCCGGTCGAGCAGAGCCAATCCCACCCGCTGAAGGTTGTGCTCGCGGGCGATGTTGGTCAGCATCTGACGGTTCCGATCCATACCGGCGGCGTCGCTGATGACGACGACGTAGGCCCGAAACTGTCGACGGGCGTGGGTCTGCATGGCTCGGTCGAGAGCGCGAGCGAGAGCGACGATGTTGGCCCGCGAGTCGCCGTTGACGAAGACGATCGCCTGGGGCCGGTCACCGTTCACGCAGGGCGGGCAGGTGTCCGTGCCCTTGAACGGGCCGGTGACGTGCTGCGGGTGGAACGAAGAGATCTGCTCGCCCACGTCGAGGCCGGAGGCAGGTTGCGCAAACGCGGCTCCCACCGCGGCGAGGCAAGAGACGAGGGCGATGCCGGACTTGAGGTTGATCATGGCGTTCTCAGATGAGCGTGATGACTATAGATACGCTCGGCCCGCTTGTTCGCGATTCCGAATTGTCGGTCGATAGGACCGGCCGACCCGGCGATAGTACAATCCGCGCGTGGCAACGTTCCGAATCTGCCGCCGATTCACGGTCGAGAGCGGGCACATGCTGAAGAGCCACCCGGCCCGGTGCCGCTTCCCGCACGGCCACACGCGAACGATCGAGGTCGTGGTCGCCTCCCACCGGCTCGACGAACACGACATGGTCCTCGACTTCAAGGCGCTGAAGCTGGCGGTCGGGCGCCACATCGACCGGTACGACCACGCGATGGCGGTCCACGCCGACGACCCTCTGCGGCCGGCGATGGAGTCGGTGTACCCCGGCTCGCTGGTGGTGTTCGAGGACCGCGAGCCGACCACGGAGGCGATCGCGGAAGAGATCTTTCTCTACATCGAGGGGGTCTTGGCGGAAGGCTTCGAAGCGGAGGAAGACGGGGCGGTGTACCGGATTCCGGCCGGAGCGGCGACGCTCGAGCGGGTCCGCGTCTGGGAGACTCCCCACTGCTGGGCCGAGTACGCGAAGTAAGGACGAACGTTCGGGGTACCCAGCAGCCGGTCCGGAATCGGGGATAATCGACATGCCGATGTCCGCCCGCAAACCCCTGAAACGCGTTCTGATCAAGCTGTCGGGCGAAGCTTTGGCCGGTCCTCGGGGATTCGGGCTGGCGAGCGACGTTCTCTCCTACATGGCCCGGGAGATTTCCGAGGTTCACGAAACGGGCGTCCAGATCGCCCTGGTCGTGGGCGGCGGCAACTTCGTGCGCGGGGGGCAACTCAGCGGCGAGAACGGGATCGACCGGACGGTCGGCGACCAGATGGGGATGCTCGCGACGATCATGAACGGACTGGCCATCATGTCGGCGGTCGAGAAGGCCGGGGTGCCGACTCGCGTGCAGAGCGCGGTCGTCGTGACCCAGGTGTCGGAACCCTTCATCCGGCGACGGGCCATCCGGCATCTCGAGAAGGGGAGGGTGGTCGTCTTCGCCGGCGGGACGGGGAATCCGTACTTCACGACCGACACGGCTTCGGTTCTCCGCGCCCTCGAGATCGAGGCCGACTGCCTGATCAAGGCGACCAAAGTCGACGGGGTGTACACCAAAGACCCGAAAAAGCACGCCGACGCGGTCCGGTACGAGACTCTGTCCTACGACGAAGCGATCGACCGGCGGCTGGCGGTGATGGACCAGACCGCCTTCACGATGTGCCGGGAGCACCGGCTTCCCGTCATCGTGTTAGACTTTAACCAACCCGGAGCCCTCGTCAGGGCCGTGCGCGGCGAGAACGTGGGAACTCTTGTCGGAGGAGATCAATGACGGTCGACCAAATTGTGCAGGATGCCGATCACCGAATGACCCACGCCATCGAAGTGATGGTTCACGACTTTGCCACCTATCGCACCGGGCGCGCGAACCCGGTCGTGCTCGAACGCATCCACGTCGACTACTACGGCGTCGAAACGCCCCTCACTCAGGTGGCCAACGTGAGCGTTCCCGAACCGCGGCAGCTGCTCATCTCGCCTTACGATCGTTCGATGCTGGGCACCATCGAGAAGGCGATCTTGAAGAGCGATCTCGGGATCACGCCGAACAACGACGGTCAGAACATCCGGCTCGTCTTCCCGCAGATGACGGAAGAGCGCCGAAAGGAGCTCGTCCGGCAGGTCAACCATCGGGCCGAGCAGGCGTGCGTGGCGATCCGGAACGTTCGGCGAGACGCGATCGAGCAGCTCAAGGCGGCCGAGAAGAAGAAGGAGATCACCGAGGACGACCTCAAGCAGCTCGAACAGAAGATCCAGAAGATGACCGACAGGCACATCGAGGAAGTGCACGCGGCCCAAAAGAAGAAGGACGCCGAACTGATGGAGGTCTGATCCTTCGAGGTCGCTAGGGCCACGGGCAACCGTCTGGAGTGTTGAAGCGTCTTCCCAGTAGGGCGGCTCGGGGCTGGCCCTCACGCAATCGAGAATGAAGGTTCCTGCCGCGCTGCCGATGAACGACGTCCAGAAGCGAGCCGTCGCCAAGGGCGTCGATCTCGACGCCCTGCCGGTCCACGTCGCCGTCCATCGCCACCAGCTT
>JBDNCL010000079.1:0-11515 GCA_046719655.1 Fimbriimonadaceae bacterium
GAATCGACAAACGCCATGTTGAACTCAGCGGGCCTCCAAGGCCCCTCTCTAGGGAAGTCGGACACGCCACCGACCGTCGGACTTCCGGTTGCTCGGGACTCGAAGATCAGCGGTGTGTCCCGCGGGTCTGCAAGCTCGGACCGGACCAAACCGGAGACCGGCCCGTAAAACGCATATTGCCAACCCTCCCTCACGGGCGGAAAGTCGAAAACCGCCGCGTCGTCAACGTAGCTGGCGGTCGCCGCACGCCAGTTCGACGCCAGGGGGAGCCTGTCGTCGTTGTCCGCCGTGTACAACGCGACACCCGTCGCCTGCTGCTTGAGATTGGAGACGGACAGAGTCTTTTGGGCCGCGACTTTGGCCTCTTGGAACACCGGGAAGAGGACGGCCGCAGGAATGGCCATGCAAGGCACGCAAACAGCGACCGCCACTACCGAGAAAACGATAAGGGCAACGTTCGGCTTTTTCCGGCTGGTGGACGACGGGCCAGGATTCTGAATTGGCGGAACATTGGCCATGGCTCGATCCTTTCGAGGGGAGAGGGGCGTCCTCCAGAGAGGTGACGCAGGCACAGAAACAGACCGATTAATTCCGCGATGTGTTTCTATGACGAAACTATACCACCGCAAAAATGATTGGAATGCCCTGCCCGACTGCCTGCAAACCACAAAGACGCGACGTCCCGTCTGGAGCCTCGGTCCGGAACGAGAGAGACAAGCAAGGGGCAAAGAAGCCGGCGGGCCTGGAGCAAACGGCTACGATTGCTATAATGCGTTCTCGATATGGACCCTCTTGATGTCGCTATCGTTCTCAGCTGCATCGCCGTGCCTTTCCTGATCAAGGCGATCGCAGGTTGGTTCACGGGCGAGTTCGGCTGGTCCGGCCGACGGTCCGAACCCGAAGACCGAGGCTGAGTCGGCGTCGAAGCCCTAGCGGGCAACAAGAGAGGCACCGATCGCTGGCGTCCGGACGCGTGCGGATCCTTCGGTGGGACGACCGTTTCCTCCCCAGACCATGCCGACCACCTCGTCGAGACGTGGACGATCAACGGAATGGCCGCTGAAGACCACCGTCGCTGGACGGCCGAGTTGGCCCGGCGCGCCGTGCTCTTTGGGACGAGCGACCGGCACCGAGAGCAGAGACGAAAGCACCCACCGGCCGCCAACCTGGTTCGGCTGGGACCAGGGCCTCAGTCGAGGCCAAAGGGCGTCCCAACCGAGGACCGATGGTGATGCCGGTTGGTATCCGATTGTCCCCAAGCGAGGATCAAGTCGCTGCCGCGTTGGCAAAGCATGGTAACTGACTGAGTTACTATAGATAACTGCCTGAGTTACGGCCAACAACTCAGGCAGTTACCGCCAGTAACCCAGCGGGTTACAATCATCTACCGCCTTCGTGAACAAGATCACCTTAGGCGGGTGCCGCCCGTCCCTAACACCATGATCGACTACTACCTGACCGAAAACCGAATTACGGACCCGCCGAGCTACGTCGCCAAGGTGCGGCGCGGCGGCACTTCCTCGGTGGCTGACCTGGCCCGACAGCTGTCTCTCGCCACCACCCTCACCGAAACCGACGTCGTCGCCGTGCTGGCGGGATTGCGCGAGGTCATCCGCAAGGAGCTGGCCAATGGCCGGGCCGTCGTTCTCGACGACTTCCTCACCTTCTCGACCGCGTTTCGCGGCCGAGTGCCCGATCCCGATATCCAACTTCCGTCAAACGTCAAGGTCTACGTCAACGTTCGGGTGTCGCGACGGTTCCACAAAGACGTCCGCGACAACCTCAAAATCCGCCGCGTTCCCGCTCGCGCAACCGAACCCCATGTCGTATGGCTGGGGATGCTGGTCGGGGAGGACAAGGCGGCGCGACCGGGCAACGTGTTCCGCATCCGGGGGTATCGGCTTCGGTTCCATGCCGACCGGCAGGATGAGGGCATTTTTCTGGTGCCGGTCGACGGCGGTCCGGCCGTCCGTTGCGACCAGTTGCTGGCGAGCGGCGCCCGCGAGGCCGTCGCCGTCGTGCCGGAAGGGCTCGAACCCGGCCTGGATTACGCGGTCGAGGTCGCATCCCGGCCTCCGAACAGCTCGCGACTGGCGGTCGGGCGGGCTCCTCAGGTCTTGACGGTCGGACCACCTGCTTCTTGACCGTGTTTCCGTCAGGCCGCGCGGAGCTGGGGCCGAGAGGAGTCGTCGCCGAGGTCGAACCGGGCGAGGACGATGCCGTCCTCTCGCCTTGGTCTCGGCCGGATCCGGTGGGTTCCGACGGATTGGCGTCGCCTCCGATGCAAGAACCGACTCGCGCTGCGTCGGCCGGCACCTTTTCACGGCATACTCGATCTACCTTCGAAGAGGAGGCACCATGGCAAAAGCTCTCGTTCTCACCGTCGGCATGAGCGTCGCATCCGAAGTGTTCGCGATCCAGTCTGTGCAGCCCGACTTCGTCGCTTTCCTCGTCAGCCCCGACTCCCACGCCAAGGTCGACGACATCGCCGAACAGACCGACCTCAAGCCCAGCCAGATGCATATAGAAACGGTGGCGGACGATCCCGCCGCTCTCGGCCAGCTGGTGCTCGCATTTCACCGCGCCCACCGCTGGGCCGCCTCTCAGGTAGGGCCGAACGGCCAGGTCTACGTGAACCCGACCGCGGGACGCAAGTGGATGAGCACCGGCCTAACCCTCGCCGCCTCTCGGCTCGACGCTTCCCTGGTCTACGTCGACGTCGCCTTTCAAGACGGGAAGCCAAATCCAAGCACCATGCGGCTCGTCGAGCTCGGCAACCCGGACGACGCGACCGGGGGCCTCGCCGCTACCCCCGCCGTCGCACTTTTCAACCGCGGCGACTACGCCGGGGCGGCCGAGGCCTTCCACCGCCTCAAGCCGAGCCATAGTGCCCACCGCCTGCTCTACCAAGGGCTCGGGCGCACAGCCGCCGCCCTCGGCGATTGGGACCGCTTCAGCCACCTCGCCGAACCCAAGGTGGCCGACCGGCTCGCCGAAGCGGCGGCTGACGTCCGCCAGGCGGCCGACGAACTCGGCCTGACGAAGGTCGTCGATTGGTGCAGCCAGATCGACCGGCTCTCCCGAGCCATTTTGGAGATGCCCCGGTTCGAGGGTAACCATCCCCCGAGCCGAGAGATCATTGGCGATCTGCTCGCCAACGCCCGGCGCCGAATCCGCTCCGCCCGCTACGACGATGCGGCGGCGCGGCTGTACCGCGCCCTCGAAGGCGTCGGCCAGCTGCTGCTGGCCCAGCGGGGGATCCGCACCGGGGCCGTGCCTTGGTCGGATCTGCCCCCCGACGCAGTGGCACGCTTCCGCGCCGGCCGCCGCAACCCGGACGCCCCCCTGCCGGACAAGATCGGCCTCACCGACGCCTTCGGCCTTGCCCGCGCCCTGGCCTGCGACGGTGCCGATCTGTTCTTCGACGAAGGCGGATTCGTCTTCCAGAACGATATCGAGATCCGGAACCAGTCCGTCCTCGCGCACGGCCTGACTCCGGTGGGCAAAAAGGCGGCGGAAAAGTTCGCCGAACGCCTAGATGAGCGGCTCAGGGGGCTTGGCATCCAGACGTCGACGTGGCAGGTACCGAACCTGCCCGATCTCGCCGGCTGAGGCGCCGCCTTACCGTCTGGCTTGACTAGGTGGGTTCCGATGGCGCCCCCAAACCTGCGCGTCGGCGCGCCGATTCTACGCGCCCCGAACATATCCGGCAGGATTGTGTCCGATCAAGACGAATCAGACGGTTACTGCCGATACGGATGAGGGGATGCCCTGCGTACCCCGTTTCGTTTCGAATCGCCGACGAGCAAGCTGATGACGGAAGCGACGCCACGACTTCGTCCAGATCGCGGGTTCAGCGCATGCGATTGCGACGGCGTTCGTCTCGCCTACCGAGCCATTCCGTCTGACCGAGGTTCCCTATGCCCTATCGAAAATCGGCCCCGATCGACTCTCCTCCCGTTTGGAACGACCCTCCATGCGGCCCGACCATCACCCTCCGACTAAAGACCATCACACCGATGTTCGGGGGCGGGTACCAGACCCGCGAGCCCGACGACGACGTGCCGGTCCGCGCCGCCGCGATCCGGGGTCAGCTCCGGCACTGGTGGCGGGCGACGGCGGGGGCGAAATGCGCGACCCCGGACGAGCTGTTCCGTCGGGAGGCCGAGATCTGGGGCGCCGCCGCCGCGGAGGGCAAGCCCGGCGGCCCCGGCCGGGTGTCGATTCGGGTGAGGGACGTCCAGCCCGGGAAGAGGCTCAGCGCGACCGAGTTCATCCCCACACCTGACCCCCAAATAGGTCCGAGGCAGGGAACCTTTCTCTTCCCGTTCCAGGAGCAGAAAAAGGATGGCATCCCACCCGCGAATTGCCTGTTCGGAACCGCTTTTACGCTGGACGTTCAGTTTGACGACCCCGACTTGGCCGACGACGTCGAGAGCGCCCTTGTCGCCTGGGTGCTGTTCGGGGGAGTTGGAGCCCGGACCCGCCGCGGCTGTGGCGCCCTTCAGGCCAAAGGTTGGGACCGTCTGCCGAAGGACTCAAACGAAGTGAAGGCATGGGTGCGCGGGTACCAAGATCTGCCCAAAAGAGACTGGCCGACCCTTGCTCTCGCCGTGCTCGGGTCGCCGTCCCGAGACGCCATGACCGCCTGGGAGACCCTGGGCCGATTCTGGAGCGCCTTCCGCAAGGGCCACATCTTCGGCGACGCTTACTCGCCGATGAGCGGAGGCAAGTGGCGAGACCACGCCAAACTCCTGGGACTACGCCCCTACGATCAGAAGATCGACCTCGTCAAGCCTTACCTGGGCCTGCCGATCATCTACCAGAAGTTTCCGAAAAGCGAGCGGCAAGTGTTTTCCGGCACGCTCGAGCCGGCCGATTCCGGCCGCTTTGCCTCCCCCGTCATCCTGAAGCCGATCGCTTTGGGAGAACAGGTGTTCCCGGCCGTGCTGGCTCTCAAGGGACCAGCCCCGAGCCAGATCAGGGTCGGCGACCGCAACCAGGCGATCGATCTAAACCTACCTAGAGACGAACCTCTTCTCCGCAACACACCCGTGCAAACCGTCATCTTGGAGGCGGATCGCTTCTTCAAGTCCCTAAGTTCAGGAGGCACGCGATGACCCAACTGATCGCCATCTCCGTCGGCCCCGTACAGGACTTTATCGCCGCCGCACGGCGCACCAACGACCTTTACGCCGGCTCCGAACTTCTCTCCCGTATTGCGACCGAGGCGGCCCGCACCGCCGAAAGCCTGGGCGCCAAACTCATTTTCCCGGCCGATCCCGACGCAGACGCCGCCAACAAAATCCTGGCCGAGTTCTCCGGCGACCCCAAACCCGCGCTCGAGAAGATCCGCCGCGACGCCGAAGGCGTGCTGAGGGACGAGTGGCGGCAGGTCGCCGAGCGCTACGGCAAGCACCTTGCCGTCGAGCGGGGCGACAAGCAGGTCGCCGGCTTCCTCGAGTTCTTCGCCGCCTGGTATCCGTGGGACGGCACCGACGCGACCTACCCCGCCGCCCGCCTCGCCGTCGAACGCCTCCTTGCCGGACGCAAGGCCCTGCGCGAGTTCGTCCAGCCGGAGAAGAACAACGTCCCCAAGAGCCCGCTCGACCCGTCGCGCGACTCCGTCGTCGCCGCCGAACGGCCCGACGAGGTTCTCGGCGACCACCCGTTCCGCCTCAAGCCCAACGAGCAGCTGGACGCCGTCTCCCTCGTCAAGCGAGGTCTCGCCGCCAAACGCGGCGGACAGACCCCGTCCACCGTCGACATCGCCGCCCGCACCTACCTGGCCGACCGCCCCGCGATCGCGGAGCAGCTCCGCAACCTCGGCGTCCCCGAAGGCGCGGTTTTCCCCGGCCGCCGAGCCGAACTCGTCGAGGAAGGGGTGCTGACCGAAACCGACGCCGACCAGATCGCCGAACTCGTCCGGGCCGAGCCCAATCCATACTTCGCCATACTCGTCGCCGACGGCGACCGGATGGGGGCCAAGATCGGCGAACTGAAGTCGGCCGACGAGCACCGGCGCTTCTCCCGCCAGCTCGCCGACTTTGCCGCCTCGGTCGGGGCTCTCGTTCGAGAGCTCCAGGGCTTCCTCGTCTACGCCGGCGGCGACGACGTGCTCGCCTTCCTTCCCGTCCACACCGCCCTGGACGCCGCCGCCCGCCTGGCCGAGTCCTTCCACAAGCAGACTGGCCTGAACATGACGGTTGGGCTCGCCGTCGTCCACTACCGGGAGCCGCTCTACCTGACCCTGGCCGAAGGCCGACGGGTCGAGAAGGAGGCCAAGCGCGCCGGCCGCAACCGCCTGCGCGTGGAGTGGATCGCCCGCGGCGGCCAGAACCGGACCGCCGACTGGGAGTGGTCCCGCGGATTCGACCTCGCCGAGTGGAACGACTGGCGGGAGGCCGTCGCCAACGGCCTCAGCCGCGGCTTCGCCTACGAGCTTGCCGCCCTCGCGCGAAACCTCGCCCCCGCCGACCTGCCGCCCGCCCTCGTCCGGGCCGAGGCGGAACGAGTGCTGAAGCGGAAGGAGCGCGACGGCGCCCGCCTCGACCCGTCCAAGCTCGCGGTCTGGCAAGACTTCTTCACCCAGGACCGCACCGCCGCCGACCTCGGCCGGCTCGCCGAGCTCCTCGTCCTGCTCCACACCTTCGCCCACCGTACCGAAACCCAGGAGGACCGATCGTGAACGCCACCCTCGCCGTCCGCGGCCTCGACACCCTGCTCTTCCGGGACGGCCGACCGTTTGACGCCACCCCCGGCAGCATCGCCAATGGCCTGCCCGTCGCGTACCCGTCGACCCTGGCCGGCTTCCTGCGCACTCGGGCCGGCGAGAGGGCGGGGAACTTCGCCCCCGCCCGCGCCCTCGAAGTCCGAGGGCCGCTCCTCCGCCGCGACGGCCGGATCCTCTATCCCGCCCCCGCCGACGCCGTCCCCTACCGCGAGACCGACAGCGGGCCCCTCCGCCTGATGCGGCTCCGCCCGTTCTCCCCGCCCGCCGGGGCGGGCTGCGACAACCCTTCTGGCATGCTGCCCCTCGCCGTCGACGCCGACCTCAAACCCGAAGAGGGCTACCGCTGGTGGGACGCCGACGCCATGTCGGCCTGGCTCGCCGACGAAGAACCCCGGCTGACCGCCGAACCGGGTCCGCCGCTCGACGAGCGGGTGCACGTCGCCGTCAAGGCCGACACCGGAACCGCCGAGGACGGCAGGCTCTTCTCCACGCGAATGGTCGCGTTCGAGCGGTGGAACGACACGGGACAACTCGCCCGCTTCGACTACCTCGTCCGCGTCGCCGGCCCGGATGGCGTCGACGTGCCCCGGGGGCCGGGCGCGTTCGGCGGCGAGCGACGCCTGGCCGTCATCGAGGACGCCGACGGCTGGCCCGCATGCCGAACCGAAGTTGCCCGCCGCCTCGCCGGCGCCCCCCGGGTCCGCGCCGTGCTCGCCACCCCCGCCTTGTTCAACCGGGGTTGGATGCCCGGATGGCTCGACCGGACCACCCGCGAAGGCACGCCGCCCGGACTCGACGGCCTGACCCTCCGCCTCGTCGCCGCCGCCGTGCCGAGGCGACAGGCGGTCAGCGGCTGGGATTTCGCCGCCGCCGGACGGCAACGCCCCAAGCCCGTACGCTGGCTCGCCCCCGCCGGCGCCGTCTACTTCTTCGAAGTCGTCGACGGCGAACCCGCTGTCCTCGCCGAACGCGCCTGGCTGACCTCCATCAGCGACCTCGAGTTCGAGGAAGACGGCACCACCCCGGTCGCCAACAACCGCCTCGACGGATTTGGACTCGCCCTCTGGGGCACCTGGAACCCAAAGGACCGAATATGAAAGCCACCCTGCTCTACCTCCACACCCTTGCCCCGCTCCACGTCGGCGTCGGCCAGTCCGGCGATATCGTCGACCTGCCCGTTGCCCGCGAAAAGGCGACCGCCTGGCCCGTCGTACCCGGCAGCGGCTTCAAGGGGGCCCTTCGCTCCCTCGCCGGCGACGATGCCGACCGGCTGTTCGGCCAGATCGACGCCAGCGGGGCCGTCGCCGTGACCGACCTCCGCCTGCTCCTGCTCCCCGTCCGCAGCTTCTACGGGGCCGTGGCTTGGGTCACCTGCCCCCTCGCCCTCGGCCGCTGGGACCGAGACGCCGCCGCGCTCGGCCTGAGCGTCGGGATCGACAAACCTAGGCTGGCGGTGGCGGACGACGCCGCCCTCGTCGCCCAAGGCAGCGCCGTCGCCGGCACCCTGGACGAAGCCCGCAAACTCGTGCTCGAGGACCTGGACCTCGCCGCCAAGGACGACCCCGACGTCGCCAAGCTCGGCGAGACCTTAGGGGCCGCCGTCGGCGTCGGACACCTCGCCAAGCACCTCGCCGTCGTGTCCGACACCCTCTTCTCCTTCCTCGCCGAATCCGCCCTCGAAGTGTCCGCCCACGTTCGCCTCGAGGACGACCGCAAGACGGTGGCCAAGGGCGCTCTCTGGTACGAGGAGGCAGTGCCCGCCGAGGCCGTGTTCTACGGCTTCGCCGTCCCCCTCCGGAGCGAGGAACAGACGGCGGCCGGCTTCCGCAGCCTCGTCGAAAAAAACCCGACGATCTTTGTCGGTGGCAACACCACGACCGGCATGGGACTCTGCCGAGTCTGGGTGGCGTCGTGAGCGCAACCGCCGCCCAAACCCAGGCCGCCGGGGCCATGAAGCGCGCCGCCCGGCGGGTGACCGCCGTCGCCGGAGAACCGTACAAGACCCAGTACGGCGCCCTCTGCCACAGTTTCCCCGTCATGGTTCGAACCTGCGGCCTCGCCCAGGCCGTCGCCTTCTCCGCCGCCAAGGCCAACCCCGCCGACGCCGGCCTCAAGGCGGCCCACGCCCGCGTCGTGGACGACGTGCGCGACCTCCTCGGCCTCCCGGAGGGCGGGGCCAAGGTGGTCGCCGAGCGCATTGCCGACCTGTCCGTGGTCGAGTACGTCGTCGCCACCCGCCGCGTGCTGAAGGCCTGGATTTACTACAAGCGGTTCGCCGAGTCCATCCTCAAGGTGGCGAGCGCGGCCGAGGCGGAGGACGACCGATGAGCACCCCCTGCCGGCGCGGCACCTTCAAGAACATCGACCTCGTCAAGGTCCAGAACCCCGGCCTCGCCTTCTACCGCTTCCTGAGGTCCCAGGAGGAGGGTGAGAAGAAGGACGTACCCGAACTGCTGGACGCGATCGCCGGACCCAAGGACCTCGCCCCCTACCGCGACGCCTACCGCCGGCGGCGCGAGTCCCTCGCCTCGCTCGGGGCCCGCGTCGTCCTCGGCACCTGCGAGACCCCGCTCGCCGTCGGCCTTGGCCACGACTCCCCCCTCGAAGTCGGCCTCGCCTTCCAGCACGCATACGGCATGCCCGTCATCCCCGGTTCGGCCGTCAAGGGCCTGGTCCGACGGGCCGTCCGCCGGGCCGCCCCTCCCCCCGAAATCCTCGATCTCCTCTTCGGCAAACCGGAACAGGCCGGCGCCGCCGTCTTCTTCGACGCCTGGTACGATCCCGACACCGCGGGCCATCGGCCCTTCCACCGCGACGTCGTCACCGTCCACCACCCCAGGTACTACCAGTCCCGCGGCGAGACCCCCGCCACCGACATGGACGACCCCACCCCGGTGCCGTTTCTCGTCGTCAAGCCCCGAACCCGGTTCTCCTTCGCCCTGATCGCCCCTCCCGACACGGCCGGCTTCCTTGTCGGGGCCCTGAAATGGGCCCTCCGCGAACTCGGCGTCGGCGCCAAGACCAACGCCGGCTACGGCCGCATCGACCTCGACCTCCAGACCGCGACCGGCGCCCCGCCCGCCGGTGCCTCAGCCCAAGCCGCGTCGGGCACGGTCTGGAAGAGGGTCGAGGTCGTCTACAAGCCCGGGCAAAGGGAGCTGATCGCGTCCTCCAGCGCCCAGGAGCGGGCGATCGCCAACCTCGACAAGATTCGCGCCCAGATTGACCCCGACCGCCTCGCCGAACTGGAGGGCAAAGCCAAGAAGACGGTCGCCGACGTCCTCGTCGAACCGGCAGGCGGCAAGAAATTCCACATCCTCGCCGTGCGCAACCCCACCGCGACATGAGTCCTCCCTTCTCCCGAATCGTCCTCACCGCCGGCGTCTCCGGACTCTCGACGTCCAACCAGTTCCGAAGCTGGCTGGCCGAGGAGAACCTCGTCGACTTTCCCGGCCCCGGACCCCAACCCGCCGTGCCCGACGACGCCGGAGCCGCTCTCGAACGCCTCGACCGGGCCATCCTCCGGGGACTGCCCGAAGTTCGGGACCCCCAAAAGGTCGGAGCCGAATACTCCGGGGTCCGCGCCCTCCGGCAGGCCCGCCGGCTGACCGGCCACGCCCAAGCCGTCGTCCTCCATACCGACACGTTCGCCGGGACCCTCGCCGCCCGCATGGTCGCCGCCCTGCTCGCCCGCGACTTCGACCTCGCCGTCGACCTCCGCCGCTTCCCGTTCGAAGTGTCCGACCGCCGGCGGCTGCGCACTTGTCTCGGCACCTATATGCAGACCATCGCCGACGCCCTCCGAGAAGGAAACCCCGCCTACGCCTGCTTCATGCCCCTGGGCGGCTACAAGGTCACCACCTCCCTCGGCTACCTGGTGGGCGCCTACCTCGGCTACCCCACCCTGTACACCCACGAGGAGCACCAGATCCTCCACGAGATCCCGCCCGTGCCCGTCCGGGTCGACCCGGACCAGTTGGCCCCCCTCGCCCCCGTCATCCGATCCCTGCTCGAACCTCGGTTCCTAAACAAGGGCGAGCGGCAGCGGACCGAGCCGCACGCCTGGCTCTTCGACGTGGAGGAGGCGGACGGGCAGGAGCTGTGGTCCGTGTCCAGCTTCGGACGGTTTTTGATGGCCCAGCCGGAATTCGCCCGCCTCTTCGCCCCCGCCGTATACGGCTCGAAAGCGGTGGCCGAAGCCCTAGCCGGCGGCAACCGCGGCTTCGTCTCCAAGGAGATCGGCGGCCTCGCCCGCAAGCTGGCCGGCGGAAGCGAAGACCCGGACCTGCAGCACGAAGCAGAATGGGTCCATAAGCTGACGGCGCACGAAGGGCGGCACCTCTACAAAGGGGCGTCCAACGCCGGGGTGTTCCGTTGCCTGTACCGATTCGACCACGACTCCAACCAGCTGGACGTGCTGCACGTCTGGACCGACCACGGCGACTACGAAAAGGAGGTAGACGCCGTCTGGTCGAAGACAATCTCGGCGCCCTACCGTCTTGCAGTAGACTGATGTTTCGCGCGAACCTCCGGTGCTGACGCTTTGAACCTGAGGTTCGCGCCGACGTCCAGGTTCAAACCAACCTGGAGCACCTTGAAAATCGCAGATGGCGGCTCGGAAGGAGAGTGCTTCCAGACCGCCGAATCAGGTTCGCGGCGGGAATGGTTCCCGCCCTCTCACTCAGGCCTCGGCCTGAGTGCGGATTGAAACGAGCCGAACCGGGGGCTCCACGGGCCGAGACGAGGGCCTCTCACTCAGGCCTCGGCCTGAGTGCGGATTGA
>JBDNCL010000008.1:0-27399 GCA_046719655.1 Fimbriimonadaceae bacterium
GTCTGCGACGCGTCTGACAGTCAGATGAAGAAGACTGGCATTTCTTCGGTTCTCTTATGAACCAAGGTGTTGATATAAAGCCAAAAGACCATCCCGGACGTTCGCCTGTGCCTGCCTCGCCAGGGTTCGAACGTTCGGTTTTCGCGTCGCCCGAAGGGAGCGCGAGAACCGCGGGGGTTGCCGGTCTGCGAGTCGCGAGCGGTTTCTCGCGCCATGAAGTTGAGCCAGAAGGGACCGACAGAGGTGCCTGCAGAAACGATTTGAAAAGCGTCGCCGAGTTGCGGTTGGTGTCGGTTTGGTTGAGCCCCGAGCACCTCGTATCGAGCGCCCGGATCCTCCTCGACGGCCACCGCCTGCGGGCGTTGGGCGTCGTCGACAACGGGCGATGGGTCGGCGTCGTCACCTCGGAAGACCTTTCCGGCGCGCGGGAGGACGCCGTTCTGGCGTCCGTGGTTCGCGAGTGGCCGATTCAGGTCGGAACCAAGACCCCGATCCGCGAAGTCGCCGAGAGGCTCTTCCGCGAGATGGCCGACTTCGCCGTCGTCGTGGAGGACGGGCGGTTCTTCGGCGTCGTCACCGCCACCATGCTTCTGGGCGAGCTGGTGCGCGTGTACGACCCCCTGACCAACCTGCCGTGGAGCGATTCGCTGCGCCAGTGGGGTATCGACAAACTCAAGGAGGGAGCCGAAATCACCCTCCTCTTCCTCGACATCGACGATTTCGGCCTCTACAACAAGCGGTTCGGCCACGTTGTCGGCGACCGGGTGCTGCAGAAGGCGGCCCAAGTTCTTCAAGGTCTCACCGACCCCGACGCCGACCTGTTGGTTCGGTACGGCGGCGACGAGTTCGCGATCATCTCGGTCCGGGATCGGGCCGACATCGAGGCTCTGCAAGCGCAGATCGAGCGCCGGATCGCGGCCAGTTTCGCCACCGAAGCCGAGATCGCGATCACGTTTTCGGTCGGCGTCGCCGGGGGGCGTCGGACCAGGGAGCGCGAGAACATCCACTACATGGCGATGCTCGACAACCTCATCAACATGGCGAGCCGCCTGTGTCAGGAGCAGAAGGCGGAAAAGCAGGCGCGGCGGCGCGCCGCCGTCGAGTCGCCGCCACCGGCCGAGCCCGAACCTCCGAAGAGCGTCGGTCCCGGCGTCGCCGTGCTGGAAGTCCACGTCGACGAGCTTTCCTCGGCCGGCCTGACGTCCGTCCTCCTGGGTCGGGGGGACTCGGTGTCGAGCGGCGTCCACGTGCGCGGCGATTCGGCTCTCGACTCGGTGGTTGCGGCGACGGCCAAGGCGCTGGAAAAGCTCGTTCCCGGTCTGAAGGTCGTCATCCAGGAGGTCGCGCTGACCGAAAGCGGCCCGGGCGGCAAGCTCCTGTCGGTCGCCGGCGTCCTCCAACAGGGGAACCGCGAAGAGGTGGTGTCCGCCGTACGCCGGGTGGGCCGCGAACTCTATCTCGCCGCCGCCGAGACGGTTGTCCAGGCCGTCGAAGAAGCGCGCGTCTGAGACGGGTCGTCTCGCCGGTCTTGCGACGTTTGGACCGTGTTCGTGGAGGAATTTGGGTGCAGCCTGCGAAATCACCGGTTATGAAAGGTTTCAGCGTCCTCCGGGCCGGAAGCCTGCCGCTCTTGTTGGCCCTCGTCGTGGGCGGTTGCGCCCGGGCCAATGTTTCGACGACGGTCCAAGACGACGGCGCGTTCGAGCGGGAGATCGTCTTTGCTGTGAACCCCGGTCCCATGGAGCCCGAGAGTGTCTCGGTCGAGAACGTGTTCCGCCTGCCGTCGGGCGAAGGTTGGTCGGTCGAGCATTCCAAGACCGACAGCGAACGTCAGGCCCTCTGCAAGCGCAAGTTTGCCGCCGAATCGACGTCGGAAGACATCGTCGTGATGGCCAAGGGCAAGGCCCTGTTTTCGAACTCGATTCGGGTGACCCGCCTGGCCAACGGGGAGCTCGAGTATCGGGAGACCCTGAGGTGGCTGGGTCCGGCTCCAAAGGACGTGCCCGTTCCGACGGCCGAAGATGTCGAAAAGCTGCGGCCGTTCTTGCCCGACACGATCACCGACGCCGAAGTCGTCGCGTTCATAGAGGCGGTCGACCGCGACGTCTGGCGGGTCATGTTCGGGCCGAGCGACCCGTTGCTCAGCCAGCTTCTGGCGCACCCCGATCTCGCCCTCCGCAAGCTCCAGGCCCGAATCGGGGGCCGCGTTCTGTTCCACCTCGAGGATCGCTTCGGCGACAGACTGACGGCGGCCCAGCGTCAGCGGATCGTGCGGGAATCGCTGGACCTGACCAAGAATCGGGCCGGAACGGCCCGGTCCGCCCCGCCGGAATCCGCCGGCGAGGGATCGGATCCCGACTCCCTGGTGGCGATGCTGTTCTCGGTCCGTCTGCCTGGCGAGATCGTCCGCACCAACGGAGAGACCGACGTCGTCACGGGCGAGGTCTACTGGGCGCTCTATCCCCAGGCCGCGGCCATGGGCGAAGTCGAGCTGATCGCGGTCTGCCGCCCGTGAGGGCGGGGATCCGATCGTGCGGGGCGAGGGGGGCTAGGGCTCGAACCCCTCGCCCTCTCCGACCGGCTCGTAGCCGGTGGCAATCTCGGCCGTCTGCGGATCCCAGAAAATCGGGCGCTCGTTTCTCAGCAGGTCGCTGACGGCGGCGAACTCTTCGGGACCGATGTTCTCGAGCTTGACCTCGCGCTGGAGCGGGATTTCGCCGAGTACGAGGACGATCCGGCCCTGCCCGGTCCGGACGTTCCAATAGAGTTGGTACAGCGAAACCGGTTCTTGCGCCATGGCGCCGAGGTTACCCGGGCGACTCCGCCGACGCGGCCTGGCTGGCGGATTCGGTGCGGGGTCCGCGCCGGGCGAGCAACCCCCACGCCATGCGGGCGCCGACCAAAACGACGACGGCGACGACGATCACCCCGAGGTTCTCGCGAACGAACGGCACCTCGCCGAAGGCGGCTCCGGCACCCAAAAACAGACCCGTCCACAGCACGGCGCCGGCGAGGCTTCCGACCAGGAACCGCCCGAAATCGGCTCCGAGCAGACCGGCTGCGAACGGGGCCAGCGATCGGACGAACGGGATGAAAATGGCCAGGGCGATCGCTCGACTCCCGTGCCGGTCGAGAAACGCCTGAGCCCGGGCCAATCCGTCCGACCGGACTCGCCAAGGGCCGATCCCCTTGCCGACAACGCGGGGCCCCAGCCAGCGGCCCGTCGCATAGTTCAGAAGGTTTCCCGAAAACGCGCCCAGCGCCAGAGACGGCCACAGCAGAGCGAACGAAAGCGAACCGGTGCCGGGAGACGCAAAGAGACCGGCCGATATCAGCAATGGATTCCCCGGGACCACCGGACCGAACACAAACCCGGTCTGGAAGAAGATCAGGCCGGCCAAGACGGGGTACGCCCACGGCCCGACCGCCGCCATGAGGGCTTCGATTTGGGCGTTCAGACCGTGGGAGGCGTCGACTGGCATCTGCTCCCTTCTATGGTGCGGGCCCGGCTATCGGCTCAACTCGATCCGAAAAACCCGACCGTCGGCCTCGTCGGTGAGGACGTAGAGGAATCCGTCCGGGCCCTGGCGCACGTCCCGGACGCGCTGACCGACGTTGAGGCGCTCCTGCCGCACCACGTTCCCCCGCTCGTCGAGAACCAAACGCCGGATGTCGCGGCTCGCGAGGCCGCCGCTGAAGAGACTGCCGCGCCACTCGGGGTACCGGTCGCCCGTGTAGAACGCCAAGCCGGACGGCCCGGTGGCCGGAGTCCAGACCGCGATCGGGTCGATCATGCCGGGAAGCGTCTGGTTGGGGCTGATGGCGGGTCCCCAGTACTCCGTGCTGAACGTCGCCAACGGCCAACCGAAGTTGCCGCCCCGCTCCAGGATGTTGACTTCGTCGCCGCCCCGGGCGCCGTGCTCGTTGACGAAGATGCGCCCGGACTCCGGGTCGCGCGCCATACCCTGGATGTTGCGGTGACCGTAGCTCCAGATCTCGGGCAGAGCGCCCGCTCGACCGGCAAACGGATTGTCGGCCGGTGCCCTGCCGTCGGCCGTCAGACGCAGCACCTTTCCGAGGTGGCTGCCGAGGTCTTGGGCGTTCTCGCGGATGAGTCGACCGTCGAGCCGGGTCGGCGGATTGCCGCCGTCGCCGATCGCCACCAGCATCGTGCCGTCGGGAAGCCACAAGATGCGCGAACCGAAGTGCTGGCCGCCCTCCTTCATCTGCGACACCCGGAAGATAGTCGCCACGTTTCGGAGCTGGTTGCCGTCGAGCACGCCCCGCACCAGAACGGTGCGGTTGGAGCGGTTGTTGCCTTCGGACAGGGTGAGGAAGATCCGGCCGTCTTCGGCAAAGGTCGGGGAGACCGAGACCTCCATCAGCCCGCCCTGGCCCCCCGAAAAGACGGTCGGGACGCCCGACACCGGCGTCAATCGACCGGTCTGCATATCGCCGATCGAGAGACGCCCGTCCTTCTCGGTGACGAGGGCACGACCGTCGGGGAGCCAGTCGATCGACCAGGGCCGGTTCAGACCCGTGAACACGTCGACCGCCTTCCATCCCTCGATGGCTGGGGGCGGTCCTTGGGGGGTGATCGGAGCCTGGTTTCCGGCGACCGTGCACGCCGTGCCCGCCAACACGATGGCGGCGCAGGTGAGCAGTTTGGAGGGGGCGTATTTGAGCATAGGGGTCTCTCGCAGTTTGAAGTCGCTGCTTTCTGAAAGAACGCTCAGTTTCCATCCTCTGTTCGCGAAAGATCAAGCCGGGGGAGGGACCGGGCGGCTTTCCGAATCGGTCGCCGGGCCGACCGATCGGGTAACCCTAGCTTCATGAGCCTCGATGCCCTCGTCGCCCTGTCGAACGCGATCGGCCGCTTCGAAGAAGACCAGATCATCCTGGCCGAAGGCAACACGAGCTGCCGGGCCGACGACGACACCTTTTTTGTCAAGGCGAGCGGGAAGTCGCTGGCAGGGTGCGACTCGGGTGCGTTCGTCCGCGTGCGGTACGCCCCGATCCTCGCTTCCTTGCGGCGGGACCGTCTCGAAGATTCCGAGGTGCGCTCCCTGCTCGAGGAGTCGCTCGTCGAGCCGGGCCCCCTGCTGCCGTCGGTAGAGACCTTCATGCACGCCGACTTGCTGACCCTTCCCGACGTCTTGTTCGTCGGGCACAGCCACGCCACCCCCCTTCTCAGTCTCCTCTGCCTCGCGGAGGCGAGGGAGTTGGCAAAGAAGCGGCTCTTTCCCGACGAGATCGTGCTGTGCGGTCCCGAGGCGGTGTGGGTGGATTACTGCGACCCCGGATTCCAACTCGCGAAGGCGATCCGGTCGGCCGTGCTCGCATTCGTCGACCGTCGCGGCGAACGTCCGAAGACGATCTGGATGCAAAACCACGGCCTGATCGTTTTGGGCTCGAACGCCACCGAGGTCGAATCCGGCATGAGGATGCAGGTCAAGGCGGCCCGAGTGCTCCTCGGGGCGATCTCTTCCGGTCGCGAGGTCACGTTCCTGACCGACGAGCAGATCGACCGCATCCACCGGCGTCCCGACGAGCACTACCGCCAAAGGCTTCTGTGGGCTCAGAACGCCAAAAACGGTTGACGCCGGGGCCCGAGTCGGTCGGGCGGCCTCGGTCCGCTAGGCCGAACTGTCCCTCCGTGCCTCCATCCGACCCGCTCGCGACGTAGGTCCAGATGAACTTTCAGGAAAAAGTGAAAGTTCGCTGAGGTAGCATCTTTCGGGGACAAGACGTCCCCCGCGAGCAGAAACATATGAGCGCACGAGCCGACCGAATCGCCGAGAAGACCTTGGGTCCCGACCTGATGGACATCTATGAGAAAGTCCAAGACGGGGTTCGGCTCGGCTTTGAGGACGGTTTGCGGCTCTACAGGACGCCGAACCTGACCGGGGTCGGTTACCTCGCCAACCTCGTGCGGGAACGCCGGCACGGTGCGAAGACGTACTGGGTTCGAAACCAGCACATCAACTACACCAACATCTGCAACAAGTTCTGCAAGTTCTGCAGCTTCTACGCCAAGAAGGGCGGCCCGGACCCCTACGAGATGAGCATCGAGGAGGTCAGGCGGCGTTGCGAGTGGCACCGCGAGGTCCAACCGACCGAGATCCATATGGTCGGAGGCATCAACCCGCGACTGCCCTACTCGTACTATCTCGACCTCGTCCGGACCGTGAAGGAGACCCTCCCGGGCGTCCACGTCAAGGCGTTCACGGCCGTCGAGATCGTCGAGATCGCCCGCGTCGGCAAGTGCACGATCGAACAGGCGCTGGCCGACCTGATGGAAGCCGGTTTGGACTCTCTGCCCGGCGGCGGGATCGAAGTCCTCAGCGATCGGGTGCACCGCGAGCTGTTCGGCAAAAAGCTGAACGGCGAGGAGTGGAAGATGGTCGCGAGGGCGGCGGCCAAGCTGGGTCTGAAGCAGTACGCGACGATGCTCTACGGGCACATCGAGACCGACGAGGAGCGGGTCGACCACCTCATCCAGCTGCGCGAACTTCAGGATGAGACCGGGCACTTTCTGACCATGACGCCCTTGAGCTTCCATCCGGAAGGCACCGAACTCGAGGACATCCCGCACCCGACGGCCGACACCGACCTGCGCAACATCGCCGTCTCCCGGCTCATGCTCGACAATTTCGAGCACATCAAGAGCTTCTGGATCATGAACACGGTTCCCGTGACCCAGCTCGCGCTCTGGTACGGTGCCGACGACGCGGACGGCACCGTCCACGAATATGAGATCACGTACAAGGACGGCGAGCACGGCAACAAGACTCAGGTTCTCGCCGTTCCCTCGATGATCCGCATGATCGAGGAGGTCGGGCGTATTCCGGTCGAGCGGGACTCCCTGTATCGGGAGATCGTTCGCGACGCGAGCGCCCCCGCCAAAACTGGTTCGGCCCGACGGTTCACCGCCCTGCCGATCGCCCGCTGATCGCCGCCCGGGTCGCGGGACCAGACGCGGACCTCGGCGGGCTCGGTCGTCCGAATACAATGGTTTTGTGATGCACGCGCTCGACGTGCTCGAGTTCCGCGCTGTCCAGCAGCGACTGGCCGCCCATTGCGAAACCGAGATGGGTGCCCAGCGGGCTTCCCGGATCTTGCCCGTCTTCGACGAGGAGGGCGTTTGGGAACTTCAAGGCTGGGTGCGGGACGCCTACGACATCGTCACGCGGGAGTCGCCGCCCTCGCTGGCCCGAGTCGGCGACTACCGATCGAGCTTCCAACTGGCCCAGAAAGGGGCGGTCCTCGGGGCCCAAGAGGTGTACCGGATGGCGGAAGCCCTGTCGGCGATGCGACAGATGAAGGCGTTTCTCTGGAACCGGGCCGACGACTACCCCCGGCTCTGGAAACTCGGCGCTCCTCTCCCGGACGAGCCCCGCACCGAGCAGGAGATCTTCGACGCCCTCGACCCCGACGGCGAGGTCAAGGACGCGGCCAGCCCGGAACTGGCCGCCATCCGACGGCGCAAGTCGGGCATGGCCTCGCGCATCCTCGAGCGGATTCAGAGCTACGTTTCGGGCCGAACCCGCGAGATCCTGAGCGACCCGCTCTACACCGTCCGAGACGGACGCTACGTCATCCCGGTCCGTGCGGAGCACCGGGGCCGAATCAAGGGGATCGTCCACGACACGAGCGCGAGCGGCCAGACCGTGTACATCGAGCCGGAAGACGTCCTCAACCTGGGCAACCAACTCCGCGAGATCGAGGCGGCGGAACGGGACGAGGTACAGGCCATTTTGGCCCGGCTGTCGGCCAAGCTGGGGAAGGCGGCCGACGCCGCCGTGTCCGGCACCGAGTGCTGCACCGAACTGGACTTCCTGTTCGCCAAGGTTCGTCTCGGTCTCGAAATGCGGGCCGTGCCCCCGAAACGGGTCGAAAGCCGGTCCGACACGCCGCGACCGGCGGTGGAGATCCGGCAGGGGCGGCACCCGTTGCTCGACCCCGACACCGCGGTCCCGCTGACCATCTCGGTCGGGTTCGACGAAGACGGGGTGCTCATCACGGGGCCGAACACGGGCGGAAAGACGGTGTCGATCAAAACGGTCGGTCTGCTCGTGCTGATGGCTCAGGCGGGCCTCCTCGTACCGGCGGAGTCGATGCGCCTGCGCCCGTTCGCTCAGGTTTGGGCCGACATCGGCGACGAGCAGAGCATCCAGCAGTCGCTGTCGACCTTCAGCGGACACATCCGCAACATAGCGGAAGCCCTCCGCAACCTCGAGGCGGGGGCTTTGGTCCTGTTCGACGAGCTGGGAGCCGGCACCGACCCGGCCGAAGGCGCCGCTCTTGCCAAGGCGATCCTGCTGGAGTTTCAGGCCAAGGGGGCCCGGATCGTCGCCAGCACCCATTACGGCGAACTCAAGGCGTTCGCCTACAACCAGGAAGGCTTCCAGAACGCGGCGATGGAGTTCGACGCGAAGACCTTGCGCCCGACCTACCGCCTGATCATGGGGGCACCGGGGGCCAGCCACGCCCTCAAGATCGCGGAGCGGTACGGCCTTCCGCCCGCCCTCGTCGAGAGGGCCCGAGAGGGACTGACGGGCGAGCAACAGGACATGGCGCGCATGCTCGAAAAGCTGGAGCTGGCCCAACGGCAGGCGCGGATGGCTCAGTCCGAAGCCGACCGACGCTCCGCCCAGGCGGCCAAGGCTCAGCGCGAAGCCGAGGAGAAGGCCCAGAAGGCGGAGGAGGCGCGGCGTCAGGCGGCGGCGAAATCGTCGGCCATGCTCGAAGACGTCCTGCGCCAGATTCGGCTCGAGGCGGCCGAAGTCTTCGAGTCGGTCAAGAAGGCGGGGGGCGACACCCGGGCGGTCGAGAAGGCTCGCGCCGAACTGAAGGCGCTGCAGGATCTCGGACGGGAGACGGTCGAGGCGATTCGGCCGGTCGCCGATCCGAGGCGGTCTTCGCCCGAGCCGGACTCCCTGCGAAAGGGCGCTTCGGTGCGCGTCCAGGGCTATGCCCAAGTGGGAACCGTTCTGGACGAACCCAAGGGCGGACAGGTCAAGGTCCAGATGGGGCCTCTTCGGCTGACGGTGGCGGTGAGTTCGGTCGAGCCCGCCGGCCGTGCCGCCGACGTCAAGACCCCCGCCAAAGCCCGGGCCAACATCGGTTTGGAGAAGGCGAGGACGGTGTCCACCGAGCTTCACTTGAGGGCCATGCGGGCCGAGGACGCCGAGCGCGAACTGGAACGCTTCCTCGACGACGCCATTCTCGCCGGTCTTTCCGTCGTTCGGATCGTCCACGGCAAGGGGGAGGGCATTCTCCGCAAGCTGGTGCACGACTACCTGCGCCGGAACCGCCATGTCGGGCACTTCCACGAGGCGGACCCGGCGGAGGGCGGCGCCGGCGTGACGGTGGCCCACATCGGCTGAGGTCCCCTTCGCCGTGTCCGATCGTCGGAGGAGCCGCCGCCCGTGCTAAAGTGCGGGAAACGTGACGAGCCGACAGTTGCCCTCTGAATGGACGGAGCCGATGGAGCGTTTGGTGGCGGCGGCGGCCGCCGCTCGGCCGAAGGCTTACGCCCCGTACAGCGGGTATCTCGTCGGGGCGGCGGTTTTGGACGCGCAAGGCAGCGTGTTCACCGGGGTCAACGTGGAGAACATCTCCTACGGAGCCACGATCTGCGCCGAACGGGGCGCCGTCGCGAAGATGGTTTCCGAAGGAGGCGGGCCGAACGTCGCCGTGGCCGTCGTCACGGTCGACGGCGGCACGCCGTGCGGGATGTGTCTGCAGGTTCTGGTGGAGTTGGCGGCGGACGCGCATTCGGTGTGGGTCGGCTCCGCCGATCTCGGCGGATTGAGGCGCGTCTACCGTTTGGCCGACCTCATGCCGGCCTCGTTTGCCTCAGAGTCCGTTCGCCGAACCCTGTCCGACGGCGGCACGTCTTGAAGTAGGGTCGATCTATGAAACGAGCGGTTCCGATTTCCGTTTTCGCCCTTTTGGCCTTGGTTCTCGCCGCCTGCGGGGGCGGCGGGGGCGGCGGCGGCACGTCCACTCCTGCCGTGACCGTGACGGTCCAGCCGACCGACGTCACGGTCGGGCCCGGTTCGGTCGTCACCTATCTCGCCACCGTCGCGAACGGGACGCTCAACTCGGTGACTTGGTCGTCGACGGGGGGGAGCATCGTGCCCACGGGCGCCACGACGGCGAGCTTCACGGCTCCCACGACGGCAGGCACCTACGTGGTTACGGCCACCAGCACCGACGATCCGACGCGGAGCGTCTCCCACTCGGTGACGGTGGCGACCGGGGCGACGACGGCCAATGTCACGGGGAGAGTCGTCCGAAGCGCTTCGACGGTGGGCATCGCCAACGTCGTCGTCCGCTTCTACACGAGCACGGGCGCTCAGGTCGGTCAGGCGACCACCAACGCAACCGGCAACTTCTCGGCCGTTCTGCCGACGACGGCCACCCGATTCCACGTGATCGACTCGGCCGCCCTCGCCGGCTTTTACCGCCAGTACAGCTTCAACTCGCAGAGCTACTCGATCCTGATTCCGGACTGCCGGGCTCCGCTTCCCGCCCTGACCGTCGGATCGTCGGTGAGTCTGCCGACGACGATCTCTCTGCTTCCCAACAGCGGGCCTCCTCCTCCGCCCCCGTCGGGATGCTTCTAGTCCGGTTTCTTCGGTCTCGGGGTTGACCCCGGGACCGGCGCGACTCCGTCTGCCTCCGCCTCGTTATCCTCTTGTGGCCTCCCTCGCCGACAATTTCGGGTCTGCCGTTCGTTCGCTCGTCGAGCAGCGGTCGCGCACGGTTCTCAGCGCACTCGGAATCCTCGTCGGCGCGGTCGCGATCCTTCTGCTGGTCGGCATCGCCAAAGGCGTCCAGAAGGACATCTCCCGTGAGATAGACGACCTCGGCGTCAACCTGCTGATCGTCCTTCCCGGACGGATCGACGAGGCGACGATGATGGCTCCCGGTCTGTTCGGGATCAGCTACATCGAGGAGCAGGACATCGAGCGAGTGCGCGAAGTGGGCGGCGTGGAGCGGGCGGTGCCGATCACCTTTGTCGGTTCGGGCGCGACCTACACGCCGCCCGACGCCCGATCCCCGAACACGAGCCCGACGACCTTGATCTTGGCGACCGAGCCGGACTGGTTCAAGATGCATCGCCTGACCATGGCCGAAGGTCGAGTTTTCGACGAGTCGGAAGCGGACGAGCCGGTCGCGGTCGTGGGCGCCCTGGCCGCCCGGAGCCTTTTCGACGGCCAGCCCGGCCTCGGCCGATCCATCGACTACAACGGTCGGTCGTACCGCGTCGTCGGGGTGACCGAGAGCCGAGAACAGGGGCAGAGTCTCTTCCAGCAGGGGAGTTTCGAAAACGTGATCTACATCCCGTACCGGCACCTCAAGTCGGTGCAGCCGGGGATGCAGATCGACCGGATCATGATTCAGACCGCACCCGACCGGGAACCGCGCGAGTTGATCGAGTCGGTCGAGTCGGTTCTCGCCCAGCGTCTCGACCGCGAGGTCTTCTCCGTTCTGACCCAAGAGGACCTCCTCAAACTCGTATTCCGGGTGATGTCGATCCTGACGTGGCTCCTGGTTGGCCTCACCTCGATCGCCCTCTTCGTCGGAGGCGTCGGCATCATGGCCGTGATGATGATGTCGGTCAACGAGCGGGCCAAGGAGATCGGGATTCGGAAGACGGTGGGAGCGCGGTCTTCCGACCTCTTTGTCCAGTTCCTGTTCGAGGCGGTATGCCTCGGGCTCGTCGGCGGCATGGCGGGTCTGGGGGTCAGCGCCGGGGTGGTCTGGGCGTTGGAGCGCTTCACCCCGATCAAGCCCCTTCTGGACGGGCCGGTCGTCTTGCTGGGGGTCGGCACATGCGTCGTCGTCGGCGCCGTCTTCGGGCTGGTGCCCGCATTGCGGGCGGCGCGCCGCGACCCTGTCGTGAGTCTGAGGTCGGAGTAGAGGCTACGGAATTTCGTGCGGGACGACCGGGTCGACGAAGCTGCACGTCGGGGTCTGCCCGATGGTGCCGATCGTATAGGTGCCCCCGGACGGGCAGAGCGGCTGGGTCGACTGACGGATGTAGACCGGCCAGAGGTCGCTCATCTGGACGGTGGCGCCGTTGGAAAGACGTTGGTCTTGAGCGAGGATCTCCTTCGCCGCGTCGATCTGCTTCAGGTTGGCGATGCAGCTTCGGGCGTTCGCTCGCGCCCGGGACTGGAAGAAGTTGGGTAGGGCGATCGCGAGCAGGATCCCGATGATCAGCACGACGATCATGATCTCGACGAGCGTGAACGCTTTTCGACGCAAGAATGGGCCTCCACGAGGATTCTCGGCGTTTGCCGGGAAATACCGTAGCCAGAAACCATCCGGTCTGGTATATTGCGCGGCAAGAGCCCCGGCCGAGAAGGACGGATCGTCATCGCGTCGAAATGCCTATTGGCGATGTCTGTAGGCTGAGCCTGAGGTCGCCGGAGTTCCCGTGTGCTCCATGCTGTCGGCTGGGTCCTCGCGTGGTTCCGGGCGATCGGGCTCGGACGTCGCCAAGCCGGTGCGTTCCGCGGCCGCTCGCGGGTTGCGGGACCTGCAGGTCGTTTTGACCGGGCTGTGCGCCGTGTTCCTCGTCCTTTCCTTCTTCGTCGAAGGATCGTGGGCCGCCTACGCCAGCGTCGTCTTCGGCTCCTACTTCGCGCTCAAGGAGGCGTGGGGTTCGCTGCGCGAGCGCTCGCTCGACGTCAACTTCCTGATGGTCTTCGCGGCCGTCGGATCGGTCGCTTTGGGGCACCCCGTGGAAGCGGCCGTGCTCCTGTTCCTGTTCAGCCTGTCGAGCACGCTGGAGTCGTTCGCGATGTCGCGCACCAAGGCGGCGATCGAAAGCCTCATCCAGCTCCGACCCGACACCGCGATCCGGCTGACCGACGACAGCGACGAACGGGTACCCGTCGCCGAACTGAAGCTCGGCGACCGCGTCCGCATCGTGCCGTACGATCAGGTTCCCGTCGACGGAACGATTCTCGAAGGCCGGTCGAACATCGACGAAGCCACCATGACGGGCGAGTCGACCCCGGTCGAGAAGGAACCGGGCGACAAGGTTCTGGCCGGGACCCAAAACCTCGAGGGGATGCTCGTGGTGTCGGTCACGGCGACGGTGGGGGACACGGCTCTCGAAAAGATCGTCGACCTCGTTCGCGACGCCCAAGAGAACAAGGCCAGCGGCGAACGCATCAGCCAGTGGTTCGGCCAGAGGTACACGCTCTTCGTCCTCGGCGCGTTCGCCGTGTCCCTGGCGATCCGCCTCGCTCTCGGTCAGGAGATGCAGCCGGCCCTGTTCGCCGCTCTGACGCTCCTCGTGGCCCTCAGCCCGTGCGCGCTCGTGATCTCGACGCCGGCCAGCACGCTCAGCGCCCTGGCTTGGGCCGCCCGCAACGGCATGCTCATCCGCGGAGGGGAGTTTATCGAAACGGCCGGTCGCATCGACACGATCGCGATGGACAAAACGGGCACCCTGACGCTCGGCCAGCCAAGGCTGGTCGACATGTGTCTCTGCCGCAAGACGGCGGTCGGTGTTCTCGTCGGTTCGCCCAAGCCCCACGTGTGTTCCGCCCGCACCGGTTGCTGGCACGACGGCGCCCCGATGTCCGATGCCGCGCGCGAGGTGCTCCGGCTGGCGGCCGCGGTCGAGCAGTACAGCACCCACCCGATTGCCGAGGCGATCGTGCTGGCCGCCCGCGACGCGGGGGTCGACATCCCCGAATCCACGAGCCACAAGGTGTTCTCCGGTCTCGGCGTCGCCGCCACCGTCGACGGGATGGAGGTGATGGTCGGCCGGGCCCGAATGTACGCCGACCTCGGCATCGGTTTGCCCGGGGAAGTGCTCAACCGGGCGGAAGAGATGGAGTCTCACGGGATGACGGTGGCCATCCTGATGGCCGGCGACCAAACGGCCGCCCTCGCCCTCAGCGACCAGCCTCGCCCGGAGGCAAAGGCCGTCGTCGAAGATCTGCGGGCGCTGGGCGTCCGGCGGGCCCTCATGCTCACGGGCGACAGCGAGGTCAGCGCGCGGGCCGTAGCCGCTGCCGTCGGCATCGACGAGGTGCACGCCGGACTCTATCCCGAGCAGAAAGACAGGCTGATCGCCGACATCGTGGACGAGGGCGGCCGCGTGGCGATGGTCGGCGACGGCGTCAACGACGCGCCGAGTCTGACGCGGGCCCACCTGGGCATCGCCATGGGAGGCTTGGGCAGCGACGTCGCCCTGAACTCGGCCGACGTCGTCCTGATGCGCGACCGGCTGGAGATGATCCCGCGGTTGGTGCGACTGGGGAGGATGACGAACCGAATCATCCGCGCCAATCTCTTCTTCGCGACCGGGATGATCGTGTTTCTGACCGTCATGACCTTTGCCTTCGGCGCCCTCTTCCCCGGCCACGCCAACCTCGTCCTGCCGCTGGCCGTTGTCGGCCACGAGGGATCTACCGTGATCGTCATCCTGAACGGGCTCCGGCTCTTGCGCGGTCCGGGCGGAGGCTGACGCCGGACGGGGACGTAAGCACGGTCCCCAGACTCCTGGGTAGTCTCCAAACATCATGCCGATCATCGTAGACATCGTGGCGCGTGAGATTTTGGACAGCCGGGGCAATCCCACGGTTGAGGTCGATGTGTTGCTGGAGAGCGGCGCGTTTGGTCGGGCCGCCGTTCCCAGCGGAGCCAGCACCGGGGCCTTCGAGGCGGTCGAACTTCGGGACGGCGACAAGGCCCGCTACTCGGGAAAGGGCGTTTTGAAGGCGGTCGAACATGTGAACGAGGTCATCGCTCCGGCGCTCCTCGACAAGGATGCGACCGAGCAGTGCGCGATCGACGAACTGCTCCTCGAACTGGACGGCACCTCGAACAAGAGCAAACTGGGGGCGAACGCCATCCTCGGGGTCTCGCTCGCCGTCGCGAAGGCTTCGGCCAACGCCTCCCGTCTCCCCCTGTTCCGATATGTCGGCGGCGTCTCGGCCAACACCCTTCCCGTTCCGATGATGAACATCCTGAACGGCGGTCAGCACGCCGACTCGAACGTCGACATTCAGGAGTTCATGGTCCTGCCGATCGGGGCGGCGAGCTTCGCCGAGGCCTTGCAGATGGGTTCGGAGGTCTTCCACGCTCTGAAGAGCGTTCTCAAGTCCAAGGGACTCAATACCGGGGTCGGCGACGAGGGTGGCTTCGCTCCGAACCTCGAATCGCAGGAGATGGCTCTCGACTATATCGTCGAGGCGATCCAGAAGGCCGGCTACACGGCGGGCAAAGAGATCTGGCTCGCGATCGACGCGGCGGCGACCGAGTTCCACAGAGACGGGAAGTACATCTACAAGTCGGGCGACGTGCGCGAGCGCACCGGGCCGATGCAGGTCGAGTACATGGCCTACCTGGCCGAGAAGTACCCGATCATCTCGATCGAGGACGGTGTTTCGGAGGACGACTGGGAGAGCTGGAAGAACCTGACCGACGCCATCGGCGACAAGGTCCAGCTAGTCGGCGACGATCTGTTCGTCACCAACGTCGATCGGCTGAAGCGCGGCATCGACACCGGCACCGCCAACTCGATCCTGATCAAAGTCAACCAGATCGGCACGCTCACCGAGACGCTCGCCGCCGTCGACATGGCGAATCGGGCCTCGTACACCTCGGTCATGAGCCACCGTTCGGGCGAAACCGAGGACACCACCATCGCCGACCTCGCCGTGGCCACCAACTGCGGCCAGATCAAGACGGGCGCCCCCAACCGCACCGACCGCGTCTGCAAGTACAACCAGCTTCTCCGAATCGAAGAGATGCTCGGCTCCAGCGCCGTCTATGCCGGCGCGTCGGCGTTCGGAAAGCTCGCCGGCCGGCTCGGCTGAGCGCGATCCTCCGACCCGGAACGTGCCGAGACTCCGCCCGTCTCGGCACGTTTCCCTTTGTCGGTCGGCCCGCGAGACTACTCGACCGTCACCGACTTGGCCAAGTTTCTGGGCTGGTCGATCTCGCAGCCGTTCAGGAGGGCGGTGTGGTACGCCAGGAGCTGGAGCGGCACGATGGTCAGGAGGGCGGTCAGAAACTCGAACGGCGTTCCCGGCACTTTGAGCCGGACGTCGGCCGTATGGTCGAGGCTCGCGTCGTTCTTGGTCGTGATCGCCACCGCCATGCCGCCTCGGGCCTGAACCTCCTTCATGTTGCTCAGCGTCTTCTCGCGCAGGAGGGGGTCGGTCGCGCCGAAGATGGCGGCGACGCCTTCCGTGACGAGGGCGAGAGGCCCGTGCTTCATCTCGCCGGCGGGCGATTCCTGGGTGGGAATGTAGGCGATCTCCTTCATCTTCAGAGCCGCCTCGAGGGCGAGGTGGGCGTCGGCGCCGCGTCCGAGGAAGAAGATCAGCGGGGCCTTCCGCACCCGTTCGGCCAGGGCCTTGATCTCCTCTTCGAGCTGCAGCGCCTCGCGGAAGAGATCGGGCATGCGGGCGAGGGTCTGGACCGCCTCGGGCACCCGAACCCCGGGCATCTCCTTGATCTGGGCGATGTAGAGCGCGAGCAGGGTGAGGACCATCACCTGGGCCGTGTACGCCTTCGTGCTCGCGACCGAAATCTCGGGTCCCGCCTGGGTGTAGATCGTCCGGTCGCACTCCCGCGCGATGCTCGACCCGACCACGTTCACGATCCCCAGAGTCCGAATCCGGCGCTGTTTGCACAGGCGCAAGGCGGCAAGGGTGTCGGCCGTCTCGCCGGATTGGCTGATGAAGATCGCCATCGACTTTGGCGACAGCACCGGGTCGCCGTACCGGAACTCGCTGGAGAAGAACACGTCGGTCGGCAGCCGGAGGAGCTTCTCGAACATGTACTTGCCCATGAGGCCGGCGTGGTACGCCGTCCCGCAGGCGATGATGTTCACCCGGTCGATCTCGTGCCAGACGTGCTCGCTGAAGATGTTCTCGAATCGGATGCGGCCCGCGTCGTCGATCCGCCCCGCCATGCTCTGGGTCACCACGTCCGGCTGCTCGTGGATCTCTTTGAGCATGAAGTGGTCGTAGCCGCCCTTTTCGGCCGCGGCGATGTCCCAGTCGATGCGCATCGCGTGGAGCGGCTTGTCGCGTCCGTCGAGGTCCCGAATCCGAATGCCGGCATCGGAGAGGACGGCGATCCTCTCGTCCTCCAAAATGCAGACGTCCCGCGTATAGGGGATGAGGGCGGGGATGTCGCTGGCGAGCATGTTCTCACCCTGTCCGATGCCGAGGACGATCGGACTCGCGTTGCGCGCCGCCACGATCTTGTCGGGTTCCGACTTCGAGATGACGACGATGGCGTAGGCGCCGCGCAACCGCCGAACCCCCCGCCGCACCGCCTCCTCCAGGTCGCCGGTTTGCTGGTACTCCTCGCCGATCACGTGCGCCGCGATCTCGGTGTCCGTCTCGCTGCGGAACGAGTGTCCCTTGGCCGCCAGCTGCTCTTTGAGTTCGAGGTAGTTCTCGATGATGCCGTTGTGGATGAGGGCGATCTGCTCGAACTGGTCGAAGTGGGGGTGGGCGTTGGTGTCGGTCGGTCCGCCGTGGGTGGCCCAGCGCGAGTGGGCGATCGCGAGATGGGTCTCCGGCGGGCAGTCCCCCACGAGCTTTCCGAGTTCGCTCAGCTTCCCGGCGCGCTTGGTGACGCTGATCTGGCCGTTGTCCAGATAGGCGATGCCGGCGCTGTCGTATCCCCGGTATTCGAGCCGTTTGAGTTGGTCGAAGACAACCTCGATGGCCCGTTTGGGGCCGACGTATCCCGCAATGCCACACATGTTCGAGTCTCCGCGCCTCGGCCGAACCGCGGCCGGTCAAAAGGCCGTCCCCTAGGGTAGCACGTTCCGCCTTCGACTTTCGCCGAGCCGCGGCAGACCCGTAAGTGTACGGGTTTACAAGACGGACTTGAACCTAGACCAGTACCGCAAAATGATAGGTTCGATAAGACGGACGGGTTTTTGGTCTGAATCGAGCTCCAGTCGTCTACAATAGGGAGCAGGGCGCCAAACTGCGGTCTGTTCTATTGACGTTCGTCGGTAGCTTTTGGATTTAGAGAATTGGAGTGTAATGACCGTCAACGAGAATCTCAAACGCGTCCCCACGAGTTCCGAACCTGGAGTGGCACCTCTTTCCTCCGAGAGAGTGCGGCGCGATGAGCCGGTGGAGGAGAAGCTAGATTTGGCTCGGAGGGTCTATCTGGCCGTCAAATACGCGCTCGAGCCGATTCTGGCTCTGGTGCTGTTGATCGTGCTCTTCCCGGTCATGGTGCTCCTCGCGATCGGGGTGAAGCTCTCCAGCCCCGGCCCTGTCCTCTACATGCAGGAGCGGGTGGGCCTGAAGGGGCGGGTGTTCAAGATTCTGAAGTTCCGCTCGATGCGCGTCGACGCCGAAGACGGGACCGGGCCCGTGTGGTCGGTCGGAAAAGATCCTCGGGCGACCCCTTTCGGTTCCTGGATGCGGAAAACCCACCTCGACGAACTGCCGCAGCTGTTCAACGTCCTGATGCTCCAGATGGTTTTCGTCGGACCCCGCCCCGAGCGACCGGTGTTCGTGGAGCAGTTCCGCGAGACGATCGACCACTACGATGAGCGGCACAACGTGAAGCCCGGGATCACCGGTTGGGCTCAGGTCAATCAGGAAGCGGACGCAACCCTCGAAGACGTCAAGCGCAAGGTTCACTTCGACCGCGAATACATCGACCGCGTGTCCCTTCTGTTCGACTTGAAGGTCGTGGCCCGGACCGTCATGGGGATTCTGGGTCTCACCCGGGCCGGCGACTACGATATCAAGCGTCTCGAAAAACCCCACGCCATTCCGGATGGTCCGGTCAAGCCTCAGAGCGACATCGAGTGACCGGGCCTAGAACTCGGCCCCGATCTTTCGGTAGACGGCGAGAGTCTCGGCGAGCACGTGCTCCGGTGTGAAGTCCTGGGCTCTCTTCAATGCGCCTGCCGCCAGCCGGGAACGCAGTTCCGAGTCGGTCAGCAGTCTCGACACCGCCTCGCGGAGCGAGTCCGGATCTTTCGGCGGCACCGTGAGTCCGCTCTCGCCGTCCCGGCTGACCCAAGGAACTCCGGTCGGAAGATTGGTGTTGACGACCGGCAGGCCCGCCGCCAGCGCATCCATCTGGACCAGCGCGTAAGCCTCGCTCACCTCGATGGAGGGCAACACGAACAGGTCTGCGATCCGGTAGTAGTGGGGCAGTTCGTGATCGGAGGCGCGACCCGCCAAGATCACCCGTTCGGCAAGCCCGAGCCGCGCGATCGTCTCTTCGACCTCGCCGAGCATCGGGCCGTCCCCCACGATCAGCAGCTTTGCCGGGACCCCCTGCCAAGCCTCGAGCAGGGTCATGATCCCCTTGTAGTACACGAGGCGACCGACATACAGGACGACCGCATCGTCCTCGGTCAGACCGTGGCGTCGGCGCAGCTCCGCCTCGAGACCGGCGTCCAGCGGTACCGGCGGGTCGGTCATGAACGGAATCACGTGCGTCTTGTCGGCAAACTGCGACAGGATCGGCGAGTTCTGGCGCATCGGCGGCGAAGAGGCCGTGATCGCGTCGGACCGCCGCAACAATCGCTTGAGGGGCGGGTGGTACAGAAACGAAATCTTCTTCTGCCGGACGATGTCGCTGTGATACAGGACGACTACTTTCGCCCGCTTGGGTATGAAGGGCCAGCACCACGCCGCCAAGGGGAACGGCATATGGAAATGGATCAAGTCCGCCTCGCGGGCCGCGGATCGAAATTCGCGGAAGAACGCCGGCGACACCGGCATTCCCAGAACCGTCTTCAGGCTGGCGGCGTAGGTCGTGTCGACCCCGCGAACCACGCGCCGGACCGTCTGCCGGCTGTCGTGACACGCGAGCACCCGAACCTCGAGTCCGGGAACGGTGATCAGCTGCTCGGACAGCTGCTGAACCACCTTCTCGACCCCCCCGACGTGCGGGTAATAGAACTTGTTGACCTGTAGAACGCGCATCGGGTGCAGTCCTCGACCTTGGCGTCGATCGTCGGGTCGGCCGGTGTGCGGCCGGAGGCGTCTCACCAGGTGCCGACCGTGTCGGCGTCCAGCAGGCGGGCCAGCTGCTCGACGTGGTACATGTCGTGCCCGACGAGCATGTTGGCGATGTCCTCGATCGTCATCCGTCCCCGTTCGGGATGCTCGACAGACTTCGACCACGACTCGACCGACAGGCTCCTCAGCCAGGCCACCGTCCGGTCGCGGGCGTTGCGAAAAGCCCGCAGCTGCTCCTCCACATCGCTCCCGGCATAGCCTTGGGAGACCGCTCGCACCCCTTCGTCGTAGACCTCGACCGTCGAGCCGGGGTTCGACTCGGCCGTCTGCATCCGGCTGAGGAAGATCGGCTCCCAGTCCGCCAAGTGGGCGACGACCTCCTTGGGGGAGAACCGGCCTTCTCCGGTCGGCACCCCCAGCCGGGCGGACGCGATCCTCCGCACAATGGCGGCGATGGCGTCGGGCGACTTCTCCAAAGCGGGCAACAAGTAGTCGTGCATGGAATCCCCGTGGGCCGAAGACCCGGCAAAACTCCATCGTCGAACGATCGGAGCTTGGGTCGCGTATTTCTGCAGAGGTAGTCTACACCCGCTGCCCGAGGTCATCTCATGAACGAATTCGGACGACCGTCGCGGCGAGACCTGCTCGTTTGGGGAGGGACCGCTCTCGCGGCGACCGCCCTTCCGACCAGCGGGCTCGCCGGAATCGGAACCAAAAGCATCAAGAAGGAGAACGTCATGCCAAACGTGGAACCCAAACTCGTCGCCGTCCCCCAGGCCATCCCGGACAAGGTCTACACCACCGAGCGCGTCGGCATCAGCCGCCGAACCCACGACGAGCACCTCAAGCTCTGGCAGGGGTACGCCAACCAGACCAACAACATCCGTCGCGCCCTGGCTGAACTCGACACCGATCCGGCCAAGGCCAACCAGATCTTCAGCCAGATTCGGGCGCTCAAGGTGGACTACACCTTCGCGTACGAGGGGCTCATCAACCACAACGTCTACTTTGAGACGATCGGTGGTCAGGGAGGGGCACCGACGGGCAAGGTCGCCGAACTGATCGATGCGGCCTACGGGAGCTACGAGGCTTGGGCGCGCGACTTCAAGTCCACCGGCATCGCGGGCCGAGGCTGGGTCTATCTGGCCTACGACCACGCGGAAGGTCGGGTCTTCAACTATATCGGCGACGCCCAGAACACGTTCCCGATCTGGAACCATTCGCTCCTCTTGGCGATGGACGTGTACGAGCACGCTTACTTCCTCGACTTCGGAACCGCCCGCGCCCAGTACATCGACGCCTACCTGCAGGTGATCGACTGGGACGCGGTCAACCGAATCACCGAGTCCGTCGTCCGCTGATCGCCCATCCGACAAACGACGAGCGGCCCGATCCGGGGAGGATCGGGCCGCTTCTTCTCTGTCCAAGGTCAGCGGGAGCCGCCGTCCCTCTCCGCGCGCCAAAACTCGATCGCGCGCTCGACGACCGGATCCGACTCGGGGGTCCGAACCGCCGCGACGACGACGTCCGGTTCCACCGGATTCCCTTCCAGGCGGACACCCTTGGCCGAGACGTAGTCCGTCACCGGATACTGGAGTTCGAATCCGTGCGGAAGGCGTGCGTACACGGAGGCCAAGACGGCTCCGGCCGAACGCGTCCCGACGATTCGGGCGCCCCTCTGTTCGCGAAGGGCTTGAGCCGTGATCTCCGAGGCGCTCCCCGATCCCCGGTTGATCAAGACGGCGATCGCTCCTTCGAACGGCTTCTGACTGAGCCTGCGGGTGCGGAACCGGCGGTCGGTCCAGTTCGCAATCGCGATCACGTCGTCCTCGGTTTTGCGCTGAGACTCTCGGTACTGCTGGGCCAAGCGGCGCGAGACAAAGGTTCCGATCACCGTGTCGGGCGGCATCATCAGGCTCAGCAGGTGTTGCATGTTGGTGGTGAGTCCGCCGCCGTTGCCGCGAAGGTCGAGGAGCAACAGGTCGGCCGACGACGCCTGCTCCATCAGCCGCTCGATGTTCGTTCGTCCGTACCCGGCCGAAAACGTCCATACCCGCAGCAGGGCGACGTTCGGCTCGGGC
Source organism: Fimbriimonadaceae bacterium (assembly GCA_046719655.1). Taxonomy (GTDB): domain Bacteria; phylum Armatimonadota; class Fimbriimonadia; order Fimbriimonadales; family Fimbriimonadaceae; genus JBDNCL01. The sequence continues at coordinate 22,085 of JBDNCL010000008.1, forward strand.
CATGTCAGCGTCTCCGGCCGCGCCGTACGCTGGCCGGTCGTGAACGGGGTCGGAGTCGGCGATGCCGGAGGAGTGACCGGGGTCGCAGTCGGCTCGACGGGCGGCGTCTGGAAAAGCGCCTCGAAGTTCTCGGACGATCGGGGGCGACGCCCGAGGTCCACCGGCTCTTGGCGGGGAGCGGTGCGCCGCAACTCGGCGGCCCGCGGGGTCAGCAGGCGAATGTGGCTGATCCGAAACTCGCGGAACGCGCGGTTCACCGCGTTCGCGAAGTCGCGGTGGGTGGTGGCCTGATCGATCGCTTCCTGATGCTTGGCCAGAAATTCGGGCCATCGGTTGAAGTCGGCGCCGCCGCCGTAGGCGCTCCGCGCGAATACGTCGTCGATCCGGGCCAAGATCTCCCGGCGCTGGTTCGGCGTCAGTTCGGGGGGCGCCGGCGGGGCCGGTTGAGCCGAAGGCTCGGCCGGCGGCGTCGCGGGCTGGATCGGCGCGACCTGGGACGACCACTCCGCCCGAGCGACTTGGGCCGACCGGCCCGGCTCCGAACCGGCGGATTCGGTCGTGTGGGCGGCGACCAGACCGAAAGCGGCGCCGGCTGCGAGGACGAGGGGGGAGAGGCGCTTCCAAGCCGACCGTTTCGCCGGCTGCGAAATCCGATCGAAGTCCATATGTTTTGATATGTACGCACTCCGGGCGGAAAGGTTCACGATTCGCCGGCCGTTGTTTGTCCTTTTCGGGGTTCCTCGGCCATGGGAGGACCGCGACTGCGGCGGACTCGCACCCAACGGGCGCCGGTCCCCCTGGAGACCGGCGCCCGTGGAGTCCGATGTCGGAAAAAGCTATCGATTGCGCCGCTTGCGGGCGACGGCGAGAGCACCCAAGCCCAAAACGACGAGACTCGCCGGTTCGGGAACCGCTTCGCCTTCGATTTGGAACGCGTAGTCGTAAGGCTCGAGATCGGTCGTGCCGAGATTCCCGTCGGCCAACTGCCAGAAGTCCTCTCGTCCGGGAGGAGTGGCGCGGGTGCGCCCCCAGACCATTCCGTTGGCACCCGCCCTGGGATTCGGCTGGGTCGGGACGAGAGCCACGGTGGACGTATCGGTCGTTCCTCGCAGCCCGAGAGCCCAGGTGTACGTGCCCGGCCCCAGCGGCCCAACCCAGCTGAGGTCGATTTCGACGCGGTGGATGCGCCGAGTGTCGTTCCCACGACCGTGGCCGGTGTATTCCTGGCTCAGCAGGCGGTTGGTCGAAGTGGCTCGGTCGAGCTGAGCCGCCCCTCCAAACTCGGCATCCAGTCGGTTCGTCCCCACGATCGGGGAGCTGAACAGGGCGACGAAGGCGTTGGTGAACGGGTTCGTCTGAGTCCCGGTCTGGTACGCGTAGACGACGAGCTTCGAAGGCGTCCAGACCCAACCGGTCGGCACCGTGAAGTCGTCGGCGACCCGTTGGGGGAACGCTCCCCAGCCGTTGGCGACGATGCCGAATGTGTCGTAACCGGAGTCGAGCGCGCTGATTCCGGAGCTGTTCACGGAGTACATGCCGTTGTCGAAGATCACCCCGGCGGGGCAGACCGCGACAACCGACCAAACGGCGGACCAAGCAAAGAGCTTTCTGATAACCATCGTGACCTGCGAATCCGGCGAGAGCGGCCGGCATTCGCCCTCCGACGGCAGTCTCCAACAACCAGGTTAAAGGCGGTGACGGGCAAGCGGGTCGGTCGTTCCCCAAAATCAAAACTAGTAAAATTGCGGGCTTTCGAACGGCCCCGTCCAAAAAAGAGCCGACCCCGGCTCTCGCGAACCGGGGTCGGCTTGGTCCTGCCTGCCGACATGCCTCGTCAGGCGATGTCGACGTCTTCGTTGAGGTAAACGTCCTGAATCGCGTTGAGCAGCGCGACGCCTTCTTCCATCGGCTTCTGGAACGCCTTGCGGCCGCTGATCAATCCCATGCCGCCCGCGCGCTTGTTGATGACGGCGGTCTTGATCGCGTCCTGAAGGTCGTTGTCGCCGCTGGCGCCGCCCGAGTTGATGAGACCGGCGCGGCCCATGTAGCAGTTTGCGACCTGGTACCGGCACAGGTCGATCGGGTGGTCGGAAGTCAGCTTCTCGTACACCCGCTTGTCGGTCTTGCCGTAGTCGCCGGCTTCCGCCTTCAGAACGTTGTAGCCGCCGTTGTTCTCGGGAAGCTTCTGCTTGATGATGTCGGCCTCGATCGTGACGCCGAGGTGGTTGGCCTGCCCGGTGAGGTCGGCCGAGACGTGGTAGTCCTTGTCCTTCTTGAACGCCTTGTTCCGCAGGTAGCACCAAAGGATCGTCGCCATGCCGAGCTCGTGGGCCGCCTGGAACGCCTGGCTGACTTCCTGAATCTGGCGGGTGCTCTCCTCGCTTCCGTAGTAGATCGTCGCGCCGACCGCCACCGCGCCCATGTTCCACGCCTGCTCGACCTGGGCGAACATCACCTGGTCGAACTTGTTCGGGTACGTGAGGAGCTCGTTGTGGTTGATCTTGACGATGAACGGGATCTTGTGGGCGTACTTGCGGCCGACCGCGCCGAGGACGCCGAGGGTCGAGGCGACCGCGTTGCAACCGCCCTCGATCGCCAGCTTGACGATGTTCTCGGGGTCGAAGTAAAGCGGGTTCTTGGCGAAGCTGGCGCCCGCACTGTGCTCGATTCCCTGGTCGACCGGCAGGATGCTGAGGTAGCCCGTGTTCGCGAGCCGGCCGTTGCCGAACAGCGTCTGGAGACTGCGGAGAACCTGGTTGTTCCGGTCGCTGACCGACCAGACCCGGTCCACGAAATCAGGACCCGGCAGGTGAAGCAGGCTCTTGTCAACCGTCTGGCACTTGTGATCGAGAAGGTAGCCGGCATCTTCGCCGAGAATGGCCGAAATCTGATCTTTCTGTCGTGGAAGGGTCGTTGCCATATCTTTGGATTCTCCTGGTTGCGACGCCTCGATTTTGGCAGGCGGGAGTCCGCCCTCGCTGGATGGGCCGCCGGGAGGCGAGTCCTTTTGGAGTTCGCCCTCGACGGCCCCGAGTCCTTCCCAGGCCCGGGACAGTCGGCTTCGCCGAAGTTGCGCACTTGAGGCCACCCTGGCACCGGATGGGGCTCCCGGGCGTCAGAAGAGGTATGGCCTCCGCAAGTGCATGGTCCATCGGCTCGCCATGGCTTCCCGAAGCCCCCGCCGGCGCCCGGCGCCCGTCCGTCTGGCTCGCCGGTCCCGGGGCGCCCCAACCGGGGCCGCGGGGTCCGTACCCGCCGGGGCCGGGATATCCGTCTGGCTACCCGGAACCTCAGAAGAGCAAGACCCCGTGGATCGTTCTCGGCGTCGCTCTGGCCCTGGCGATCGGCACAATCCTCGGTCTCACCGCCGTCGGCGTGCTCGGTTTAGGGGGCAAGCGGGCCGAGACCCCTGCCCTGCAGGCTCAGGGGGCGCAGCCCAACGAACCGATCTTGCAGGTGCCCGGCAATACGGCTCCCCCGGTTCTGCCGCGGGAGACGGTGCGCCGCGTCATGCCGGACGACGTGCGGGCCTGGCTGGAGCATCTGGAAAAGATCGAGCGGATGCGGGTGTCGACCGCCCAGTCTCAGATCGCTTCGGCCGCGACCATGCTGACCGCCCTGCGGCTGGGCGGCACCCTGGAGCAGATGCAGGGGTTGCTCGACGCCGCCAACGACCCGCTCGACACGCCGACGCCCACCCGGGCGCCGGCCGTGGCCAAGGCGGAGGCGACCCTCGGCCAGTTCGAGGCCGCGTGGAACGACATCGTCCGTCAGTTCGAGCTGTTTCCGCCTCCGAATCCGTGCGTCCCGATTCGGAACGCCTACGACCGGGTGTTGCGGGAAACCCGCACCATGATCCTGGACATTTTCGGGGCCATCAAGCGCTCCGAGGAAGACAGTCAGGCAGCCCTGCAGAGCTTGATGGCGATGCAGGGGCAGAGCGCGCGCCGCATCGGCGAGCCGGCCCGCCAGGCCGACGAGCTGGTGGCCGAGATCTGCGCCTTCTACGAGACGCGCAAGTGGTTCAACATCGTGCCCGACGTCGGCGGTGGCCTGCTGCAGCGGATCGGCTTCTGATCGGGCCGGCCGATCGCCCTGCCTCCGCCGGCCGGTGAGGTATCCTCCTGAGCGCTTCGCGGGAACTCGAAAGAGTTCCCGGACCCTGCGCCCGACCATGACGGGCGCCGTTGCGAGTCCACAGGGATCTGAGATGAAAAAGAACCAGTACGAGACCATGTACATCGTCCGCCCGGAGCTTGGCGACGCGGACGTGCAGAAGCTGGCCGACCGCTACGCGGCCGTCGTCGTCGATCACGGCGGGGAAGTGGCCAGCGCCGGCAAGTGGGACAAGCGCAAGCTCGCCTACGAGATCGACGGCTACAAGGAGGGCACCTACGTTCTCATGCAGTTCACGGCCCCGCCCGGCGTCCCGGCCGAGCTGAGCCGACTTCTCGGAATCAACGACGACGTGATCCGTCACCGCATCTTCAGCATCGACGCTTGATGCAATACTAGGGTCATCATGCTCAACCGAGTCGTTCTGATCGGTCGCCTCACCCACGATCCCAACCTGCGGACCACGACCACCGGCAAAGAGGTCTGCGACTTTCAGATCGCGGTGACCAAGCGGTTCAAACCGCAAGACGGGAGCCCGGATGCCGACTTCTTCCGCGTGATCGCCTGGGGTAAGGACGCCACCTACGTGTCCAACTACCTGACCAAAGGGCGGATGGTGGCGGTCGAGGGGCGTCTGCAGTCGCGCAAGTACACCGCCAACGACGGCCAGAACCGCGAAGTGGTCGAGGTCGTCGCCGAGAGCGTCCAAAGCCTCGACCGTCCGAAGTCGGACGGCCCGGGCGAGTACCAAGCGACGTCCGCCGGTCCGACGAGCCCGGCCAACATCGACGAGCACGACCCGTTCGCTGACGATTGACATGCACCAACTCGACGACCGCGACTTCGTCCTTCGGCTCGATCCGAAGGGGATGTACCAGCTGACAGCCGATTTTCCGAACCAGTGCCGGAGGGCGCTGGAGATCGGGAAGGCCGAGCCTCTCGAACCGCTCGCCGACTGGCCCGACATCGTCATGCTGACCGGTCTGGGCGGATCGGCCGCCGGCGGCGACTTCGTGCGGGCCCTCATCGAGCACGAAGGCCACGTGCCGTTCATGGTCAACCGCGACTACCACCTGCCCAAGTTCGTCGGTGCCCAGAGCGTCGTTTTGGCCTGCAGCTACTCCGGAAACACGGAAGAGACCCTCTCGGCGTACCAGGACGCCCAGACGCGCGAGTGCCATCGGGCCGTCGTGACGAGC
>JBDNCL010000080.1:0-11511 GCA_046719655.1 Fimbriimonadaceae bacterium
CGGCCCGCGAGGCCCAACAGGCGGCGCTCCGCGCCGAAGCGGAAGCCCAACACCGCAAGGCGCGCATTCGAGAAGCGACGCGGGAACTCGAGGGCATCGAGCAGACGCTGCCCGACCTGCAGGCCGCGGTGACCGAGGCCCAAAAGGCGGACGACGCGGTGGCGGAAGCGATCGCGGCCATCGAAAGGGAGATCGTTTCCTGCCGGGAGCACCTGCGCGCCGTCGAGTCGGAAGAGGAGCAGTCGGCCCAGAGTGTGCGCAGGTGGCTGGCCGAGAGGGCGGCGCTCGAGGGCCGACGGCGGGGCATCGAAGCCACGATCGAAGCCCACGAAGGGCTGAACCAGGGTGCGAGGGCGGTTCTGGAGGCGGTAGACCGCGGAGCTCTGCCCGGCGAATACACCCCGGTCGGCGATGCGATCGAGGTCGGCCGCGAACTCGCCTTGGCGATCGAGACGGCTCTCGGCGGCGCGGTCAACGACCTGATCGTCGACGACGAGAGCGACGCGAAGCGGGCGATCGACTGGCTGAAGCAGCACCGACTCGGTCGGGCCACGTTCCAACCGATTCCGCTGATGCGCCCCTTTGCTCCGAGCGGCGATCTGCCGAGGGTTTTGAGGGAACCCGGGGTCGTCGGTCGGGCCAGCGAGTTGGTTCAGTGTGCGGGCCGGCACCGCCCCGTCATCGACAGCCTATTGGGACGCGTCGTCGTCGTTCGCGACCTGGATTCGGCCCTGAAGCTGGCGCGAACGTCCGGTTGGACCCGTCTGGTCACCGTCGACGGCGAGGTCGTCCACAGTTCGGGGGCGGTGACGGGCGGGTTGACGTCCAAGGCGGGTTACGGCCTGGTCCAGCGTCGTGCCGACCTGGCCGAACTCGGACGCGAGATCGACACGCTGGAACGGAGCCTGGCCGAAGCGGAGCGGGCGTCCGCCGACCGGATGAAGCGGCGCGAGAAACACCAGAACCGCATCGCGGCCTTGAGGACGGAGGCGGCGGCCAAGGCCCAAGAGTCGGCGGAAACCCGCTCTTGGCTCCAGAGTCTGAACGACGAGCTCCAGACCACGCTCCGGGCGAAGAAGAAGCTCGAAGAAGAGATCGCGAAACTGCGCGCCGCCGAGTCGCCGAAGTTTTCGGTTCCCGACATCGAGGCGTTGGAGCAGGGCCGAGACGCGCTGCTGAGGCAGTTGGCGGCGCGGACGGCCGATGCCGAACAGGCGGAAGCCCGTCTCCGAGAAGCGGAGGAGCGCCTCGGGCAGGCCACCCAACGCCTTCGGCAGGCGGAACGGCGCCTGGCCCAGGCCAAGGACGCCGAACGGACGCGGCAGAAGCGGCTCGTCAATCTCGGTCCCGAACGGGACCGCGCCAAGTCCGACATCGAGCGGGCGGAAGCCGACCGGGCCAGGGCGGCGAAGGACCGACAGGCGGCCGAAGCCCAGCTGGCGGCGTGGCTCGAGCAGAAGCGGGTGTTGCTCGAAGAGAGCTTTCGATTGAGCGAGCAGGCGAAGAACGCCCGACGCAGCGCGTTGGGAAGCGGCGATCGAGCCCACCAGGCGGAACTCAACCGGGCCCGCGCCGACGCCAAACGCGCCAACGCTCTCCAGCGGTTGATGGAGGAGTACGGTCTGAGCGAAGAGGACGCGATCGAGAGGGCGCCGAGAATCGAACTTCCGCCGGACGCCGCCGCCCTGACCTCCCGATTCCGGCGTGAACTGAAGGCGCTCGGGGACGTCAATCTGGGCGCGATCGAGGCATTCGAGAGGCTCAGCGAGCGCCACGAGGAACTGCAGGCGCAGCACGACGACGTGCAGCGGGGCATCGACGAGGTCGAGACGAGCGTGCGCGAACTCGATCAGATGACCCGGGAGCGGTTCCGGGCCACGTTCGAAGCCGTGCGGGACGCGTTCGCCGAGACGTTCCAAAGCCTCTTTCCGGGCGGGGAAGGGCAGCTCGCGCTCACCCAGCCGGACGACCTGCTGGAGAGCGGCATCGAGATCGACGTCACCCTGCCCGGGAAGAAGAAGCAGCGGTTGGAGCTGCTCAGCGGCGGCGAGCGCTCCCTGTGCGCCACCGCGTTTCTTTTCGCCTTGCTCAAGGTGAAGCCGAGCCCGTTGGTGGTGCTGGACGAGGTCGACGCTCCGTTGGACGGCCGAAATGTCGAACGGTTCCTCGAGCTGCTCGGACAGTTCCGAGGCAGCACCCAGTTCATCGTGATCACCCACAATCCGACCACGATCGAGGCGGCGCCGGTTTGGCTCGGCGTCACGATGCAGGAACCCGGCGTCTCGACTCTTGTGCCGGCCAAACTCGGAGCGGCGCCGATCGTCGAGGGCGTGTTGGCCGGTTCGGTTCCGAACCCTTAGGGAAGCTCGTCGAGCTTCTCGATTCGTCGGATGTGCCGCTCGCCGTCGAAAGGTTCTTGAAGCCAGGCGGCGACGATGTCGGTGACCTCATCCCAGGTCAGCAGGCGCTCGCCGAGCGAGAGGACGTTCGCGTTGTTGTGACGCCGCGACAGACGGGCGACTTCGACCGACCAGCAGAGGGCGCACCGGACGCCCTTGATGCGGTTGGCCGCCATCGCCTCGCCGTTTCCCGAACCTCCCAAGACGATCCCTCGGTCGAACTCTCGGTTGGCGACCGCCTTGGCGAGGGGGATCACAAAGTCGGGGTAGTCGCAGGGGTCCGGAACGTGGGGACCCAGGTCGTGGGCGTCGTGGCCGCGGTCCTTGAGCCAGCCGAAGAGGAGGCCCTTGTAGCGGAACCCGGCGTGATCGCTGGCGAGAGCTATCTTCATGGTGGAACCTCCCGGTGCGGCGTTCACGACCGGCGGTCGGAAGAGGGACGGCGGACGCCGTACAGGAACAAGCTACCCCAACCGAGAAGAAACGCGGCCCCGCCGATCGGCGCCACCGCCCCCATGGCGCGGGGCCCGTCCAAAGCCAGAACGTAAAGACTTCCGGAGAAGAACACGATGCCGGCGGCGAAGGCCAGACCGGCGGCAACGAGAGGTTTGGCCGGGCCCTCCTTGGCCGACCACGCCGCCAAGCCGACGATCGCAACCGCGTGGACGAGCTGGTACAGCACAGCCGTCTGGTAGGTGCTCATCGCGGCCGGAAGGAGCTGGTCGCGCAGTCCGTGTGCGCCGAACGCTCCGAGCGCGACCCCGGTGAAGCCAAAGAAGCCCCCCAACCAAGCAAAGACTCGGTCCATCCGCTCCGAAAGTTACCCGCCCGACACCGGAAGCGGGCAGGGTGCCTTCGGCCTAGGACCATGGCGAACGCCCTTTCGAGTTGCCCGTCGTATGATCGGGCAAAGAGGTACCCGGCTGTTCGGCGGGTGAATTCTGAACCCGATGCTATAATGGACATGCGCACGGACGCGCCGGCGAAACCTTGGAGGGCCTTCGCGATCCGAGCGCTGTCGAAGGATAGGAGGTCTCAATGAACAAAATTGCCATTCTGCTTGCCGCCACGATGGTTGCGGGCGCCGCGGTCGCGGCTCCGTTCGGATCGGGCGAGGCGAAGCCGTGGACGCTCAACGTTCAGCTCGCGCTTCCGCAGAACGACCACAAGGATGCCGGCGTCGACAATATGATCGGCGTCGGTCTCGACTACAACCTCGGCGCCATGAGCATGGACACGCCGGCGAACCTCTACGTGGGCGCGCTGTACGTGTTCGGTTCCGGCGACTTCAGCCTGAAGACGCGCACCTATGGCGCCCACGCCGGACTGCTCTTCAACCTCGGCGAGAACCAGGCTCTCCCGCTCGCGCTCAAGCTTCAGGCCGGGTACTACAACACCCGACTGAGCAACGGCAGCGCGGACGACAAGTGGGCGATCGGCGGCCTCCTCGGCCTCGTCTATCGACCCGCGGGCCAGCAGTTCCAGTTCGAGGGTGGGTACTACATCTACCCCGAGGTCAACAAAGTCGACAACCGCGGCTTCTACGTCGGAGCCGGCTTCCGGTTCTGACCTCTGGCGAGAGGAAACGTCTGCGGGTCCTCGTCCGAAACGGACGGGGACCCGTTGCTTATGGGGGAACCCGCTTCCCGCACGCAGCGGGTTGCCGTCGTTATTCCATACTGTCGGGTATGCCCAACCGACTCGCCGAGGCGCGATCTCCCTACCTGCTCCAGCACGCACACAACCCGGTGGATTGGTACCCCTGGGGAGACGAAGCCTTTGCCAAAGCCAAGGCCGAAGGAAAGCCGGTGTTTCTCAGCATCGGCTACAGTTCGTGCCACTGGTGCCACGTGATGGCCCATGAGTCGTTCGAGGACGAGGAGGTCGCCCGGATTCTGAATCGGAGCTACGTTTCCGTGAAGGTCGACCGGGAGGAGCGCCCCGACGTCGACGAAGCCTACATGACGGCGGTCCAGATGCAAAGCGGACGAGGCGGGTGGCCGGTGTCCGTATTCCTGACGCCCGACCGCGAGCCGTTCCTGGCCGGCACCTATTTCCCGAAGCTCGATCGAGCTCAGGCACCCGGTTTTCTTTCGATCCTGCTGTCGATCGAGCGACAGTGGAAGACCAAGAGGGCGGACATCGAAGGGGCGGCGAAGGAGTTCGCTTCCCAGCTGTCGCAAGTCTTGACCCGCGGCGCCCCGAAAACCTTTTCCACTCTCGATTGGGGCGTCGTGGAGTCGGCGATTCAGGCCCTCAAGGCCGACTTCGACTCCGAGCACGGGGGATTCTCCAAGTCCCCGAAGTTCCCGCCCCACTCTTCGCTCGAGCTGCTGCTTTGGGCGGCGACCACGCAGCCGATCGGCCGCGACCGTCGGGCCGAGGCCCTTTCGATGGCCGCCCTCACGCTGAAGAAGATGGCGCTCGGTGGGATCCACGACCAGGTTGGAGGCGGGTTCCACCGCTACTCGACAGACGAGCGGTGGCTGTTGCCCCACTTCGAGAAGATGCTCTACGACAATGCCCTTCTTCTCGGGAACTACGCCCGGTCGGCGGAGCTGATCCAGTCGTTCGACCCCGGACTGTCGTCGCTGCTGGCTCGCGCCGCCGATGGCATCGTGCGGTGGATGGCCGAAGATATGCGAGGCCCAGACGGGCTCTTCTACTCGGCTCTGGACGCCGATACCGACGGCGAAGAAGGGCTGACCTACGTCTGGTCCGAAGACGAGATTCGCCGGGCGCTGGGCGCGTCGGCCGACCGGTTCCTCGAGGCGTTCAACTTCGAACCGGACGGCAACTTTCGGGACGAGGCGACCGGGAAGAAGACGGGCAAGAACATCCCTCATCTTCGAGACGACCGAGGCGAGGAGTTTGTCGAAGAGCTGGAGACGCTGAGGGAGCTGCGTCGGCGGCGGCCCCAGCCCGGAGTCGACAACAAGGCTCTCGTGTCTTGGAACGGCCTTGCCATCGCCGGCTTGGCGGAAGCGGGCGAGATCGGCCTGGCGGTGGCGGCGGCCCGGGCCGAGCGGCACGCCGCGCGCGCGCACGGGCGGTTGCCGCATCAGGTCGTCGGCGGCGCTCCGGACGGCGACGCCTTTCTGGACGACGTCTCCGCCCTGGCCCTCGGGTTGATTCGGCTCTTCGAGGTCACCGGACACGAGGAGTTCGCGCACGAGGCGCGCCGGCTCGCCGATCAGATGATCGCCGAGTTTTTCGACGACGAGGACGGCGGCTTTTTCTACACGTCGGGCCGTCACGAGACCCTCTTCGGCCGAACGAAGCCGGCGTTCGATCAACCGATCCCGAGCGGAAACGCGATGGCGGTTCGGTGCCTGGTCGCGCTCGGCGAATTCGACCGAGCCCGCCGGAGCATCGAGACGTTCTTCGGGTGGCTGGAGCGGGCGCCCCAAGCCACCGAAGCCCTGCTTCTCGCGGCCGGAGAGCTTCTCGAGGCGGTCGAGTCCATGTCCCGACCGGAACCCGGACGTCCCAACCTCCTCGCCGCGGATGTCGAGCCCGGGGCGACCGAGTCCGAGGCTCCGGCCCGGCCCAGCCCAACTCCCGCAAAGGTCGAGAAAAAGCAAGTTCGAGTCAGCGTGGAGAGCCAGACTCTCGCCGCCGACGAGTCTGGTCGGGCGCGGGGGACCCTCCACATCGAAATCCCGCCCGGTCTCCACATCAACGGACCGAATCCCCCCATGCGATGGTTGACCGCGACCGAGGTCCGCTTCGAGGGGATTCCAGGCAACGTTTCTTGGCCGGAGGCGACCGACATGGGGTACTTCGGGACGGTCCGCGTGCCGTTCGAGGTGCGGGCGGAGGCGGGAGAGGTCCGGGAGTTCCAGGTTCTGGTTCGGTTCCAGGCCTGCACCGACACGTCCTGCCTCGAGCCCGAGGAGAAGACGTTCGCGATGGCGGTCCGACCGGTATAGGCGGCGACGCCCTCCTCCGCCGGCGGGCGGAGGGGGGGCGTTTGGCCGTCGGCCGTCCGCTGGGATCAGCGTCGACGGAAGTTGAAGCTGAAATCGCGGCGACCGTCTCGGCCGGAAGCCTCCATGCGGTCCCAGTCGCGACCACGAAGATGGACGGTCGCGGTTCCGGAGATGCTTCCGAGGCCGAGTCCCTCTTGAATGGTGACGATCGCCGTCTGCCCCCGGCGCACCCACCGTCCGCGCACCACGACGTCGCGGTTGGCGGCGAGCCGGATTTCGGCCCTGCCGTTCGGGTTGAGGACGACCCGAGCCCGCCGAAGGCTCTCAGAAGACCGGCCCTCGATCCGCAAGCGACCCGACCCGTCGTGCGCGACGTTGAGGGCCCCATTCCAGGAACCGCCCGTTCCGCCCGAACCACCCCATCCGCCGGAGCCACCCCAGCCTCCAGAACTTCCGTCGATGCCCGTCATCCAGTTGTACCGGCCATTCCCGGCGAAGTCGACGTGGAACTCCTGGCGGCCGACGCGACCGTTGAGGCGAATCGAGTCGATGGCCCCGTTTCGTTCGAAGGATACGATCCCGTCGCCGCTGGCGGACGACGCCGTGCCGAAACGCTCGACCCGGAGTCGGGCGACATCGAACCGGTCGGACGACCAGCGCCCCTCGGCTCGAACGGTTTGGCCGCTCGTCACGCGGAACTCCATCGAAAATCGGCTGTTCTCCATCAGATAGACGCGCGCCTCCAGAATGGGAAGCCTCCGTCCGTCCGTATTGTCGACCCGACCCGAACCGTTCGAACTGACGTTTATCCCGTCCTTTCCGAGGATGCGGTCCGCAGGGGCGACAGCCGCGATGGAAGCGAGACCCAGCAGAACGCCGAGTTTCAGGCTGAAAGCAAAGGTGTTTGACTTCATCGTTCTCAATCTCGAAGCGAGCGGACCGGAACACCGCGTTTCGGTCGCGTCGTTTGCTCGAAGATTCGACCATTGTACTGAGAGATTTCGAGAATTGCCGCCTTCGGGGTTGAACGGACCAGTCCGGGTCCGAACCTGGGGAGCCCAAAAGCGGCGACCAACGTCGTCTGCACTTTTACTTCGGCAGAAGGCCCCGTCGGAACGCAGGCCCGAGTTCGGCCGAACTCAACCGAAACTCGAAGGAGCCGGACGAGTAAGGCCCCAACAGGTACGGCTCGAAAAAGAACACGAGACCGTCTCGGGTTGCGACAAAGTGACGGAGGTCCGCCTTGCTCAGACGGGCGACCTCGCCCGACCGGACCCATGTGGCGCCGTCGGTCTGTCGGGCTTTCGCGAGAATCTTGGGACCGATGACGGCGACCGGATCGGTGCCGGGAGCGAAGAAGTCGGCCAGTTCGAGCGGACGCACGCGGCCGCCGATTCGGCCGAAGTTCCGCGTTTCAAAGCGCGTCATGCCGTGGGCGCCTCCGAGGTACTGGTAGATCACGAACTGCACCGAAACGAGGTCGGAAGAGTTCAGGTGGACGCGGGCCCCGACTTGGCTGGTGAAGGGCCCGGTCATGCGCCCCTTGATCTCATGGGCGAGCTTCGTTGCCTCCGCGAGAAAGGTCTGATGAATCTCCTCGACCGTTCTCCGGAGTCGCGGGTTGGCCGTCGGGGCCACCCGAATTCGGCGACCAAACTCCGGGTAGGCGAAGGTCGATTCGATCGCCAACCCTTCGACCGTGCGGCGAGCCTCACCCTTTCGCAAGAGGTAGCCGTTCGGAGGGGCGGTTTGGGCGGATCCGACCGCGATAAGGGTGACCAAGAGGGCCGACGCAGCGATCTTCATGGCCCGATTATCCGCGAGATCGTTCGGCGAGGGCTCACCTCGCCGGAATCGGAACGAACCGAATGGCCGGAGCCAGCGACCCGGTTCCGTCCTCCACGCCCGTGACGAACACGAGGTAGATGCTCGCCGACGCCACCGTCTGGGTCGTGGAGGCATAGACGTTTTCGGTTCCCGATCGCCGCGCTTCGAAGGTGTGGGACCCGGCCTGGACCGTACCGTTTCGCGCCTCGCCGTAGGGGATGTTCGCCACCCGGAACTGCGGGGTGTCGCCCGGGAACTGGAAGTCGATGTTGGGGGTCGAGAATCCGGCTGCCCGGTTGTAGGCATGGAAGATGATCAAGCGGGCCACGCCCGAAGACGGGAACCGGGTGTCGACTTCGATGAACGAGAGTCGCTGGCGCTTTTCGGGCTCGTCGCCGAAGTTCTGCAGACCGAACAGCAACGCCAGATAGGTCCGATCGCGAACCGGACTGACGATCGTGATGTCGATCTCCTCGGTTTCGCCGGTGTTCCGGACCGCGAGGTCCTGCGGTTCGGCATCGACTCCCCGGAACGGGGCCGTCGTGGCAAACGCGATGTTCGAGGCGACGCCGTCGTCGTCCAGCGAGAAGTCCACTGGGCCCGAGTCGGGGCTCATGTTGGCGAACATGACCTGCGGCCTCGGGAGCCGCGTACTCGAGGTTCCCGCGCCACCACAACCCGACACCGCCAGGACGACGGCAACGATCGACCACGTGACTGCCCAGTGCTTCATCATCATAACAGGACGGTTTAAGATACCTGTTTGACGCATTCCGGGGGCGGAACAAGTTCGAAGTTGCCTCGAAAGCGGTCCAGCAGAGGCGAGTCCACCGCCTCGTAGCAGAGCGGACAACCCACCAGACCCGTCTCCTCGATCTTGGCCGCCGTCCATCCGCATGCCGGACATCGTTGAGCTTTGGATACGTCTGCCAGCGCGCTCTTGAGAAAGGTGAGGACGCGCAATTCGGGGTAAAGCCGCACAAAGGCCCGCGCGCTCATCTCGGCTCGGTCGCCGTCTCGGAGAACCACGAAGCCGCCCCGCGCGCGGCCGGGGTTTCGCTGTCGTCGGGGCACGCTAGAATGCGGCCCCTTCGAGCGTCTTCTCGCGGAAGCGGGCCATCAGCTTGGTGGTGACCGGTCCCGGCTTTCCGTTTCCGATCGGCTGTCCGTCGAGGCTGACCATCGGCATGATCTCGGTAGCCGTCCCGGTGAAGAACGCCTCATCCGCGCTCATCACGTCGTAGACCGTCAAAAAGTCTTCGACGACCTCGTGTCCCGCCGAGCGGGCATCCTCGACGACGAGGTTCCGCGTGATGCCTTGCAGAATGCCGCAGGAGGGATGCGGGGTTCGCAACCGCGAGCCCTCGACGATGAACAGATTGTTGCCGGTTCCCTCAGCGACGCAGCCTTGCTGGTTGAGCATGAGAGCGTCGCCGGCTCCGACCCGGTTCGCAAACTGCTTGGCGAGGATGTTCGCGGCGTAGCGTCCGATGCACTTGAGGCGCGGGTCCAGACTGTCGGCCGGAATCACGCGAATCGGGGCCGTGACCACCTTCAGCCCCTCGGCATAGTATTCGGGAGGGTAGAGGGACAGAGTCGAGACCATCACCATCACGTTGGGCTTGGTATCGATGTGCTTCGGGTCGAGCCCCAAGCCGGTGCCTCTGGTCACGTTTACCCGGATGTAGCCGTCGGTCAGATCGGCTTGACGACAGGTTTCCAGAACGATCCGCCGGAGCTCGACCTGCGGGACGTCCATCGCGAATCCCAGGTAGTTGGCTCCGTGGTAAAGCCGGTCCAGATGCTCGTCGAGGCAGAAAACCTTTCGGCCGTAGAAGCGGATGCCTTCGAACAGGCCGTCTCCGTACAGGTGGGCGTGGTCGGCGGCGCTGGTTTTCGCCGTTTCCAGTGGCATCGTCTCGCCGTTCAACCAGACCAACTTGGGCATGGGGGAAGTTTACCGAGTGCCGGGCGCCGATGCCTCTTCCGGACGTCTGACCGATCTGTACCGGCAAATACCGATATAATCGGCGTCGTCGGCGCGTGATCCCCCGCCTCGTCCGGGCCGATCATTCGTCTATATGCCTAGAGCACTTGGATTTTGAGCGACCGAGGTCCCCCGGGATCGGCGGTTGGTTGCGCATGAAGCGATTCGCGATTTCCTCAGGCTTGATCGTTCTCGTTTTGGGGGCGTCCGTTCTGGTCGCCGCCTACCGCTACGAGCCGCGGGTCCGACCGGGGACCCTCGTCGGGCAGGTTCCGGTCGAAGGACTGACCCGGGACGAGGCGGCGCGGAAGCTTCGAATCTGGTGGGAAACGGAGAAGGGCCGCGAAATGACCCTCGTGATCCCGGGGAGGCCGGGCCGAGAGATGCGGCTCGCCGCATCCCGGTTGGGAGTCGTTCTGGACGATCAGGCGATTGCGGAGGAACTCCCGTGCGACGACTTTTGGTCCAGTGCCGGGCGACTCCTCGGCCAGCCTGCCGACCCGGTTCGACTGGAGCCCCGATATCGATTCGTCGAGGCCGACCTGAGCGCGGTGGCGAAGTTTGTGGACGAAGCCTCGGGCGAGCGACGACCAGCCAAGATATCGTTCGTGGACGGGAAGATCGTCCGCACGCCGGAAAAGGCCCGCATCGCCTTGGACGTCGAATCGCTTCCGGGTGCCCTCACCGCCGCCTTGGCTTCTGACGGAGTCGTGCGGCTGCCCGTCGTCGAAGCCCCCAAGCGGGTCCCGGACGAGATGCTGAACAAGGTGACCCACGTGATCGGCGCGTATTCGACGCGGTTCTCCGCCGGTCAGGTCAGCCGATCCTGGAACATCCGGCTCGCGGCCGAAAAGCTGGACGGGCTGATCCTTCTGCCGGGCGAAGAGTTCAGCTTCAACGAGGCGGTCGGCGAGCGAACGGCCCGGCGGGGCTATCGGCTGGCCGGCGTGTACGTTCAGGGACGCCACGACGTCGGGATCGGCGGCGGGATCTGCCAGGTCAGCGGCACCCTCTACAACGCCGCTCTGTTGGCAAACCTGAAGATCACGCGACGGTCGAACCACTCGATGCCGGTGCCCTACCTCGCCGTGGGCCGCGACGCCGCCGTCGACTACAACTCGCTCGACCTTCGATTCCGAAACAACCTGAACAGCCCGATCGCGATCTCGTCGACCTGCGAGGCGGGTCGCCTGACGTTCCGCATCCTCGGCGAGCCCGATCCCGGCCTCGAGGTGAAGATCGTAACGTCCGGACACCGGACGTGGTCACGAGGCGTGCAGTACGTTCACGACGGGACTCTGCCGGCCGGGAAGCAGAGGGTGGTGGAAAAGGGCAGCCCCGGGCACGCGATCAACACGTACCGCGT
>JBDNCL010000081.1:0-11492 GCA_046719655.1 Fimbriimonadaceae bacterium
AGAACGGCCACGAGGTCGCCGTGGTTGGCGGTCTGCTGCGGTTTGATGACGACCAGGTCGCGGGGCATGATCCCTTCGCCGACCATGGAGTCGCCACGGACGCGCAGCAGGAACGCGTTCTGGATGTTGCGCACCATCTCGGCCGGAACCGGAATCAGGTCTTCGACGTTTTCTTGGGCCGCGATCGGGTGTCCGGCCGCGATCGTACCGACCAGAGGGAGCATCACCACCCGGTTGCCCGACTGCATGGACGGGTGCACGACCTTGATCGACCGGGGGGTGTTGGAGCGCGTGATGTATCCCTTGCGGGCCAGCGCGTCCAGATGGACGGTGACCCCGCGCAGGGAACCGATCTCGAAGTGGGCGCCGATCTCCCGGATCGACGGCGGGTAGCCCTCTCTCTGAACGTAGTCGAGAACGAACTGCAGGATCGCCTGCTGCTTCTTGGTCAGTCCCTTGGCCATCGCGTTTCCCCCACCCGAGCCCCAACGGTTTTGCGTGGACAGTCGGATACTGCAATCGCCCACGGCTCGATGCTCAAGCCTGTCGCCGCCTCGGCAGATCAGTAGACGGAGTATACGCGTGTTTGTCTACCTTCGCAAGTCCCCCCGGGCCGGGAACCGAATTCTGCCATACTTTGTCGCTGGATACCTGAGGGGCCATACCGTGTCAATTACCGCTGCACGCAACTTCATGGAAAAGTCAGGCTGCGGCCTGATCGTCGCGATCGCCTTGGGCGCCGTCATGGTCGTCGGCATCTTCGCCTTTGGCGGCGGGGGGGTGCGTCGGCAAGACGACTTGGACGGCCGTCGGCTCGTCTTGGCCGAGATCGGACAGCAGAAGGTGTTCGCATCCCAGCTCGACAACGTCGTTCAGGCGCAGATGCAGTCGATCGGTGCGGCCCAGACCGGCATCTCCCCGGATCTGATGGGGCAGGTGTACGCCCGGGCCTCGTGGGACATCATGCAGGGAGCGGCCGCCATCCACCTCGCGGCGACGAGCGGCACGCCCGTGACCGACGACATGATCGTCAAGCAGCAGATGGATCTCGTCGAGCAGCAGATTGAGATGCAGCGACAGACCCTGGTGCTGACCGAGCGGCTCAAGGCCGACGCGACGGAGCAGGAGTTTCAGGAGGCTTTCCGGGAATCCACCGGCCAGACCCTCGCCCAAGTCCGACAAAGCGTCGAAACGCAGGTTCGGGAGGTGATCAAGGACGAAACCGCCCGTCAGCGTCTGGCGGCGGCGGCCGCGACTCAGGCGTTGACGGCGGCGGCCGCCCAGCAGAACCGGCCGACCGACGCCCAGCTTCGGGAGGGCTTCCGCACCTGGACGGTCCGGCGGGTCCTGCTCGACCCGATGACGGGCCTACATGCCGACCCGCAGGGCGAGCTGGAGAAGATCCGCGAAGAGATCGTCGGCGGCCGCATGACGTTCGCCCAAGCGATGGAAAAGCATTCCGACGACCGTCCCCAGCCCGGAAAGCGGAAGTCGGAGTCGACGGTCGACGTCCCGAAGTGGCTCATCGACCTCGTCCCCGACATGGCCCCGATCGCCGAGTTGGAGAAGGACGACATCAGCGGCGTCGTGCGGACTCCGGAGGGCTTCGCGATCATGCAGGTGGTTTCGGTCGAGGACAAGATTCCGGCGGACTTCAACGAGAACGTGGAGACCTACCGGAATTCGGCCGCTCAGCGAATGGCGCAGCGCCGCGTGCAGGACCGGGTGCGAGACGCGATCCGGCAATCGGCGAAGTGGAACGAACCGGCGTTCGAGATCCTGTACCGGTATGCCGACACCGTGGCCAACCCGCCGGCCCGCGAAGACGACCGGAAGGCGGCGACCGAGGCCCTGTTGGCGGACATCAAGACCCAACTCGAGTCAGGCGGCGGCTTCGCCCAGCGCGTTCTCAGCCTGCTTCAGTTCACCGTCTTCAAGGAGAAGTACGACAAGATGACGGCCGAGCAGCAGGCCGAGGTGCGTCAGCAGTACATCGAGGTCATCTCGCGCGCCCTCGACTCGACCGAGGACTTCGGCACGCGGCTCCTTTTGGCCAGCCTGTTCGAGAAAGAGGAGGACTACGCGTCCGCGGCCGACCAGGTGACGATGGCGATCGCCAGCAACACCAACTACGACGAGTTTGGGCTGTCTCGCTACAACGAGGCGCGCGCGGTGGAACTCCGCCTCTTGCCCAAGCTGGATGAGAGGTCCCGCCAGAACATCGAAGAGGCCTTCCGACGCTGGCGCGCCGACGCCGTCCAGCAGATTTTGGACGATTCGGAAGGAAACACGTTCTACGACGAGGCCGGACGCGAGTTCTGGCTGGAAATCAACCGGCGGGTCGCCGCCCTCCGCGAGGCCGGAATCCTGGCCGGCGAGGAACTCCGGAAGGTGGAAGAGTCGCAGGCCCGATGGCGGACGGAAAACGAAAAGGAGCAGGCTCGAATCGCAGAAGAGGAGCGGGCGGCCCGAAAGCGCGACGAGGAAGCCGCCCGGCGCGAGGCGGCCGAAGCGGCTCCGCCGGGCAACACCCCGGCCAGGCCGAACGCTTCGGCCCCGACCAAGGGGTGATGGGGAATGGGTGAGGCGGGAAGCCTAAAGTTGATCGCCTCGCCCATCGGCAACCTCGGGGACCTTTCTCCGAGAGCGGCCGACGCCCTCCGCGACGCCGATCTCTGGTTCGTCGAGGACACCCGGGTCAGCGCCCGTCTGGCCGCCCATTTGGGAATCCGGAAGCCGATGCGGATCGTCAACGAGCACACGTCGACGAAGGCGCTGTCGGAGTACGTTCTCGAAATCGAAGCCGGAGCCCAGGCCGTTCTCCTCACCGACGCCGGGGCGCCGGCGATCAGCGATCCGGGGGCGATGTTGGCCGACCTGTGCCACGAAGCCGGCCTCCGGGTCGACGCCTTGCCCGGACCGAGCGCCGTCACAACCGCCCTCATGGCGTCCGGTTTTTTCGCCCAGCGGTTTGCATTTCTCGGTTTTCTGCCCCGCAAGCCGGGGCCTATGCGCGAGGAGTTGGCCCCGTTCGCCGACAGCCCCTTGACTCTTGTCCTCTTCGAATCGCCGCACCGTGCCGACAAACTACTAGGGACTCTCTACGATGCACTCGGGGTCCGGAGATACGCGATCTGCCGAGAATTGACCAAAGTGCACCAACAGGTTTACCGCGAGCGTCTACCGCATATCCCGACCGAAAAGGCGGTGCCCCGAAAAGGGGAGTGGACGGTGGTCGTCGAAGGTCGCAGAAGGTCGTTCGAGGCGAGCGAACGAACTGAGGTATGATGGATTCTAGTTCGGGCTGTCCGAGACGGAACTGCACGTCAGGGTGCGACACATGATAAGGATTTCGACCGCGCTCATTCTGCTGTGCCTTTGGATGTTGGCACTGCCCGCCCTCGGCCAAGACGGCACCTATCGTCTCCAGGTCGACGACGTCATCTCGATCCGCGTCTACAACGAACCGCAGATTCAAGCCGCGGTCACGGTCGGGCGGGATGGCAACATCAGCGCCCCGTTCGTGGGCATCATCCGCGCCCAAGGCAAGACGACGTCCGAGCTGGAAGAAGAACTGCGTCAGGAGTTCATCCGGAAGCTGCGCATCCGTGATCCCCGCGTTTCGGTGGCGATCGAGCGCTTTCGACCGATGGTGGTCTACGCGAGCGGCGCGTTCCGATCTCCCGGCAAGTTCGAGTACCGACCCGGCGAGACGATCCTCAACCTTCTCACCATGGCCGGCGGCTACATCGTCGGTCAGTCCGACATCCGGAGAGCGCGCCTGCGCCGAGCCGGGATGAACGAGTGGATTCCGGTCGATCTGCACGCGATGCTGATCCTCGGGGACACCTCCCAGAACTACGAGCTTCAGGACGGCGACGACCTCCACATTCCAGAGGACAACCGCAACAAGATCCTCGTCTTCGGCGAGATTCCGCGTCCGGGCGTCTACCCGTACCGGGAGCCGATGGACATCGCCGAGGTTCTGGCGCTGGCCGGACACCGAATCCCGAACCGGTCCAAGCTGTCTGAAATTCTCGTCGCCCGGCCGATGCCCGGCCTTCCCGGCCAGTATCAGCGGTTTCGGGTCAACTTCGTCCGGTTCGAGACCCGGGGCGACGCCACCCAGAACATCCTGATGCAACCGGGCGATATCGTGATCGTCCCGTCGACCAAGACGCCGAACATCAACGAGATCGCCGGCACGCTGAACTCGGTCCTGTTCCTCGACACCCTTCTCCGACGCGGCATCTTCGGAATCCGGGTACCGGGTCTGTAAGCCGCCCTTCCGAAGACGTCTGCCTCCCGGACGGCGGCGCCGCCGTTCGGGAGGTTTGTTTTTGCCTCGACCCTAGTCCGTCTTCGCCGGCCCGGGGACCCGCCGGACCGGCCGGGGAGGCTCGGCCGCGATCTTGGGCTTGGGTTCGCCCCGAATCTGGAAGCACTTTCGGCAGCGCGCCTCGTAGGCCTCGGTCGCGCCGATCAGGACGACCGGGTCGTCGTAGTGGGCGGGCTTGCCGTCGATCGTCCGATACGTGTGGCTGGCGGGAGCACCGCACTTCATGCAGATCGCGTGCAGCTTCAAGACGTCGTCGGCGACCGCCATCAACAGGGGCATCGGCCCGAACGGACGGCGGCGGAAGTCTTGGTCGAGCCCCGCCACGATCACCTCGCGCCCTTGGTCGGCGAGCGACACGGCCAGATCGACCAGGCTCATGTCGAAAAACTGCGCCTCTTCGATGCATACGACCTGGGTGTCGGGCTCGATCGAGGAGGCCAACTCTTCGACCCCGGCGACCGGCTTGGCCTCGTGGCGCACCCCCATGTGGGTCACCACCATCGACTCGTCGTATCGGGTGTCGATCTTCGGCTTGAAGACCTGCACCTTCTTCTTCGCGTAGAGCGCGCGGCGCGCCTGGCGGATGAGCTCCTCCGTCTTGCCGGCGAACATGGAGCCGCAAACGACCCGGAGCGAACCCATTCGAGGCATGGACGCTATGTTACACGGGAGTCGCGCGCTTCGGATCGAGGTCGTCAGTCGAGTCGGGAACCGAAATCGTCGTCCGACTCGCCCGACAGGTCGGCGTCCAGCATCTCCTCCAACTCGTCGGACATGTCCTCGTCCATGGCCTTTCCCATCTCCTTGACGAGCCGGCGCATCTCGGCCGGGCTGTCGGGCTCCCCTACGGACTCGAGCCGGTCGGCGAGCTCGTCCATCCGGTCGTCTTCCGACTTGAGACGGCTGAATCGACTGACGAGGCGGCGGGCGTTCCTGCTGCCGCAGTGAGGGCAAGCCTCGTCGTCCGGCTCGGCCGTCATGCCGATCAGGACCGAGAACTTGCGTTGGCAGTCTGAGCAACGGTACTCGTAGATGGGCACGGCTGTGAATCTACCCCGCGGATCTGCCTCCGTCCTTCTGGCGCCGGGGACTCCGGCGACCGCGCCCGATATCCCGGCCGGGACAAGGGTACACTCTCTCCGTTCCGCCATATCGGCCCAAACGGAGCCGTGGGAAGCGCTTCCCGAATCCGAAACGAATTTCAAGCGAGTGATCCCATGCGCCGCACGCGCAAGAAAAGCCCTACCCCATCCCGAATCGCGGCCGCTCCTTCGGGGGCACCCAAGGTCGAAATCGTCGTCAACGTCTCGAATCGAGAGACCCGGATCGCCTGTCTGGAAGACGGCGAGCTCATGGAGTACCGCGTCGAACGCGAAGAGCGGGTCGTCGGGTCGATCTTCAAGGGCATCGTCCAGAACGTTCTGCCCGGAATGGACGCCGCGTTCGTCGACATCGGACTGGAGCGCAACGCATTCCTCTACGTGGCCGACATCGTCCCCGACGATCCCGGCGACCTGTCGCCGGCCAGCCTGAAGCGGTCCGAGCTGAGGCGTCGGAAGATCGCCGACCTGCTCAAGCCCGGCCAACAGCTGATGGTCCAGGTCACGAAGGGCCCGAGGGGCACGAAGGGCGCCCGGGTCACGACGCGCATCGCGCTCCCGGGTCGGTACGTCGTCGTCATGCCCGAGGCCAACCATGTCGGCGTCAGCCGGAAGATCGAGGACCGGGCGGAGCGCGAGCGGCTCCGCAAGATCGGCGACAAGATCGTTCCCGAGGGTTTCGGCCTGATCATGCGCACCGAGTGCGAAGGCCGGACCGAAGCCGAGTTGCGGCAGGACACCCTGTTCCTCGTGCAGCTTTGGCAACAGGTGCTCGCCAACGCGAAGCGCCAACGGGCTCCGGCGTGCGTCCACCGCGACCAAACCCTGCTTTACCGGACCATCCGCGACATGTTTGGGGACGAGATCGAGCAGATGATCATCGACGACCCCGAAGAGTACGAGAAGGTCCACCTGGTGGCCGGAGTCGTGGCCCCCTCGATGCGGTCGAAGATCCACCTGTACGACAAGGACACGCCGGTCTTCGACGCCTTTGGCATCGAGTCCGATCTCGAGCGCCTTCTCCAGCACAAGGTTTGGCTCAAGTCGGGCGCCTATCTGGTCGTCGACGAGATGGAGGCCCTGACCGCGATCGACATCAACACGGGGAAGCAGGTGGGATCGACCTCGCTCTCCGACACGATCCTGCGCGCCAATCTCGAAGCGGCGGACGAAGTCTGCCGTCAGCTGCGTTTGCGCGACATGGGCGGCATCATCGTGATCGACTTCATCGACATGGAGTCGGAAGAGGACCGCAAAAAGGTTCTGGAGCACTTCAAGGCGCGGCTGGCGCGCGACCGTGCCCGCACCCGCGTCGGACGCATCTCCTCTCTGGGGCTGGTCGAGATCACCCGCAAGCGGACCGGCGAGTCGGTGACCGAGGCGATCACGGAAGAGTGCCCGATGTGCGAAGGCCGCGGGCGGATCTACTCCAAGGAGACGGTTTCGATCTGGATCGAGCGGGACATGTGGCGCAAGCTGCCCGAACCCGGAAACGCCTTCTTGGTCGAGTGCCACCCGGCGGTTGTCGAAGCCCTCATCGGGGCCGACGGCGAGAACGTCGAAGAGCTCGAGCACGAGATGCGGCACGGCATTTTCATCCGGGCCAACTTCGACATGGAGTACGAGGAGTACGAGATTCGAACCGGCACGATCGAAGAGCTCGATCGCCAGTTCATGGGCTACCGTCGCGCCCAGGTCGTCGAATGCAACGTCCGCCGATCATCGTTCGAGAACTCCAACAAGGTCGTCGGGTGGACGGACAACGGCTACTACATCGAGTTGATGGACGGCAGCGACTACATCGGCCACCGGGCCAAGGTCTGCCTCCAGGACATCCGCCGGTCGTATGCGGTCGCCGATGTGATCTTGCCCGGTTCCGGACCGGCGAGCACCCGGCCCCTCGCCTGAACCCGATTCCCGAGTTTCGGCCCAAGATCCCGTCTCCCGATGCGGCGACGGGGTTTTTTGGCACGCCGATTGCATCGTCCGATCTCAGAAGCGAATCGCCTCGAAAAACGGATCCCCTCGCGGCAACGAGCTTGGGGAGTGTTCGGGAACGTGCTCGAACGGATGCTCTGGGCGATCGGGGCCGGCCTCGGCCGGCTCCGTTTTTTCTTCTCTAGCCTGCAGATACCCCATGGGGTATTCTGAGATATGCGAACCTCCTCGAAGGCGACGCTCGACCGTCGCCTCGCTCGGATCGAGGGCCAGGTCGCGGGTTTGCGCCGGATGGTGGCCGAAGATCGCTACTGTCTCGAGATCCTGACCCAGCTTGCGGCGGTCCGCGGCGCGATGGACCAGCTGGGCGCCGAGTTGCTGGCCAGCCACCTGGAAACCTGCATCATCGGGCACGGCAGCGGGACCGAACACGCGCACTGCACCCAGATGAGCCAGGAGGACCTGGTCGACGAGTTTCGCCTGGCCCTGAGCCGGCTTCTGCGATCCTGATTTCGCCACATACCCCCTTGGGGTATCATCCACGTATCTCGGTTGAAACACCATGACGACGATCTCGGCAAGATTCGGTTGGGGCGTGCTTGCGGCGATGCTCGGCATGGCACCCGCATTCGGTTGGGCTCAGGAGCCCGCCGCCGCGGAGCCTCCGACCGCTCCGGCGACCCCCAGCCCAACGATGGCCCCGACTTGAGCCGGGTGTGCCGGCGAGGCTCGTTCGCTCCGGGAGGGCGAAATCGAAACGGTCTGGAATCTGAACGTCCGCTACCTGAGCATCGGACAGCGAGACGCCCGACAACGCATGACGCTCGACTATCGCGTGACCCCGCGAGTCACGGCCGGCATCGAATGGAACCCGGCAACGGGGGAGGTCCAACCTCGCGGCGCCTGGTTCATCACCCCCGAGAGAGGGGAGCTGCCGAGCGTTGTCCTTGGGGCGGCGGCGGATCGGCTGTCGACTCCGGAAGGCCACGCCGCTTTCTTGACTTTCGCCAAGCGGATCCCCGAGACGGGAATCACCGGCTTTGCGAGTGTCAAGTACTCGACGATCGGCCGCATGGTCGGATACCCTTTCGGGGCCAACCTCGAACTCGACGATAGCCTTGTTCTTCAGGTCGTGAACGACACCGAACACACGCACGCCATCTTGTCCAAAATGCGGAATGACGTCGCGGTGAGCCTGCACCTGGCCCGGATGAAGCACCCCGGAATCCAGCTCAACTTCCGATTTTGAGACGGGAGGACCCAGCCGACATGAAGACTCTGAAGTACCGAAGCGAAGGCATCCGCTGCGAGCGATGCGCCGAAAAGGTCGTCGCCTGCCTGACCCCGCTCGCCGGCGTCGCCAAAGTCGTCGTCGACGTGCCGACCCAGACGATCGTGGTCGAGGCGGACGAAACCGCGAGCGACACCGCCGTCCGGCAGGCTTTGGACGAGGCCGGCTTCGAGGTCGCCGATTGACTCCCGCGGGAGTCGTCATGCTCGCGCTGGCGGCGATCGCGGGCATCGTCGCCTTCTTCTGCGGAGACCGCCGGCGCCGACCAGAGAGCGGCCGGGCAGGTCCAAACCCCGAAGGCACCGCCCAGGCGGCCCCGACGTCGCTCGAGATCCAACCCCACCAGCTCCGGGTTTCCGGGATGACCTGCGCCGCGTGCGTCGCCCGGGTGGAGAAGGTCGTTTCCCGGGTACCGGGAGTCCAAAAGGTCGCGGTCAACCTCGCCACCGAAACGGCCCGGATCGCCGCCGACCCGAGCCTGCCTCTGGAGCGGCTCGTGGCATCGATCGAAAAGGCGGGCTACGCCGCGGCTCCGATGCCGTCGCTGACGGAAGACGACGCCGAGTCGAAGCAAAGGGCGGAGCGGCGCGCGCTGGGGCTCCGGCTGGCCTTCGCCGCCGCGTCGACGGCCCCGCTGATGGTTTTCGCGATGCACCTTCCCGGGGTTTGGGAGATGCCGGCCTGGATTCAGCTCGTGCTGACGACGCCGGTGGTGTTCGTCTCCGGAGCCCGCTTCTATGCCCTGGCCTGGAAGGCGCTGCTCCAGCGCACCGCCGACATGAACGTGCTGATCGCCATCGGTACCGGTTCGGCGTACGGGTACAGCGTCCTCACGACGGCCCGGCACTTCCCGCCCTCGGCCCACGCCGGGCACGAGCCTCACGTCTACTTCGAGGTCGCCGCCGCCATCATCACCCTGGTTCTGCTCGGAAGGTGGCTCGAAGCGCGGGCCCGACACCGCACCGGAGACGCGATCCGCAAGCTGCTCTCCCGGTCGCCGAAGACGGCCGTCGTCGTGCGGGACGGGGCCGAAACCGAGGTGCCGGTGGAGGAGGTTCGGATCGGGGATGTCTTCTACGTCCGGCCGGGGGGACTGGTCCCCGTCGACGGAATCGTCCGCGAAGGCGAATCGGCCTTCGACCAGAGCCTCTTGACCGGCGAGAGCATGCCGGTTGAAAAGGGGCCCGGAGAGACGATCTTCGCGGGAACGCTGAATCAGAACGCCCGGATCGTGGCGGAAGCGACGAGTCTCGGCGCCGACTCCAGGCTGGCCCGGATCATCCGCGTCGTTCAGGCCGCCCAGGGGTCGAAGGCGCCGCTGCAGCACCTCGCTGACCGCATCACCGGCGTGTTCGTCCCCGTCGTGCTCGTGGTTGCGGTCGCCACCCTGGCCGGGTGGTACCTCGCGACCGGCCGCCTCGACACGGCCCTGGTCAACTTCGTGGCCGTTCTGATCATCGCCTGTCCGTGCGCTTTGGGTCTGGCGACGCCGATCGCGGTCATGGTCGGCATCGGTCGGGCCGCCCTGCTCGGCATCTTGGTTCGAGACGCGGCGTCGCTCCAGAAGGCGGCGTCGGTCGATGTGGTCGCTTTCGACAAGACGGGCACGCTGACCGAAGGTCGCCCCTCACTCACCCGGATCGTCACCGATCAGATGCCGGCGCCGACGGCCCTGGGTCTCGCCGCCGGTCTGCTGAAATGGTCGGACCATCCCCTGTCCCGGGCACTGGTCGCCCACGCCGAGTCGCAGAGCATCCAACCGGCGACGGCCGTGGAGGTCCACGAGAAGCCCGGGCTCGGATTGGTCGGTCGGGTGGCGCCGGCCGTGGCTCTGGCGGGTGGCGCCGGGACCGAGGCCCCTCTCGAAGTTCGGTTGGGACGTCTGTCGTGGGTCGCCGAAATGGGCGATGGGTCCGCGCTGCTCGAGAAGCTGAACGCGGACGGACCTTCTTCGGGCGGGTCGGCCGAGACCCTCTCCGCCATGAGCGTCGACGGGAAGATCGAGGCGCTCTTCGTGTACGAGGACCCGCTGAAGGCGGACGCGGCCCCGACCGTGGCCGAGCTTCGGGCCGAAGGGTTCGAGGTCGCGATGCTGACCGGCGACCGCCCCGAGGCGGCCGTCGTCGTGGCCGAACGGCTCGGCATCGAGAGAGTGCACGCCGACCTCATGCCGAACGACAAGCTTCGCCTGGTCGACGCGTACCACGCCGAGGGCAAGAGGGTCATGATGGTGGGAGACGGGATCAACGACTCCCCCTCCCTAGCCAAAGCCGACGTTTCGGTCGCGCTGGGGAGCGGATCGGAGATCGCCATCGACGCGGCCGAGGTCACGCTGGCCCACTCGAAGATATCCGACCTGCCCACGCTCGTAAGGCTGAGCCGGGCCCTGAACCGCACGATCCGGCAGAATCTTTTCTTCGCGTTCGTGTACAACACGCTGGGAATCCCGTTGGCCGCGTTCGGTTTCCTCCACCCGGTCTTCGCCTCGCTGGCGATGGCCCTGTCGAGCGTGTCCGTCATCTCGAACGCCCTGCGTCTGCGTCGTTTCGCCTAGGCGGTCGGCTCGTTCAGGGGCGGTCGGGATTCGGGGGCCGGGGAGGCGCGCCCGGCACGGGGACGACGGGGTCGGGCGAGACGGGTGCGGCAGGGTCCGAACCGGTCCCGACCCCGTCGCCGTTCGTGACCACGCTCTGGCTCGCGGCCCACTCCGCCGCGCTGACCGCCTGCATGCGAAACTCCAGCCGAACCTCGTAGACCCTAGAGGTGGCGCTGTGGTGCCTGAGGGTGGCCCCGTCTAGCCAGCCGCCGTCCTGAGCAAGCCGCT
>JBDNCL010000082.1:0-11441 GCA_046719655.1 Fimbriimonadaceae bacterium
TCCCACTCGATCTCCGGCGTGTCCGGGCCGATGTGCTTCGGAACGCACCCGATGCTCCAGTTCCCCCAGAAGGCGGGCAGCGGGCTCGTGTCGGTCAGCGAGTTCGAGTTCGGTCAGGTCTATCCGGGGGACTTCGAGGAGCCCGCCCAAGGGGGCTACTCGTACCTCAAGCCCGGCGCCGAGTTCACCGACCTGCGTCAGGTGCCGACCGCGGTCGGTGGGGTGAGCGATCTGACCCGCTACCCCACCCACTCCGGATTCTCCGATCTCGTGCAGGTTCTGAGCAAGCGGGGCACGACCCGGGCGTGGTCGGCCGTGTCCTTCCCCGAACAGGGTTTTGTCTGGTTCAGCCTGAAAGACCCCCGCGTCCTCAACGGGACGGTTCTCTGGCTGTCGAACGGCGGCCGCCACTATGCGCCTTGGCGAGGGCGCCACGTGGCCGTCCTCGGAGTCGAGGAACTGACCGGCTACTTCGGGTTCGGCATGCCCGAATCCGCGTCCGAGAACCCGTTCGTGCGCAAGGGGTTCGCGACCACGATCGCCATGGACGCCGACAAGCCGACGATCGTTCGCACCGTCATGGGGGTCGCCCCGATCGACATCCACTTCGGGCACGTCGCCCAGATCGAACCCGTCGACGGCGGCATCGAGATCGTTTCGGAGCACGGATCGAAGGTCCAGGTCGGGGTCGACACCCGGTTCGTGTGGCCCGACTGATACCGACCGATCCCTCCCGGTTTCGGCCGACCGGAATCCTACGCCGGCTCCGGATCGGTGTTCACAACGAGTCGGCCGCCCAGACCGATGCGGCCTTCGACCCCGCGCTTCCGGCTGTACATGCGTCGATCGGCCTCTTCGATCAGCTGGTCGAGCGTCGCCTCTCGACCGTTGAAGAAGAACGTCTCTCCGATCGTCATCGACAGACGGTAGGGGAGTTCGGACGCCGCATTCCGGTGGTTCAGCCTCTCGTTTGCCCGACTCAAGAGTCTCTGCAGGTACTTTTCCCGCGCTCCCGAGGCGATCACGACGAACTCGTCGCCGCCGTATCGGGCGACGATGTCGGAGCGCCGGAACGAACTGGTCAGAATCTGGGCCGCCTCGACGAGGGCCGCGTCGCCTGCGGCGTGACCGAGCGTGTCGTTGATCGCCTTGAACCCGTCGAGGTCGAGCATGAGCACCGCCACCGACCTTTGGAGGCGTTCGGCGAGCCTCAGCTGCTGCTCGCCCAACACCATCAGGCCGCGGCGGTTGTACAGCCCGGTCAGTTCGTCCAAGAGCAGCTTGTGGGCCAGCTCGTCCCGGTCTCGCGCCCGCGACGTCTCATCCCTCAACGTGACGACGTATCGGAATCCGAAATGCTCCGGAGTCTCTTTGGCGGCCACGCGAATCACGAGACGCTGACCGTGAAGCGAACGCACCGAAATCTCGCGGCCGCCCTGGATCAGATCGGGCGTCCCAAACGCCATGCCGATCAGGCGATGCCGCGGGCGGTGGAGCACCACCTCGGCCATGGCGTTGGCGTAGACGACCGTGCCGTGCCCGTCGAGGAGAATCACCCCATCTGGCATCGACTCGAGAAGCTCGTCGGCCCCGAGACCGGCCAAAACTTCCGAACCCGATATGCCCGCGGTCGGCGGGGATTGTAATGGACCCATGGATGGTCTTCTTCGGTGCGGAGAACTCACCGTTTCAAACGGCGGGTTGGGCGAATTCATGACGCCACGTCCTCTATCGACGGTCTTAAGCGTCGCTCGAATTCTCTGAAACGGCTCTTCGCCGAACGGAATACTTGAACGACCGCTATGTTATACGGACCTGGCCTCGGTGAGCAGGTGCCTTTCGGCGGGTTTCACTTACGGCATTGGGGACTCGGCCAACAATGATTTTAGAATACGTTCGAAAACCGGTCAGTGGACGAAACTATTGTAGGAAGGACTGAAATTAGGACGGATTTGATCCCGGATTGCGCGATTTTCCGCAAGGATCGACCCCAACCACCCCCTAGATTTCTCAGGATTCCCCTGTCTTTCAAACTCGATAACCAGAACCCCCGAAGTTGAAGACGGGCAGGGAACGAACCGATTCGGTCCCCTTGCGAACACCCGAGCGCGACGCGCCGGCCCGATCGTCCGAGTGCCGTCGAAGGGGAACCCGGTCCGGCCGTTGGCGGTTGGATGTTTTGATGTCAAATCAGATGCCCGTCGTCGGCGGAATCCACCACGTCACCGCGGTCGCCAGCTCGGCCCAGACCAACCTCGACTTCTACGTCGGCGTCCTGGGCATGCGGCTCGTCAAGATGACGGTCAACTTCGACGACCCCGGGGCCTACCACCTCTACTACGGCGACGGCGCCGGAACCACGGGAACGGCGCTCACCTTTTTCCACTACCCCGACGGACGGCGGGCCACGGTTGGGTGCGGCGCCGTATCCGAGATCGGCTTCGAGGTGCCGATCGGTGCGGCCGGGTACTGGCGCGAACGGTTGACCCGGGCCGGGTTCCCCCCGCTGGACGAGTCGGTGGTCGGCAACCAGCGCCGCCTTCTCTTCGCCGACCCTGACGGAATCCTTCTCCAGATGGTGGAAACGGAGTCGCTCCGCCCCTACGTGCCCGTCCCCGAGTCCGACGTGCCGGGCGACTTCGAAATCCGCGGAATCGCGTCGGCAACGGCTCCAGTTCGGGCCGATCGCGCCGACGAGACGGCCACGGCGGCCGTTCTGCGCGACTTGCTGGGGTTCACCGCCGCCGAGTACGAGAACGGGCTCACGCGCTACCGGTCGACGGCCGGTCCGAACGCGGACTTCGGCACGTTCGACCTGGTTGCGACCGAAGACCCGTCTCAGGCCCGCGGTGGCCACGGTTCGGTTCACCACATCGCGTTCCGCACCTCCGACGACGACTCGCACGCCTTGATCTTGGACCGCGTTCGACGCGCCGGTCTGGCGGCGAGCGGCATTCTCGACCGAACCTACTTTCGGTCGATCTACTTCCGCGAACCCGGCGGCATCCTCGTCGAGATCGCCACCAACCAGCCCGGATTCGACGTCGACGAACCTGTAGAAGAACTGGGGACCGGGCTGATGCTCCCGATGTGGCTCGAACCGCAAAGAAAGCTGATCGAACGCGCTCTGCCCCCACTGGTCGCTCCGCTGAAAGTCGGCGACCGGCGCGCCCCCGCTCGAGAGGCCCGCTGAAGTGACCCTCAGCCACATCCATCGCTATGTCCCCGGCGACCCGGACTCGGCTCGCGCGGCGCCCAACCGGCCCGTGATCCTCGCCCTGCACGGCACCGGCGGAAACGAAACGGGCCCATCCCGTTGGCCGAGCGGGTCGCTCCGGGCTTCGGGATTCTCAGCCCCCGCGGGCGGGTCGTCGAGAACGGCGCCAACCGGTTCTTCCGACGCATCGCCGAGGGAGTCTTCGACCTCGAGGACCTTCGCAAGCGGGCCGCCGATCTCGCCGCCTTCGTGGCTGAGGCGGCCGACGGGTACGGATTCGACCCGAAGCAGGTTTGGGCCCTCGGCTACTCGAACGGAGCCAACATGGCGGCCGCGCTCATGATCCTCCATCCGGGCACCCTGGCCGGCGGTTTCCTGCTGCGACCGATGATCCCGATCCAACCCGACGCGCCGCCCGACTTGAAGGGGGTGCGGGTCGGGTTGTCCGCCGGCACCCACGACCCGATCACCCCGTCCGTCTACGCCGAACGGCTGGTCGAATACCTCGAGCGACTGGGAGCATCGGTCGAGGCGACGTGGCTCGAAGCCGGACACGGCCTGACTCGCGAGGATGTCGAGACGGCTGCCCGCTTCTTCTCCCCGACGGCCCGATAGCCGACCAATGGTCTCGGTCCGGCAACGGGCCGAGATCGCCCGGCGTCACACGAGGTGATGGCGCTCTCCAACGTCCCGACCCCAGCCCGACGGGGTGTGCTCGGCCTGATCGTCGCGGCGGCGCTCGTCGTCGCCGTCGGATGCGGGTCTCCGGCCTGGCAGGAAGCCCGCGAGCAGGGCGAAAAGGCCCTCCAGAATTCGAAGGCGGCCCTGAACGCGGTCCATCGAGCCGCCCTCGAAGACGCTTCGAAACTCGGGGTCGAATCGCCGACCGCGTCGCTCGAAGCCGCCCGAACCGCATTGACGGACGTCCAGTCCCAGATCGCCGGCGTGCCCCTTCCCGCCGGCACCCGCGAGTGGTGGGACCAGAACGTCTCGGCCCAGATCGCCAAGATCGACGCCGCGCTGAACCTGCAGGAGGTCCGCTCCCAATGGCAGGCCCTCGCCGGCCAGGCGAACACGGCTACGGCCGGCACCAAGGCCAACCTCGAGGCGGAACTCGCCCGAATGCGGGAATCGAACCCCGGATTTCAGGCGATCGACGACAAGCTCAAGGCGGCCGAACAGGCCTACCGGGACGCGGTGCGGCGGGCTGCCGACGCGTTCCGCGCCCCGTCCCCCGAAACGCCCTGATCGAAACACCCACCGGCGATGGGGACCGACCCGCTGGCGTATAATCCCCTGGTTGAGAGAAGGCGGAACGGCCTCGGAAAGGGCCGGCGGATCCTCGACCTTGGGGACGTCGGCCCTTCTTGGCGTCAACATCCCCAGAACGTTCGCCGGAGATCAGAATGCCTTCTTTAGTGATCGTTGGCGCCCAATGGGGCGATGAAGCCAAGGGAAAGCTCGTCGACGTCCTCGGCGGCCAAGCCGAAGTCGTCGTGCGCTACAGCGGCGGGAACAACGCCGGACACACCGTCATCATCGGGGGCGAGGAGTTTCGGTTCCACCTGCTTCCCGCGGGAATCCTCCACACCGGGGTCACCGCCGTTCTCGGCGGGGGCATGGTGATCTGCCCGAAGAGCCTCCTCGAAGAGCTCGACCGAACCCGGGCGATGCGCCCGGAGCTGGGGCGCCTGCTCATCAGCGCGTCCTGTCACGTCGTCTTCCCGTACCATCGGATTCTCGACCAACTCGAAGAGCAGTCCCGCGGCGCGAACATGATCGGGACGACTTCGCGGGGAATCGGACCCGCCTACACCGACAAGGTCCAGCGGCTCGGAATCCGGATGCACGAGTTCGTCGATCCCGACGTGTTCCCGGTCCGGCTGCGCGACGTGCTGGCTTACAAGAACCGCCTGATCGAGATGCTGGGCGGCGAGCCGCTCGAGTTCGGAGAGCTGTTCGACGAGTACGCCGGCTACGCGTCCCGTCTGAGGGAGTTCGTCGCCGACACCGACGTTCTCGTTCAAGACGCGGTCCAGGCCGACCGACGGGTGCTCTTCGAAGGGGCCCAGGGCGCTTTCCTCGACCTCGACAGCGGCACCTATCCGTACGTGACGAGCAGCCACCCCGTCGCGGGCGGAGCTTGTCTCGGCACCGGCGTCGGCCCCCGGGCCATCGACGGCGTTCTCGGGGTGTGCAAGGCGTACACCACCCGCGTGGGCGCCGGGCCGTTCCCGACCGAACTGCACGACGACGTCGGAGAGTGGATCCGCCAGCACGGAAAGGAGTTCGGGACGACCACGGGACGAGGCCGCCGTTGCGGGTGGCTCGACCTCGTTCTCCTGCGCCACAGCTGCCGGCTCAACTCGCTCAGCGGCCTCGTGGTGACCCGGATGGACATCCTGAGCGGTTTCGACAGGGTCAAGGCGGCCGTCGGATACCGCCTGCCCGGACAACCCGGTTCCGACATCGTGCGGCACGTCCCCCAGAGCACCGACGTCTTGGCGCGGGTCGAACCGGTCTACGCCGAAATGCCCGGATGGTCCGGCGACCTGCGCTCGGCGCGCCGGATTTCGGACCTTCCTTCGGAGGCCGTGGACTACCTCGAGATGATCGAAGAGTACACGGCGACCCCGGTCGCGATCGTCAGCGTCGGTCCCGACCGGGAGGAGACGATCGTGGTGCGCCCCGAGCTGATCTGGGGCTGATCGGGTCGCCGGTGGGGGAGCGGGCGGCGTCGCGCAAACGGGGCGCCCGCCTCGCCGGTAACATGGCGGCATGAGCGCGCCTCGAGTCGGCATCATCATGGGGAGCGACAGCGACCTCGCCACGATGCAGGCGGCGGCCGACGTGCTGGCCGAGTTTTCGGTCCCCTACGAAATGCGCGTGGTCAGCGCCCACCGCACCCCGCTCGCCATGGTCGAATACGCCCAGACCGCGAGGGAGAGAGGCCTGCAGGTCATCGTCGCCGGCGCCGGCGGCGCCGCCCACCTCCCAGGCATGGTGGCGTCCCTCACCACGCTGCCCGTGATCGGCGTGCCGGTCCCGACCCAGACCCTCGGCGGGCTCGACTCGCTCTATTCGATCGTTCAGATGCCGGCCGGGATTCCGGTCGCGACGGTGGCGATCGGAAACGCGAAGAACGCGGGCCTGCTCGCGGTCCGGATTTTGGGCGCGTTCGACCCGGCCATCGCGGAAAGGCTTGAGACCTACCGTCGGGAACTCGAGTCCCTCGTGGCGGAGATGAACCGGCGAGTCGCCGCCTCCGGAGCCTGAATTTCGCTTCATGGGGAAAACTGGCATGGGAGTGGGAACTACGCCCGCCCGATAATTGTGGTATTGTATTGCCAGTCGAATCCGGCGATTCCGCCGGAGCGGGGGACCCAACCTTAGGGGTGAATCCGTCTCGGAAGAGTACTTTCGGCTCTAACCCGGCAGCTAACCTCGCAGACGAATCGAAAGAGAATGACTCGTGCATTCTCCCCGACCGTTCTCCGTCATGGAGGTGAGAACATGCGTTTGATCGAGCGTGTCGAGCGTGCATTTGTCAGGCGTGTCGTCGACGACACACGGCAACTTTCGGAGAGTGAGAGGCCGGTCCACGAGAAGGTGGCCCGTCTGCAGTTTTCCGCCGCGGTCCAGGCCCATCGGATCGATCGGCTCGGGAGCCGAGTCGGCCGGCTGATGCAGGCGAACCCGTTGCGGTTCGAGCGAGCCCGCCGAGTTCTGGAATTGCGGCGCAAGGCTCTCGGCTACATGAAGTCGACGGCCAAGTTCCTTCTGCACCGGGACCGCCATCCCCGGACGCTGTGCGAGCAGCCCCCTCTGTTCGCCGGCCCGGGATGGGAGCGGGATCCGCAACCCGAACCGGTCAAGGAGCAGGAGCCGAAGTTCATGGAGTACTCGTCCTAAAACCCGGGCTCTGTCTTCGAGTCCGACCCATATCGTTCGCCCCGAGTTCGACCGCACCGAACCGGGGCTCGTTTACGTTCGGGGGGTCCACCCGAACGCGACGTACTGCGACTCGATCGTCCCGTCGTCGAACAGATCGACCAGCGCGTACCCCGGAGCGCATTCCTGATAGTCGCCGCTCCACCACCCCCCGCAAACCGCGCCGTGACACAAGTAGGACACCCCGAGGTACTCCACCCGGTCGATCAGGTGGATGTGCCCGCTGATGGCCGCCCTCACGTTCGGGTGTTGGCGGAAGAGATCCTTGATGCGCCGGGCGTCGATGTGCATCCACGCTCCCGGCACGACCCAGTTCCCGGACTTCTCGTTGTCGCCGTCGAAGTAGGCGCACGCGGCGAGGATCGGGATGTGGGACACGATCAGAACCGGCTGACCGGGATCGCCTTCCCGAAGCGTGTGCCTGAGCCACTCGAACTGCTCGTCGTCCAACCGGGCCGTGTAGCTCGAACCGGACGGAAAGGTCGAATCGAGCACCACGAAGCGCCAACCTCCCCGCACGAAGGTCCGATAGGGCGACTCGAGGCCGAGTTCGGCCAGAGCCCACCTTTTGACCGCCTTGGCGGCGTGTTCGGCGTTGTCCTCCCGACTCTGAAAGCTCCACACGTCGTGGTTGCCGATGCAGTGCTCGACCGGAAGCGAGCACTCGGCGGACACGACCTTGGCGAACAGGTCCCACTGAACCTTCGTCCGATCGTGGTCGGCCCGGAACGCGTCCATGATCAGGTCGCCGCCCGTCATGATGAACTCGGGAGCGTCCTCGACCGACTGGACGTGCCGCAGGCAAGCGGCAAACCCCTCCGCCGCCTCTCGTTCCGGCTGAACGTGGATGTCGGTCAGATGGGCAAATCGGAGAGAGCGGCGGCGCTGGTCCGAACGAACCGAAGACGGAGCGGTCTGGGCAACATCCGCGGCGGCGAACCCCTTGGTCAGACCGGCCATTCCGGCCGCGACTCCGGTGGCGAGGAGGGCTCGACGGGTCCAGAAAGGCTTTTCCGGCGGCATGACGGTGCCAGCATACACGGGCCCCGGCCCCGACGACTCGACGCGAACCGAAGCTCGCCCGCGACGCCTCACTCCACCGGATTCCCGAGCACGCCGACGCCTTCGATCTCGACCTCGATCCGATCGCCCGGCTTCAGAAACCGGGGCGGCGTCCGCGCCATGCCGACACCGTGGGGCGTGCCGGTCAAAACGACGGTCCCGGCCGGCAGCGTGGTGTCGGCGCTCAAAAACTCGATCAGGGTCGGCACGTCGAAGATCATGTCGGCCGTGGTCCAGTCTTGGACAACCTCGCCGTTGAGGGTCGCCCGGACTCGCTTGTCGTTCGGGTCGCCGAACTCGTCGGCCGTCACCAGAACCGGGCCGAGCGGGCAGAAGGTGTCGAAGCTCTTGGCGCGCGACCACTGGGAACCGCCCCACTCCTTCTGCCAGTCGCGGGCGCTGACATCGTTTGCCGCCGTGTACCCGAGAACGAAGCTCAGGGCCGAGTCTCGGTCTGCGTCCCGGCACGTGCGTCCGATGACCACGGCGAGCTCCGCCTCGTAGTCGACTTTCCCCGCGCGGCAGACGGATCGGCTGCTCCGGACCGCACACCGCGTACAAAGCCTTGAAGAACACGACCGGGTGCTCGGGAATGCGGGCGTTCGTCTCCTCGGCGTGCTTTCGGTAGTTCAGTCCGATGCCGATCACCATCGGGGGCTCGATCGGGGCCAGGATGGCGTCCGGAAAGTCGACGTCCCCAGTCGGTCTCAGACCGGAGAAGAGGTCTCCCGACAGCCGCTCGACCGACCCGGATCCATCGCCCGAAGTCTGTCCATAGTGGATGTGCGCGCCCAAACGGTACCGAACGATCCGCATCGCCTAAGGCTACTCGCAAGCGGTGTCGATCAAAAACCCGGCCCGGCTCGGAACGGCGGCGAAAACGAAATACACTCCTCTCAGGCACCGAGGTCTGCGAGTTCGATGGCATCTATCCGAATCGGCATCGTCGGCAAGCGCGGGGCTTCGGCCATAGCCGGCTTCCGGGCCGTGCCCGGCGTCGAAGTGGCCGCCCTCTGCGAGATCGACGAGCGCACCCTTCAGGCCCAGCTTTCCCAGCACGGCATCGATCGGGGCTTCACCCGTTTCGACGAGATGCTGGATCACGTGGACGCGGTCGTCATCGGCACGCCCATGAACCTCCACGTACCCCAGGCGGTTCAGGCGCTGAACGCGGGCAAGCACGTCCTCGGCGAGGTCACCGCGGCCGTCAGCCTGGAAGAGTGCTGGCGCCTCCTCGACGCCGTCCAGTCCAGCGGCAAGGCGTACATGATGGCCGAGAACTACTGCTATCTCCCCGAGAACATCCTCGTGCGGCATCTCGTCCGAGACGGGGTCTTCGGAAAGATCTACTTCGCCGAGGGAGAGTACATCCACGAAGTTCGGGCCCTCCACCACAACCCGGACGGCTCTCCGACGTGGCGGTACTTCTGGCAGGTCGGGGTTCCCGGCAACACCTACATCACCCACGAAATCGGACCCCCGATGCAGTGGTTCCGGGAGCAAAGCCCCGACGTCCGAATCGAGTCGGTAACCTGTCTCGGCACCGGAGTCCGCACCGACCCCGAGCATCCCCACGACGACACAACCCTCACGCTCGCCAAACTCTCGGACGGGTCGCTGCTCAAACTTCGGCTCGACATGATGAGCAACCGGCCGGAGATGACGTTCTACTCGCTTCAGGGCACCCTCGGCGCCTATGAGAGCGGGCGGGGAGGGGCGACCGAATCCCGAATCTATGTCGGCCCGAACGAACCGGAGCCAGGGGGTCGATGCCGCCGGCGATGGCGCCCCCTGGACGACTTTTGGGACGCGTTGCCGGCGGACTGGCGGGCCCACCTCGAGGCGGGCCGTCAGGCCGGACACGGAGGGGGCGACTACCAGGTGGCGCGCCTGTTCGCCGAGTCGATTCGAAACGACGCGCCGCTCGACATCGACGTGTACGCCTCGCTCGAGTGGACGGCGGCCGGACTCTGCAGCCAGATCTCCATCGCCGACGGCGGCGTTCCCGTCCGAGTGCCCGACTTCCGCAACCCGGCCGAACGACCGGCGACCCTCGATTCGCCCCCGACCAACCCGACCCAAGGCCCATGAGAGCCGAAAACACGCCAAAAACCGACCGAACCGCGGTTGCCGGGCCTGCTGTTCCGAAGACCCGATTTGGACGGGCTTCCGAACCTCAACCTCCCGTCCGGGTACGAGATCCGGCCTCTGCGGCCGGGCGACGAAGAGTCGGCAGCGGAGACGGGGAGGGGGTCGGCTACGTCCACTTCGTCGGTACCCATCCGGAGCATGCGGGCAAATCTCTCGGCTACTGAATGACGGCCGCCTGTCTGCACGAATTCCGGCGTCTCGGCCTGCCCGCGGCCGTCCTCCATACCGACGACCACCGCATACCGGCCGTCAAGACATACCTCAAACTGGGGTTTGCGCCAGACCTCGACGCCCACCCCAGCTATCGGTCGCGTTGGGACAGGATCTTGGCGGCGCACCCGGAGCTTGCATCGCTATGAAACCGGTGAGGGCGGAACTCAGGATCGACTGTCGTTGTCGATTGGGCGAAGGCGTTCTCTGGAATTCCGACGAGGCCCGCCTCTACTGGGTCGACATCGAGGCTGGCCGCCTCTACCGATGGGACCTGGCCGGCGACCCGGAGCATTTCGACCTGGCCGCCAAGTTGGGCGGCTTCGTCTTCGGCGACGACGGATCGATCCTTCTGTTCGGCGAGGACGGCCTGATCCGCCGCTGGGACGGGGGCGAGCCCACGGTTGTGGCCCAGGCTCCCGGCGAGGTCGGCGGCCGCTTCAACGACGTGTCGGCGACGCCGTCGGGCGAGGTCCTGTGCGGCACGATGCCGATCGGCGATCGGCCCGGCACTCTGTATCTCCTCGACCTTGGCGGAAATCTCACCCCGATCTTGCCCGACGTCGGCTGCAGCAACGGGATAGGGTTCTCACCCGACCGGAAGTGGGTCTACTTCACCGACACGCGCCGCCGGACGATCTACCGGTCTCCGCTGGAAGCCCCGTTTCTGCCTGCGACCTTTCGTCCCGAACCGTTCATCGTCGTTCCCGAAGGACGGGGCGGGCCGGACGGCCTGTGCGTCGACGCCGAAGGCGGCATCTGGAGCGCGCGATGGGGCGGGAACGGCGTCGTCCGATACACCCCGGACGGAGAGGAGGACTTCTGGGTCGAGCTGCCGGTTCCTCAAGCA
>JBDNCL010000083.1:0-11408 GCA_046719655.1 Fimbriimonadaceae bacterium
CGAGCAGATCGAGATCCGGATCCGGGCTCTCGACACGGAGCGGGCCGCGCTCGAAGAGGACATCGCCAACATCGACCTCCAGGCCCACGTTCGGCTGCTCCAGCAGATCGCCGACCTCCGCGCCGCCCGCGACGGCGCCTATCCGTTGGCCCTGTTGGCCGCCGATCCGAACGCGCGGTCGCGCCTGTCCCGGGGCGAAATCGTCGCCGCCGCGTATCCGCCCCGGCCGGGCGTCGTCGCCCTGCCGCCGACCGTTCTCGCGTGGCTGTCGCTCGCCCGCCGCGCCGACGGCGCCGACTCGCTGGCCGTCGTCGCCGTGCCGGGCAACCGCACGATCCGGTTCGTGACCGCCGCCTGGAACGCTCAGACCCCGGCCCGGCGCACCACCCACACGGGGCAGATCGACTTCCACGATCCCCCGGAACCGGCGCCCGCCTGGGTTCGGCGCCTCGAATCGTGGTCGACGCCGGCGCCCGAGTTTCTGGCCCACCCCCTTCTCCGGCGGTCCGTCGCCCGACGGGTCCCCGGCGAATCGTTCTCGTCGCCCTGGTTCGGGGGCGTCTTCACGGCCGGCGACTGGTTCCGAGACCTCCACCGGCGTTCCGGCATCGACGTCGTGGCCGACGCCTACCGGATGCGGGTGAACGTTCCCGGCGACGCCGGGGCGGCCCGCACGGTCGGCGAGTGGCTGGACGCGGTCGCGTCGGGGATCCACGGCGCATTCCGCATCGAGTCGGACGCCCTGCTCTTCCGGCCTCTCGACCTCGTCGACGCCCAGACGACCGCGGTCCGGGAGTCGGAACTCCAGCGCCTGGAGGCGGCCGGCGAACCCCCCGCCTACGACCCGCCGATCGACGCCTACGCCGCCCTCGCCTCGGGGCTGAGGCTCGACCAGGCCGAATCGATCCAGGCCCTGCGCGTGTCGGCCGAGCCCTTGAATCGGGCCGCTCCCCAACTCGCTCTCTACTGGTCCCTGACCGCCGACCAGCGCCGCCGGCTGCGGGAGCGGATCCCCATCCGCTTCGAAGAGCTGGACGAAGCCCAAAGGCGGCGGTTTATTGCCGCCCTGGTCCACGCCGCCGTGCCGAGCGGACGCGCCGACCTCGCGATCGAGGTTCTGGCCGCGCCCGACCTCGGCCAGCTGGCCGTGCTCGTCGAGCAGGAGCTCTTCGATGTCCGAACGGCCGACGAATCCGGAAGCGGGGTCCGGGTAGCGGAAACGGCCGGCGCGTCTCCGGCCGATCGCGGCGCGGGCCGGATCCGTCTGTACCGGTTTTTCCTCGGATTTTCGGCCGAGCAGGCCGCCACGACCGAGTTCCAGATTCGCGAGCGGCGGCTAAACCCCGGCCCGGATTCGCCCGGTCCCGGGTAAACCGCGCACCATGCGCATCGTGGTTCTCGACGGCTACACCCTCAACCCCGGCGACTTGAGCTGGTCCGAGATCGCCGACTTGGGCGACCTCGTCGTCTACGACCGCACGCCCGAACCGGAGATCGTCGACCGTTGCCGGGGCGCCTCCGCCGTGCTCACCAACAAGACCCCTCTGAGCCGGGAGACGCTCGAGCGGCTGCCCGACCTTCGGTACATCGGCGTGCTCGCGACCGGATACAACATCGTCGACGTCGACGCCGCCCGCGAACGCGGGATCGTCGTCACCAACGTTCCCGAATACGGCACGCACGCGGTGGCGCAGGCGACGTTCGCCCTGATCCTGGAGCTCGCCAACCACGTCGGTCACTACAGCCGGCGGGTCCGGGAAGGGGCGTGGTCCGCATCGCCCGACTGGTGCTTCGTGGACCCCGGCCGGGTCCCCCTGGAGCTGGCGGGCCTGACGCTCGGCGTCGTCGGATTCGGACGGATCGGCTCGCAGGTCGGCCGGATCGGGCAGGCGCTCGGCATGAAGGTGGTGGCGCACGATCCCTCCGACCGGGACCGGCGATTCCCGGAGGTCGCGTTCGTCGGTTTGGACGAGCTCGCGCGCGTCGCCGACGTGGTGACCCTCCACTGCCCGCTCACGGCCGAGAACCGCGAGATGGTCGACGCCCGGTTCCTCGCCCGGATGAAGCCGACCGCGTTCCTGGTCAACACGAGCCGCGGCCCCTTGGTGAAGGACGCCGACCTGGCCGCCGCCCTCCGGGTGGGCACGATCGCCGGCGCCGCCCTGGACGTGCTCACGGTCGAACCGCCCGAACCCGACCAGCCCCTGCTTTCGGCACCCAACTGCATCGTGACTCCCCACATTTCGTGGGTCGCCCGGGCGGCCCGACGGAGACTGATGAGTACAGTTTCGAAGAACCTCAAGGGCTTTCTGGACGGCAATTTGGAACAGGTATCCCTCGTCTGACGCGGGAGTCGACATTCTCGGGCTGGGTCTTGAACCTGGTGAAAGCACCGTACCCCGAATTTCTTATTTCGCCGAAACGGACGAAAATTGTCGAAGGATCGCCTGGCGAAGGGGTGAATAATAGGAGTACCTGGGCAGCGCCGACGGCTGCCACGGAGGCAAATACCATCATGCTTCGAAGACGAGCATTCACACTGATCGAACTTCTTGTCGTGATCGCCATCATCGCGATCCTGGCTGCGATTCTCTTCCCAGTCTTCGCTCAGGCCAAGGCCTCCGCGAAGAAGGCGGCGCGACTCTCCGACATGAAGCAGTACGCGATCGCCTTCAAGATCTATGCTGCCGACTATGACGACGTGACTCCCCGAGCCTGGCTTGACTGCGACGACGGCGACTGCGCCACTCGCGCCACCCACTGGCCGCAGAGGATTTTCCCGTACATCAAGAACAACGACCTCATGATCGACCGCGAGGGTCCGCGGGTGTTCCCGCGCGACATGACGAGCCGGCTGAACTTCGCGTCAGGCCCCAACACGGCCATCAACTGGCACATCGGCAACGGCATTCCCGAGACTTCGGCCGAGCGCGTCTCCGAGTTGATCATCCTCGCCGAAACCGGCGTTCGCGACTGGTTCGGCAACGGCACTCTGATCCGCGCCGCCTCGTCGTTGAACCCGTTCGACTGGCGCGACATCTGGCCGAGCATGCCCGTTTCGGACGGCGCCCGCCGATCGATCCGCTGCGTGCAGTACAACAAGCTGGGCAACGCCTGGATGATGAACCACTACGATCCGCAGATCCCATGGTCCACCGACTTCCGACACCAGGAAGGCATGAACGTTCCGCGAATGGACGGCAGCGCCCGCTACCACAAGATGGGCACCTTCAAGCCGGAAAACTTCTATGTGGGCGGGATTCCGGCCTACGCCAACGACGGACGCAACAACTGCGACCTTTGACGGGGAACGTCGGCCTGCCCGCCCGCCGGGACGGTAGCGGTCATGCCGACGCCTGAGGACGGGAGGGGCGCGACAGCCGGAAACGGATGTCGCGTCCCTTCGCTCTCCGAGAGAGCGAGGGTTAGACGAACAGGAGGCGTCACAACCACATGAGAACGAAGACGATTCTGACCGCCATCGCCGGTTTGGTCGGCTGTATGGGAATGGTGCTCGCGGTCGGATGCGGCAAAGAGCCAGAGATGCCCAAGGAAGAGTATGAGGCCAAGGTCCAGTTGAACGTCTTGGCGACCCAGGCGTTCCAACGGGGGATGACGACTTGGGATTCTTTGCCTCAGGAGACCAAGGACGCGTTCATCGCCGAGTACAAGGAAGAGGCAAAAGCGAAGGAGATGTTCGACAAGACGGTTGCGGGTCTGAGGTACTTCATGGAGGGGGGCCGCCCGCCGGGTTCCACCGCGGCTCCCGGAGGCGCGCCCGGAGCGACGCCCGCTCCGCCCCAATAGGGGAGAGCGGCCCGATCCGGGCGACGAGGCGGCGGCCGGGCTGTCCCGACCGCCGCCTTTCTCTTCGCACGGGGCCCCTACTGAAATCGCCGGGGCTTCATCGGGGAAGCCAGCCACTCCGTCGGCGACACCCCGAAAGTCCGCCGGAACGCCCGGGTGAACTCGTGCTGGCGGCAGTAGCCTACCATCGCGGCGACTTCCTTGATCGAGTGGTTGCCGGTGAGCAGGAGCGTCTGAGCCCGCCGCATCCGCAGACGCGTCATCATCTCCCGCGGCGACAAGCCGAACGCCTTTCGGAAACGGTGCCGGAGCGAGTCGTAGTTGTCCACGACCTCTTCGAACCGCCCGATCGCCCCGAACGGCAGCAGGGCGGCGTCGCGGATGACGGTCCACAGCTGGAGCAGCTCGTCGTCGAGGTCGGTCGGCGAAAAGGACACCACGGTCCGGTCCGTCTGCCACCGCATGAGCGTGGCGAGGATCATCTGCACGCAAGCGGAACAGGCCAGGCTCCCCTCCCCCGGCGACGCCGCGTCCTCCAGGCTCGCCTTGACGAAGAGCCGCTCGAGATGTTTCGCCTGGGCATCGTTGAGGCGCCACTGCCGGGCATCGGAATGCGAGTCGATCAAGCCGGGAACCTCGGTGTAGAACGAGGTGTCGACCGCGTAGTGGATCACCCAGAGCTTGGGAGCCTGCCGCGACGAGTTCCAGAACCCGTGCGACTCGCCCCGTTTGTGCAGAAACACGGTGTTGGGTCGGACGGGAAAGCGCCGGCCGTCGTGACCGACCGTCGTCCCTTCGTCCATGAAATAGCAGACCTCCTCGTACGGGTGGGTGTGCCAGCCCCAGCTCTCGTTGAAGGCCGTTCGTCGGCACCCCATCGACACGATGGTCGGAACCTTGTGCCCGAGGTCGGCCTTCCCTTCGTCGATGACGGGAACGCCCGTCGACATCGCAGTACTCATCGGGTTTGCCCTTCCAGACGGCCGGCAGAGGCGGAACGGCGCGCCAGAGCCTCCACCGGCCATTCGTCCATCGAATCGATCAGCGGGAGGTCGACCCGGTCGCCGCGCCAGGCCGAGAGATAGGCGGCCAGGTACAGCTCGGAACTCAGCAGCCCCTGTCGGGCCGAGACACCCGGCTCGGGTCCGCCTTCCAGCCAGCCGATCAAGTCGGCCAGGGTCGCGCTCCAGATGGCCGGCCACCCCGTGCCGGGATCGTCGGAGAAGTCCTCCACGCGCTTTCCGTCCGCGGTCTGCACCTCGACAACCGCCTCGCGGGAGCAACGGATCGTGCCC
This sequence comes from Fimbriimonadaceae bacterium, assembly GCA_046719655.1. GTDB lineage: Bacteria > Armatimonadota > Fimbriimonadia > Fimbriimonadales > Fimbriimonadaceae > JBDNCL01. Next base: position 5,103 of record JBDNCL010000083.1, read on the forward strand.
GCCGTGCCCAGAAAGGTGAACGGCCCGTTTGTGCCGATTCCGGCGTCGATCATCGCCTTGCCGCCGCCTTCGAACTCGAAGTAGGCGAGGGCGTGGTCCTCCATGGCGTGGCCGTAGCCGCGCGAGTCGGTCACCCGGGCCTGCCCCATGACCCACCGCACCGGGCGGTCGCCGTGGAGCATTCGGGCGAGGTCGAAATAGTGGGCGCCCATCTCGGCCAGGTCCCAGTCGGGGATACCGAAGAGGCACAGGACGGGGTCGCCGACTGCCCCGGAGCGGTAGAGTTCGGCCGCCCGCCGATAGGCGGGCAGGTACCGACGGACGTGGGCGACGACGACCTTGGTCGGGGCGCCGTCCAAGAGCTTCTCCACCCGCCGCAGCGCGGCCGGCGAGTTCACGAACGGCTTCTCGCAGACGACGGCCCGCACCCCGGCTTCGACGCAGGCGGCCAGCATCTCCTCGTGGAGCCCGACGTAGGTGCAGATGCTGACGATGTCGGGCTTTTCTCGGACGAGCATCTCCCGGTAGTCGCCGTAGCCGCTCCCGACCTCGAACTCCCGCTGAAAGGCGGCCAGGTTCTCGGGTCGGATGTCGGCGCAGGCGGTCAGGGACGTCGCGGGCGACGATTGGAACATGCGGGCGTGGGTGTAGCCGATCTGGTGGCCGCCCCCCCGACGCATCGAATCTTGAGGCGCCCCAACCCCGATGACGGCACAGCTGTATCTAGACACGTCGAGCCACTTCCAAACAAGCGCAACGTCGCACTGGAACTTTCGAAACAATTCTACAGAATTTCTGCCGCTTTGCCTTAGTCCTGCAACAGCCAACGCACAGAGTTCTGCAAAAATTGCCGGAGGCTGGGCGAGGCGAGCGAGCCCATATCGTGTCCGAGGCCCGAAAACACCACCCGGGCCGGGTCGTCCGCGACCTCTCCGCCCCGAACCCAGGCCAGAGGCCAGCGCCCGCCCTCGTACTCCGCCTCCATCACCACCTTGCTTCGGGAGGGGTTCTTCAGGTTGTAGTAGAGTTCGTCCTCGATTCGGAAGTCGGAGATGCCGTCCACGGTCGGATGCGAACCCGCGAGCACCCGTACGTCGAACTCCTGGACCGGGCTGTGGCGGCTCTCTCCCCAAATCCAGAGACCGTCCCACACCTCGTACAGCTCGGGGCGCTCGTCGAAGGAGCCGATGACGCAGTGGTTCGCCAGGAGCGGACGTCCCTCGGCCATGTGGGACTTTAGGTACGCCCATTCGGAATCCGAAAGCGGCTGATAGGTTTCGCCCAAACCGGACCAGTAGAGCGCGCCGACCACGAGCAGGTCGGGACGGTCCTCCGAATCGGCGAAAATCGTGCGCCGGTCTTTCCGGCGAGGCGTATGCCCGAGCTCTTCGATCAGATCGCCAAACCACACCGCCTGCTCGGCGAACGGGTGGTACCCACCCTCGAACCACAGATCCACAAGCGCCATCGTTGGGGAGATTATGGGTTGCCGCGCCCGGGACGAACCGGAATCCCAGTCTCCTTTCGGGCGTCCTGCCGGGGTAATTCGGAGATGCGTCGAAGGACGCGGGCCGCTTGCGCCGAAACGGGGGAAGTCGAGGTACCGCCATGTCGATCAAAGTCGCCGTCGTCGGAGCCGGAAGCGTCGGCTTCACCCGAACCATCTGCCGAGACATCCTCTGCGTCCCGGAACTCCAAGACACCCGTTTCGCCTTCACCGACATCAGCGAGGCGAACCTGTCCATGGTCGAACGGCTCGTCCGGCGCGACGTCGAGTCGTCGGGCCTGCCGGCGACGATCGAAGCGACGACCGACCGGCGCCGGGCGATCGAGGGCGCCGACTACGTGCTGAGCTTCGTGAGGGTCGGCGGTCTCGAGGCGTTCCAGAAAGACGTCGAGATCCCGTTGAACTTCGGGGTCGACCAGTGCGTCGGCGACACCCTCGGCCCGGGCGGCGTGATGTACGCCCAACGGGGCATTCCGGTGCTGCTCGATTTCTGCGACGACATCCGAGAGTTGGCCAACACGGACGCCCTTTTCCTCAACTATTCCAACCCGATGGCGATGCTGACCTGGGCCTGCAACGCCTACGGCGGCGTCCGGACCGTCGGCCTGTGCCACGGAGTCCAAGGCGGTCACCGGCAGATCGCGGGCGTGATCGAGCACTGGGCGAAGGCGAAGGGGATCATCGGCCCCGAAGAGAGAGTCGAGAGGAAGGACGTCGACATCGTCTGCGCCGGCATCAACCACCAGACCTGGTACGTCCGGGTCGTCTGGCGCGGCATGGACATGACGCCGCACCTCCTCGAAGGGTTCGAGATGCACCCCACGTTCTCCCGGACCGAGAAGGTGCGCATCGACATGCTCCGGCGGTTCGGCTACTACTCGACCGAGTCGAACGGACACCTCAGCGAGTACGTGCCCTGGTACCGGAAGCGACCCGACGAGATCGAGAGGTGGATCGATCTCGGCACCTGGATCAACGGCGAGACGGGCGGATATCTGCGCGTGTGCACCGAAGGCCGGCGCTGGTTCGAGCACGACTTTCCCAACTGGATGGCCGCCCCTCCCGACACGTTCGAGCCGGAAAGGAGGTCGGACGAGCACGGTTCGTGGATCATCGAGTCCCTCGAGACCGGCCGGGTCTACCGCGGGCACTTCAACGTCGTCAACGACGGCGCGATCGGCAACCTCCCGGACGACGCGATCGTCGAAGTGCCGGGTTACGTCGACCGGAACGGCATCTCGATTCCCCGGGTGGGCGACCTGCCCCTCGGCTGTGCCGCCGTCTGCAACGCGTCGATCTCGGTTCAACGCCTGGCCGTCGAGGCGGCCGTCTCCGGCGACCTCGCCCTCCTCAAGCAGGCCGTCCTCCTCGACCCGCTCACGGCGGCGGTGTGCAACCCGCCCGAGGTCTGGCAGATGGTCGACCGGATGGTCGTCGAGCTGGCGCCTTGGCTGCCGCAGTACGCGGACCAGGTCCCCGACATCCGACTGCGACTGGAAACCGAGCCGTCGCTGGCCCGATTCGAGGGTTGGAAGGGGGCGGCCCGCCTCCCCACCAAGACGGTCGAAGAGATGGAGGCCAACCGAATCGAGGCGTCGAAGAACGCGGCGGAAGCCGACAAGGCGAAGGAGCGCCCCCCGGCCGAGGCCTGAGCCTGGGACGGGAGGCGGCCTCGACCCGGTCTACCCCGCGATTTCCGGCAGGCTGGCCGCCGCCACCGCCTGACCGACCCGGCGCGTCTTCTCGTCGGGCAGGTTGAGCCGGATGCGCGCCGCCATCTCGGGAAACTCGGTTCGCAACACTTCGCGGGCGCGGTCGAGGATGATCCCGCCTCCGCGGCCGGACGTCACCCGTCCCAGTACGAGCACGTGCTCGACATCGTAGAAGGTGGCGTAGTGGGCGACCGCGTACCCGGCCTCGACCCCGATCGTGGCCCAGATCATCTCGGCCCGCTCGTCGCCCGCTTCGAGGAGGCTCTGAGCCGCCTTGAGACGCTCGGCGAGCAGGGCCGACTCGTCCAGTTGGATTCCGACCTTCTTCGCCAGTCGAAAGACGGCCTGCTGGGTGAGGTACTGCACGCCGCACCCGACGTCGCCCGACCACTCGTCGGCCGGAGCCTCGGGATGGACGTCGATGGGGGCGAACGCCAGCTCGTTCAGCCAACCCGTGATGTTCCCCTCCCCATTGACGTACCCGACCGCCTCGCTGCTGCCCATGGCGATGCCGAGCACCGCGTTCTCTCCCAGCGACATGGCGCCGGCGAGGGCGGTGACGTCGCCGTCGTTGGCGACCTCGATCGGCACGCCCCAGGCCTTGCCGATGTCGAGGAACAGGTTCTTGATCCGGGTCTCGAAGAGGTCTTTCGGAACCCCGCGGAACAGCGAGGCCACCATCGGCCGGTTGTGAAGGATCACCCCCGCCGAACTCCCGCCGATCGCGTCGACGCGGGGCATGTGCTCGGCCGCCTTCTTCAGCGCCGCCATGATCTCGTCGTAGTGGTACTGCGGATCGGTGGCGTCTCGGGGCGTCCAGACCACCTCTTCGGTGTACACCGCCTCGCCGTCGATCACGGCCGCAACCTTGCGGTCCGAAGCGCCGAGGTCAAATCCGATCCGGCAACCCTCGAGGTGGCGCCCGATCGCCATAGACGTCTCGCGGGCCGGCGGCACGGCATCGATCGGGCACGAGACCACCTCGAACGGACGCTCGTAGATCGTCTCCCCCATGAACTCGTAGTCGAACGCCCGGGCTCCTCCGGGGGAGTAGACGCTCCGGATGTGGGCCGCCACCGCGTCCGAACCGCCGATCCAAACTTTCGGGGCCCCCTTTTGCCACAGGAGGAACTTCACCAGCCTCTCGACGTAGGGGAGGTTCAGCGGCGCCAGCTCGTGCCCGTCCGGAAAGATCGCGGTGTCGTACCGCGAGCAGGTGCCGTCCATCCGATCCAGGGCGATCGCCAGCGGCACTCCCGCCCCCGTTTCGGCCACCTTGGCCGAGAAGGCCCGGTTGGCGAGCACGTTGGGACGGAAATCGGGATCGAGAGCCGGCGAGACCTTGGGTTGGGCGAGGTCGGCGAAGTGTCGAGCAGCTTCCGAATGAGTCATGGCGTCCACCTGCAGGGGCGTCCGGCCCGGCTGTCGACCCCGTTTCCGTTTGTCGGGCGGAGGTCGGCCGGCGCTCGGCCGGGGAAGCGGCGACCGTCCGCTCAGGTCGGTCCGATTAGGATGTTAGAACGCCCGGCGACGAGCGCGCAAGGCCCCGCGATCACGGCTCGTGGGCGGCCTTCGGCGGGAAGACGAACGTACCGTCGGTCCCGACCACGAACGGTACGTTCCAGCTCGCCGCACCGCCCCGACCGTCCCGTGCGATCGCGTACAGCCGATACGGGCCGGGGACCAGTCCGACCGGCATCGCGAATTCGGGACCGGTGGTCGTCCGCCGCTTGACGAGGGGCATGCGCTTCTCGAAGTCGCCGACGAACCGTCTGTTCGGATCGTCCTCCGCCAGCTCCCACGTGATCGCGACCGGATCGCCGTCGGGGTCGCGGACCTCGAGACGCCAGCCCGCCGGATTCAGGCGGGTCGCCCGGACGACGACCGGGACGCGGTTGGCGGGCGCCGGCCCTCCCCACAGTCTCTGGATCGTCTCGACCGAGGCGAGCCTTTCGCCGGTCGAGAGGTGCATCGAAAACCAGGACGCGGTCTGGTTGTCGCTCCGCTCCCAGTGGAACACGTAGCCGCCCAGCACCCGGCCAGGGTGGGCCAAGATCGCCCCCCGGTACACGCTTTCGAGCTGTTCCGCCTTCTGGGTGGACGACGGCTCGATCGGCTGCTCCCCGCCCAGCCTCGGAACGTCGTGCGGCGACACGCACTGGAACTCGGTGACGAAGTAGGGCTTCCGCCAGCGCGCCATCCTCTCGTGGAGCGTCGGCAACCCCCCGTACGAGTTGACGCCGAGGGCGTCGACGCTGGGGCAGAACGCGAGAATCTGGTCCATCTTTTCCGGCCACATATCGGCGACGACCGTGATCACGGGGCGTCGGGGATCGAGTTGTTTGACCCGCCTCGCCAGGCGGTCCACCTGCCGCCACATCGGCTCCGCCTCGTCGCCGATCCCCAGCTCCATCTCGTTGCCGATCGCCCACATGAGAACGGCGGGGTGGTTCCGGTAGGCGCGGACCCCGCGCTCGACTTCGGCGAGTTGGGCGTCGAGCACGGCCTGGTCGCGGTAGCTGACGTCGGGGCCGCGCTTTTCGAGCCAGAACCCGACCGTGACCGTGAGCCCCTTCGCGTGCGCCCGGTCCAGAAGGCGGCCGATGTCCACCGCGCCCCAGGTTCGGATCGAATTGCCGCCGGCGGCCGCGACTTCGGCCAGCATCCGGTTGGCGCCCGCCCCTTTCACGAAGTACGGCACCCCGTTTCTCCGGAGCTCGAAACCGGCTGGAACCGAAACGATCTCCACGCGGGGCGCGGTTGCGGTCAGCAACAACCCGACGACGAAGACGGCCAACATTCCGGAAGGCTACCCGACGGCCTCCGCCCAAGCCGGACATTACTCTCATGCCGCGCCACCGTCCCCGGGCGATCATTCATAATCGCGCCGTGGCAAACCGTTGTGTGATCGGTGTGGACCTCGGCGGCACCAACGTCCGCGCCGCCGCCGTAGCCGACGACGGCAGCTTCGTCGGTCCCCGAATCAGCAACTCGTCGGAAGCCGAAAAGGGGGCCGAAGCCACCTTCGAGGCGATCGCCCGGACGGTCCGGGAGGCGGCGGAAGGAGCGAGAATGGCCCCCAAGGCG
>JBDNCL010000084.1:0-11364 GCA_046719655.1 Fimbriimonadaceae bacterium
CTCGCCGAACCGCAGAACCGGCACGGAGCCGAGACGCCGACGCCGGCCTCCGTGGAGGATCGAGATCGCCCGTCCGACCAGCCGGCCGGCGTGCCGGCTGCCCCGGCGCCGACGAACGGCGTCGCCACCGCGCGCCCGATCCGCCCGACCGGCAAGCCGAAGCCGGGACTTTCCGATCGGCCGGTTCCGACGCTTCCGGACGTTTTCCAGAGGCTGCGCGAGTTGGAAGACTTGCCGGTATGGACGAGAGCCGACGAGGCGACGGCAAAGGCCCTGGTGTGCGACTTCCGGGCGGTGGAGGCCGCCGGTCTGTCGCCGGACGAGAAGTCCTGCTACAGAGATGAGATGGAACGGCTGTCCGAGCTGTTCGGCCGGCACGCTTCGCGGCCCCAGTTCTTCGGCTTCAACGAATTGCGCAGACCAGGACTCTCGGCTTGGCTGGACCTCGGGGAAGCGTACGGACTGATGGCCGAGGCCGAAAACGCCTGCGACTGGCTGGCCGAAAACCCATGTTCCGACAAGGACCAGTTGGCGCTCTACGAACTCTCGGCCGCCGCCGAGTCCTTGGTTCATCGGTTGATGGAGAGCTATTTCGTCGATGCGGCCGACCTGCAACAGAGCAACCTGCACGAGCGCTTGGCCACGCAACTCAAGGACCGGTCTGTCAAGGTGTGGCTTCCCAGCGGGACGCAGAGGCTCTCCGACGGGAATACCCGCAAGCTTGCGCTGGATTTGCCGGTCCGCTTCAACGACGTCGTCGAACGTTTCCAGAAAGCCCAAGCCAAGCAGGCTGCGCTCGACGATCTGGATCGGGTGTTGGGCGACGACGACGTCGAAAACTTCGAGAACCGACTGATCTCGGCGGTCGAAAGCGTGCTGGAGGCCAAGGTGCCTCCGAGCGACAAGACGCTTCGGGCGAAACTGATGCCGTACCGTCACCTGTTGCAAGGTCTGCACTCGAAGCTGGGAAAGAAGCTCCTCGGCTACGTGAGCGAGGATTTCGAAAAGCTATCGAGCAAGGCGGAGGAAGCGGCGATCGAGAGCGAGGGGGAGTCGGAAGAGCACGCCGCCGACATCGATCCGGAAGTTTTGTCATACACCCAAGGCAAGACCTTCATGATGGTAGGCGGAAGCAAGGGACAGGAGAAGCGCAAGACGGAATACAGAGAGCGTTTGGGCTTCTGCGACGTGATCTGGCCCGATCTCGAGTGGGATTCCAACCCGTCGTCCGTTCGGCACCTTCTCAAAAGGGCCGACATCGTCGCCTTTGCGATCCGGTTTTCGCGCCACAGCTACAAGAAGATCGTCGACGACGCCAAGGCGGAGGGCAAGACCTGTGTCATTCTGAAGGCGGGCTTGAGTACGGCTCAGTTGGCCCATGCGCTTCGGTTGCAGGTGGTCTCGCCCAAAGCGTCAGCCTGAACGACCGCTTGGCGGCGAGTCGGCGTCGACGGAGACGACGAAGATGGCGGCCGGCGTCTAGGTACAATCCTGCGCCATGGACGCGGGAACTGCCAGGATTTCGGTCGCCGTTCCGACGCTCGGAAAGGAGACCCTGCTGGCCACCCTCCGCTCTCTCGAACGGCAGACGGTCCGACCTTGCGAGGTCCTGGTCGTGAACCAGGGGCCCGCCGGCCTCGAGTCGAAGCTCTCGTTCGATCTCCCCATCCGGGTGCTGGATATGGACGTTCGAGGTCTGTCGCTCGCCCGAAACCGGGCGATCGAGACCTTTGCCGGAGACTGGGTGCTCTTCACGGACGACGACCAGGAGTGCAACGCCGAATGGGTCGAGCAGTGCGGCAACCTCATCCGCGAGTACCCCGAGGCCGACGTCTTGATGGGTGTCGTCTTACCCCCGATCCGTTACGACTCGGAAAAGCTCCACGTATCGACGTACTACGCGTTTGGGGAGCGCTTCGTCGACGCGTCGAACTACGGCCTCCCGGGCGTCATGCCTCGCGAGGTGACCGACATGCGGGGCGGGAACTTCGCGATCAGCCGAAAGTGCATCGACCGGGTCGGCGCCTTCGATCCGTCTTTCGGAAGAGGTTCGGGCGTGCTGGACGCGGGCGAAGACACCGATTTGGGACTGAGAGTCGTGTCGGCCGGTCTCAAGATCCTGACCACCTGCCGACTGATCGTCTACCACACCTACGGCCCGAGGCCGAAACAGAACGTCGATCCGAAAGAGTACGTCCAGACCATGGCGGGACTCTATTGGAAGTCGGTGCAGCCGAGTTCGCCGATCTCTCCCGATCTTTCCAAAAGACTGATTCCGTTTGGCGGCAAAAAGGCGCTTCTGGGCAAACTGCTTTTCGGGGCCGTCTTCCGAGAACATGTCGCCGCCAAACGCGTATTCGACGCGACGATGGCGATGTTCGATCGCGACTTCGTCGTCCGGGACGGGATTCTGCATCGAAAGTAGACGTCATCGGCGGATCGGTTGGAGCAGTCGCCGCCGCAGCTCGCACGCCGCCCAGATCGCGAAGGCGGGAAAAAGGTCGGGATGCTTTCGGACGGCCCGGATCATGCGGGCCAGCTTTCGAGGTTGGGCGTCGGCGGCGATCATGCCAAAAATGTAGTGGGAGGCCGTTCTCTGCAGAGCCCGGCGACTCAGTCGGCGATAGAGCCTCGGGTCTTCGGACAGGGGCCGGTTCTTGTCGAACATCCGGCGGAAGTTGGCGACCACCTGCCATCCGTCCTTGGAGAGCGAACCCTGGACCTGTCGATACAGGGCGCGGGGCTTTCGGTCCACGACGCAGCGACTGCGGGCCGCCATGCGGATGAGGACGTCGCTGTCTTCGGCGCTCGGCAGCGATTCGTCCCATCCGCCCGCGTCGACGAGGGTGGACTTCCGGACAACCAAGCCTCCGGTCGGGCAGACCGGCTCGCGCACCGCCTGAGCGAAGGTCACCTCTTCGAGCCGGAGATACGTCTTCGGACCGGTGTACAGGGGCCGAAGGTCGGCCGTCGCGGTCACCATCGGGCCGACCACGAGTCCGACGTCGGGGCGGTCGACGATCATGGGGATGCGCGCTTCCAGGCAGTCCGGCATCAGGACATCGTCGCCGTCGAGGTACACGACGACCGGGTGGGACGCGGCCCGCAGCCCGGCGTTCCGGGCCGCAGACGCCCCCCGGTTGTCCGGCATGCGGATGTATCGGATTCGGTCGGCCAGACGTTCGCAGACGGAGGCGGTTTCGTCCGTGGACGCATTGTCCACGACGATGACCTCGTCGGGCGGTCGGGTCTGCTCGAGGGCGGACTCGATCGCCTCCTTCAGGTAGGGAGCCTGATTGTACGTCGGGATGACGACGGACACGCCGACGGCGCGACGGGTCTTTTCGCTGTCGGTCGGGTCCATCGCTGCCTCTACCGTCGGTTCGAGCCTCCGGATCGGGCTCGCTCGGCCCGAATTCGGCCTGCCAGGCGCCGCACTTTGCCCCGCACGGCGGCCCCCACCCAGATCAGGAACGGCATCGCCAGCTCGCGGTCGGCGCGGATTTCGGCCAGCATTCGGGCCAGCTTGCGCGGTTGCGGGTCGTTCCAGATCGGCCCGAACACGTAGTGGGCGGCCTTGTCGCGGTACGCGAGGCGCGCGAGGCGGTCGTACCGCCCCGGATCCTTCGCCAGGGCCCGGTTTTTTTCGAGCATGTTGCGGAAGTGCAACAGCACCCGCTTTCCGTTCTTGGACAGCGAACCCGCGATCTGTCGATAGAGGGCGCGGGGCTCGGGATCGACGATGCAGGTGCTCGCGGCCGCCATGCGGATGAGGAGGTCGCAGTCCTGGGCGTTCCAGAGGGTCTCGTCCCAGCCGCCGATGCCGTCCAGCACCGACTTGCGCACGACGAGGCCGCCGGTCGGGCAGTTCGGCTCGCGGACGGCGGCGTCGAATGTGATCCGCCTCAACTTCTTGTACGATTGCGGCTCTTCGGCGATCGGGGTCAGTTCCTCCGAGACGATCAGCATCGTGCCGAGAACGAGTCCGGCGTCGGGATCGTCCGCGATCAGGGGGATGCGCGCCTCGAGGCAGTCTTCGCGCATCACGTCGTCGCCGTCGAGGTAGACGACGATCGGGCAGTCGGTGGCGGCGGTGCCCGCGTTGCGGGCGGCGGCGGCGCCTCGGTTCTCGGGCAGGCGGATGTACCGGATCCGATCGCCGAGGCTCCGGCAGAGTTCCTCGGTCCCGTCGGCGGACGCGTTGTCGACGACGATCACCTCGTCGGGCGGCAGGGTCTGGTTCCAGGCGGACTCGATCGCCTGCATGAGGAACGGCCGCTGGTTGTAGGTGGGGATCACCACCGCCACGCGGGGTAGATTTCTCGCATTCCCGGTTTCTTGAGCCATCAAACTCGCGTCCAGACCTCGTCTCCGAGGGCCGGGCCGTAGAACTTCTCCACAAAGGCGCGGTAGTCGGGTGTTTCGACGAGGGGTCGCCACCAAGACTCGTTTTCGCGATACCACCGGACGGTGGCGCGCAGACCTTCTTCGAAGGGGTGCTCGGGGGCCCAGCCCAGGGCTCGGATCTTTTCCGCCTTCATCGAGTACCGCTTGTCGTGGGCCCCTTTGCGGGGATCTTCGATCTTTCGGACGTAACGTTCGTCGCGTCCGGTCTCCTCGAGGAGAATCTCGAGAACCTGTCGGTTCTGCCGTTCGTTGACGTCGCCTACGTTGTAGATCTCGCCCGCCTTTCCGTGCCGCAACGCGGTCAGTACGCCGGCGGCATGGTCCATGGCGTGGATCCACTCCCGGACCTGGTTGCCGTCCCCGTATAGGGGAACCTTCAGGCCGTCGATGAGACGGACGACGAAGAAGGGGATGAGCTTTTCGGGGAACTGGTACGGCCCGTAGGTGTTGCCGCCCCGGGTGATCACGGCCGGGGTGTCGAACGCCTTGAAGTGCGCGCGAACCTGGAGGTCGCCGCCCGCCTTGCTCGCGCTGTAGGGGGTGTTCGGCTGGATCGGGCTTTCTTCGGTGAAGTGGCCTTCGTCGATCGACCCGTACACCTCGTCGGTGCTGACGTGGACCATCTTCTCGAGGCCGAACTTGCGGGTCGCCTCCAGAAGGGTGTAGACCCCCAGGACGTCCGTGTGGATGAAGCTGGCGGCGTCGAGAATCGAGCGATCGTTGTGGCTTTCGGCCGCAAAGTTGACGATATGGGTGATCTTCTCCGCTTCGAGGATGCCCTCGACGACGGTCGGATTCTGAACTTGGCCCGGGTAGAACCGGACCCGGTCGGCGACGTCGGCGAGGGTGGAGAGGTTGCCGGCGTAGGTGAGGGCGTCCAGCACCACGATATGGGCGTCCGGCTGCCGGTCCAGCAACAGACGGACAAAGTTCGATCCGATAAAGCCGGCCGCGCCGGTAACGAGGACTCTCATGGCAGTTTGAACGGGGAGTTTTCGTCGCTTTCGTGCCGAATCTCGTCGACCGGCTCTTGACGACCCCAGCCGGCGTAGAGCTGGTCGGGGAAGTTAAGAACGAACGCGTCACGCTGGCCGGTATTACGATAGGCGTGGACGACGCCCGGCGGGACCATCACGAAAGCCGGGTTCTCTTCGCCGAGAACGAACTCTTCGTGAGCCTTTTCGTATCCGGCCCGGTTCTCCCAGAGGTAAAGCGTATAGGTGCCGTCGACGAACGCGAAGCCGTCGGTCTGACGAGCGTGCTCGTGCGGACCGCGGGCGATCCCGGGATGGGTCACGCTCAGATAGGACATAGCCGGTCGAAAACCCTCGGGGAGTCCGTCTTCCCGAAAGAGTTCGAGCAACCATCCGCGGTGGTCGGTGTGTTTCGAGAGTCGGACGATCTGCACGCCGGGGATCTTGGACTGCATGGGCTCTCCTTCCGGTTCGAGGGGCGGTTTTCCGGTTCGCGACGCACGGGCCGCGCCAAGTGTATCATCTGTCATCGGCCGGAGGCCGGGATCGCCCGCGTCACCGGTCGCGCGGCCGATTCGACCCGACGAGCCGTCGTCTCGATCCCGGACCCGGCGGCGAACCGTTCAAGAACCATGCCAATTCCAAGCCCGCGATCGACAAGGAGGAAAGGCGCGCCGAATCGGGGCCGGGGTGGACCGACCAGCATGCCGGAGCCGGATTCGGTCTCGGCGGAGCGACTGCATCCATGACGAAGCCGCGCATCTGCGTCCTCGTCCGCAAGCAGTCGATGGGCGGGGCCCGGGTGGTCGACGCCGTGGTGCGGGCGTGGCTGGACGCCGGGTACCGGGTCGCGATGATGGGCAATCCGTGGGACCGGCCACCGGCGGAGCCCGAGGGCTTCGAGTTTCGTTCGTTTCCGGACTGGTTCGGGATGCGGTCGCGGGCGAACCGGTCCAATCGGGCCCTCCTCGCTTCCGAACGATCGGGGACGGCCGACCGCTGCCCGACCCTGTCCGCTCTGGCCGCGAGGGCGGTCCGAAAGCTCTACCCCTGGGTCGAGCGCGCCGACCTCCGGCTCGTGAAGAGGTGGACGTCGAAAGACTGCGTCCTCCTCTTCGACCCATGGCTGTTCGACGTGTCGCCCTACAACGTCGCCGTTCCGTCCGTCGGCATGGTGATGGACCTCGGTTGGCGGAAGTACCCGGGCAACTTCCGGGAGCCGGCTTCGGTCTACGACGCCAAGTTCGAGTCGGCGGCCGGCCGATTCACGAAGCTGTGCCCGATATCGGACTGCACCGCGCGCGAGGTGGCGGAAGCCTTTCCCTCGCTGGCGGGCAATCTGAAGACGGTGCCTCACGGAGCCGTGGTCCGCAGCACGTGCCCGCCTCCCGACGGGCCCCCGACGATCTTCTACCCGGCCTCGATGCTGTGGCACAAACGGCACGCTCTGTTGATCGAGGCGTTTGGTTTGCTGAGGCGCACCCGCCGCGACGCCGTTCTCCGGTTGACGGGCGACCTCACCGATCGGGTGCAGATCGGCAACGATGTGGGGGGGCCGATCGGCGCCGCTTCTCAGGCGCTGGCTCGACTGTCCCCGGAAGACGCCGCGGCGGTCGAGAGGCGGGGCCGAATCCCGTGGGCGGACGTCGAAACGAGCTACCGCGAGGCGACCGTGGTCGCCATACCGTCGGCGGCCGAGGGGTTCGGTCTCCCCTTCCTCGAGGCTTTGGAGTGGGACCGGCCGGTCGTCGCTTCCGACATCCCGCCGTTTCGCGAGCAGGCGGAGCGTTACGACGCCCGGAAGGTGGTCTGGGTGGACTCCGACGATCCGCAGACCTGGAGCGAAGCGCTGGCCGAGGCGATCCGGCCGGGACGGTGGCAGTCAGTGCCGGCGGCGAACCTGGCGGCGTGGACGTGGGGACACGCGGCCCAGGCGTACCTCGACGCCGTCGTTTGAGACTGCCACCGTCCCGACGCCGAGCCGGGCGCCGCCGGTCCGGTCGGACCCCTAGCCGCCCGGGAACGGGTTCCGGCTGAATCCGTACTGGTGCCAGTACGGGTAAGCCTTGGGGGCTTCGCTCGCGGCGCAGAGCTTGGCCACCTGTTCGGGGGTCAGGTTCCAGCCGACGGCGCCGAGATTGTTCTTCAGCTGCTCTTCGTTGCGCACACCCAGGATCAGGGTCGACACGGTCGGACGCTGGAGCAGCCAGTTCAGGGCGACCTGGGGAACGGTCTTCCCGGTCTCGGCCGCGACCTCGTCCAACGCGTCGACGACTTTGAAGAGGTACTCCTCGGGAACCTGGGGACCGCCTTCCATGCTGACCGGGTGGTTGACGCGGCTGTTTTCGGGCAGGGGCTGGCCGCGCCGGATCTTGCCGGTCAGGCGTCCCCACCCGAGGGGGCTCCACACCACGGTGCCGACCTTTTGGTCGATGGCGAGCGGCATGAGCTCCCATTCGTAGTCGCGTCCGACTAGGGAGTAGTAGGCCTGGTGGGCGACGTAGCGGGTCAAGTTGTGGCGATCGGCGTAGGCGAGGGACTTCATCAGGTGCCAGCCCGAGAAGTTCGAACAGCCGATGTAGCGGATCTTGCCCTGGCGGACCAGGTTGTCGAGCGTGTTCAGGGTCTCCTCGACCGGCGTCATGGCGTCGAACGAGTGCATCTGGTAGAGGTCGATGTAGTCGGTTTGGAGACGCTTGAGAGCGGCTTCGACGCTGCGAATCAGGTGGTAGCGGGAACTGCCGACTTCGTTGGGACCGGAGCCCATCGTGAACGTCGCCTTGGTCGAGATGAGGACCTTGTCCCGGCGACCCTTGACGGCGGCGCCGAGGATCTCTTCGGCGAGACCGCCGGAGTAGACGTCGGCCGAGTCGAACATGTTGACGCCGTGTTCCAGGCAGATGTCGACCAGGCGCGTCGCCTCCTCGACGCCGATCGAGCCGAAGCCCTCGAAGAACGCGCCTCGTCCTCCGAAGCTGCCGGTGCCCAACGAAAGAACGGGGACCTTGAGTCCCGAACCGCCGAGAAGTCGGTATTCCATATGTTGTCTCCTGGGGCGAGTTTATCCGTGTAGGGGACGACGGGCGGGTCGGCGCCGGTCTCGATTGCGTAGGCTCGGGTGTCGGACCCGTTACGCATCCTGCCGCGCGTCGGAAGACGGAGTTCCCACCGCCTCGTGCTCGCGCAGCAGGTGGTAGGTCGTGGCCTGGAGAACGGCGTACTCGCTGGAGGCAAAGCCCCAAAAGAGCGAACCGACGACGACCATGACCCAGATGGGAAGGTCGGGGGTGGCGAGGTAGAGCCGGAACATGATGGCGAAGATCAGGGCCAGCGACAGGATGATCGTCGCGACGAAAAACGCGAGGTTCGCGGTCAGGTGCCACTGCACCGGCTGGGAGATGCGCCAGCTTTCGGCGACCGAGCGACGCAGGCCCAGGCCCCGATCGGCGGCCGCGATCTGGACGTAGAACAAGCGGCTCGCCAGCCAGATGCCGGGCAGGATGAGGAGGAGGCTGGCGGCGACGATGGCAACCGACTTGAGAATGTGGGCCGCGGCAATCGTCCATATTCGGGACTTGATCTTGTCGAAATCGATCGACGCGTGGACCGAGTTTCGAGCCCGGAAAGTTGCGCCGGCGACCAGCAGGAGAACGACGGTCAGGAGGATGCCGAACAGGATTCCAGCGATGCTGTCGACTACGGTTTCGACCGCGCTGGGCTCGGTGCCCTCGGTACCGCCGGCGAGCAGCTTGGCCCAGGTCAGTTCGCGACCGAAAACCAAGGCACCCAGCGCGGCCACCACGGCGGGGAAACCCAGATAGAGAGCCGAAACGACCAACGGCCATCCCCACGACAGGCTCCGAATCTTCATCTGGAAGAGGGACAGGTCCAAGAACAGCCGCCAGCCAAACGGAGCCTTGTCCATTTGGGTGGGCGGTCGATGGGGGACGGCGTCCATTTGGCGCGATATTCTATCTAAGTTTTTCGCGTCGTTGCCAGCTTTTCTGCGGTTTGATCGTTAACCCTTTGCGTCGCGGCCGATGAGATAACCTCGCTCCGATGGTTTGCGTCCGACCCCTCTGCCGAATCGCCGTCGTTTTTGCCCTCTCGGTGCTGGTCGGGGCTGCGGCGGCGTCGACACGGTTGATCTTGGTGTCTTGGGATGGGGCGGCGGACTGGATCGTCGATCGGCTTCTGGCGGAGGGGCATCTGCCCAACGTGGCCGCCTTGGCGAGGGAGGGCGTGGCGGCCGAGCACAGCATCACGACCTTCCCGGCCCGTACGGCGCCGGGGCACGCCGCGATCTGGACGGGGGCGTGGCCGGTGATCAACGGCATCGTGAACAACGCGGCTCCTGGGGTGCCGAGGTCCGAGCACACCATCCTCGACACTCAGCGCGGTTTTCGGTCTTCGTTGATGACGGCCGAGCCGATCTACATCACGGCGGCGCGGGCCGGCCGGCGGGTGGCGGTTCTTTCGGGCACCCACCACTATCCGGCGCCCGCGATCCGAGAGCGTCTGGCGGCGGCCGGGGTGCCCGAGGGTCGCTTCCGTTCGTTCAGCGGATTCGAGTATGGGTTGACCCCGGCTCGGGCCTTGACGGCGGCCGATTTCGGCGTCGAGGGAAGGGCAAGTTTCCGCCTGGCGGCGACCGATTTCGAGGCCGAGGTGGTCCGCGAAGGGGGCCGGGCGGTGGGTGTCGCGGTTCGGCGGGGCGGTCGGCAGGTGGCGTACCTGCGTCCGTTCGGACCGGGAGCCGGCTTCGAAGCGTGGTCGGAACCGGTCGAGATCGTCGGGGCACCCGGGGCTTCGGGCGAGCCGGGCCGGCGCGGAAACACGTTCTTCCGGCTGTTCGAGCTTGCGGAAGACGGCAGCCGGGTGCTCCTGTACGCGCGCCGGGCGGCCCATATCGGCGGGGTGGCGTCGGAGACCGATCTCGAGGCGTACCGTCGGGCGTACGCCGGCTTCCACGACGAGGGGTTCGAGGTCTACGCGGCCGGCGGTTTTGGAACGACGGCGATGGAAGGCGGCGATGGAACGGCGGAGGAGCGTCTGCTGGAGGTGGCCGCGTTCGACTGCGAACTGCTCAAGCGGTCGTTCCGGTTTGCCTGGCGCACGTGGGACCCCGAGGTTTTGGTCCACTACTCTCCTCTCTCCGACACGGCGGCCGGGTACTGGATGGGCTTGATGGACCCCGAGTCGCTGGCCTACGATCCGGAAAGGGCGGCGAGGCTGTGGCCCTACTTCGCCCGCATCTACCGCCTACTGGACGACTGGATCGGGGACATGTGGGCGACGGCGGGACCCGACACCATCTTCGCCCTGGTCAGCGACCACGGCATGGCGGGGATGGCGCGCTACGTGCACGTCAACGTGGCGCTGGAGCGGGCGGGCCTGCTGGCCAGGGGCGCGGACGGGCGGATCGACCTCTCCAGAACCAAGATCGCGGCGGGTTACGGCGACACGTTTCTGAACGTGAACACGGTCGACTGGAAAGGCGGCATCGTGCCCCTCGCAGAGCGGGACGCCGTGATCGAGCAGGCGATCGAGGTGCTTCTCGATCTTCGCGATCCGGAGACGGGTCGTCGCCTGGTGCGGCGGGTGTGGCGGCCGGAGGAGTTTCCGTCGCTCGGGGTCGGCGGCGACCGTTCGGGCGACCTGTATTTCGATCTCGAGACCAGCTACATGCCGAGCCGTTCGTTCGCCGATTCGTTGGTCACCCGAATCGACCCGTGGGGGATCGGCACCCACGTCTACTGGCCCGAGCGGCGCAACATGCACGCGATCTTCTACGCCGCGGGTCCGGGTTTGGCGGTCGGCCGTCGTCTGCCGGGAATTCGGCACATCGACATCGCGCCGACGCTGGCGACCGCGATCGGGATCCCGATTCCTCCCCAAGCGACCGGTCTTGCGATCGGTCAGGCGCTGGGCCGGTAGGGGCCGTCGGCGGACCGACGGGAGCTTGGCCGCATCCAGGGGGAGA
>JBDNCL010000085.1:0-11352 GCA_046719655.1 Fimbriimonadaceae bacterium
GTGCGGTCGCACACGAGCCGATCCCGCTTCTTCGACTCCTTGTAGATGTGGTTGATCGAAGGCGACAGGTACTTGTAGCGGCTGAAGACCTTGACGTCCACGACCGTCCCCTTCTCGCCGTGCGGCAATCGGAGCGACACGTCGCGGGTCTCCTCCGCCTTTTTGCCGAAGATCGCGATGATCAGCCGCTCTTCCGCCGTCATCTCGACCTGTCCCTTCGGAGCGACCTTCCCGACGAGAATGTCGTCCGGTCGAACCTCGGCCCCGATCCGGATGATGCCGTTCTCGTCGAGGTCCTTCAGGGCGTCCTCGCCGACGTTCGGAATGTCGCGGGTGATCTCCTCCGGTCCGAGTTTGGTGTCGACCGCCTCCGTCTCGTGCCGCTCGATGTGGATCGACGTGAACACGTCGTCCTTCACCAGCCGCTCGGAAATGATGATCGCGTCTTCGTAGTTGTAGCCGCTCCACGGCATGAACGCGACGACGACGTTCTTCCCGAGCGCCAGCTCGGCCCGGTCGACGCAGGGGCCGTCGGCCAGAGCATCTCCGGCCAGAACGGTCTGACCCGGCTCCACGATCGGCATCTGCGTGAAGCACGTCGACTTGTTCGACTGCATCATGTGGATGAGGGGGTAGACGTCGACTTCGCCGTCGGCCGTCACGATCCGGATCTCCTGGCTCGTGACCGACTCGACCACGCCGCCGCGCCGGGCGACGACGGCGGCGCCGGAGTCGACGGCCGCCGTACGCTCGTACCCGGTGCCGACGATCGGCCTCTCGCCGCGCAGACACGGCACGGCCTGACGCTGCATGTTCGCGCCCATCAGGGCCCGGTTCGCGTCGTCGTTCTCGAGGAACGGGATCAGGGCCGTCGCAACCGAGACGATCTGCACCGGCGAAACGTCGACCAGCTCGACCCGGTCGGTCGGAACGGTCGGGTAGCTCGCGCCGGCCAGGTCGCCGCCCGCGACCCGCACCTGGAGCCGGTCGACCGTAATCCTCCCTTCCGCGTCCGTGACGACGTCGGCGGGAGCGATCAGCTTGCCCTGCTCTTCCTGCGCCGTCAGGTAAACGATCTCGTCCGTGATCCGCCGGTCCACGACCCGCCGGTACGGGGTCATGATGAAGCCGAACTCGTCCACCCGCGCGTGGGTGGTGAGCTGGGAGATCAGACCGATGTTCGGACCCTCGGGGGTCTCGATCGGGCAGATTCGGCCGTAGTGCGACCGGTGGACGTCGCGAACCTCCAGCTTGGCGCTGGTCCTCTGGAGACCGCCCGGTCCGAGGCTCGAAAGACGGCGCTTGTTCGTCAGCTCGCTCAACGGGTTGGTCTGGTCCATGAACGTGCTGAGCTGGTTCGAGCTGAAGAAGCTCTTGATGCTCGCGCTGACCGGCTTGACGGAAAGGATGATTCCCGGAAGCAGGTTCTCCTGATCGGTGGAGGTCATCCGCTCGCGGGCGACCTTCTCCATCCGGACGAAGCCCAGACGAAGCTGGCTCTGGAGCAGCTCGCCGATGGAGCGGACGCGCTTGTTCCGCAGATCGTCGATGTCGTCCCGCTCCGCCTCGCCGCTGACGTACACCTGCATCCGCTGCAGGACGCCGACGAGGTCTTCCGCCGTCAGATTCCGGATCTCCAGCGGAGTGTCGATTCCCAGCTTCTGGTTCAGGAACCGGCGACCCACCTTCCCGAGGTCATACCGCTTGACGTCGAAGAACAGACCGTAGATGAGCTGACGGGCCGCCTCTTCGTTCGCCGCCTCGCCCGGACGCAGCCGCTTGTAGATGTCCAGGATCGCCTCGCGCCACGTCGACGTCGGATCCTGCTCCAAGGTGGCCTCCACCACATCGGGCACCGACAGAACGGTGATCGATTCGAGCCCGAGAGACTCGATCTTCTTGGCCGTCTCGCGCTCGATCCGCTGAAGCTTCTTGACGATCGGCTTGCCGTCTCCGTCGGTCAGATCGTCGACCGCCCGCTTGCCCGTCAGGGCGTCGGCATCCGGTTTCTCGATCTTGATCTCCCGTCCGAAAACCCAGACCAGATCCTCGTTCGTCGCCACCGGGGTGTCGACCAAGACCCGGGACTCTCGAACCGACTCCGGCATCGAGTCGATCAGCGACTGGGTCAGGAACGTCCCCGCCTCGTAGAGCACCTCGCCCGTGTCGGGGTCGGCGATCGGATCGGCGAGCCTGCGGTGGACGGCGTCCTTCACCGGCATCGTCACCCGGACGCGACCGCGCTTGTCGAACGCGCCGAGAGCCTTGATCAGCTGGGTCAGCGGCAGCTTCTTCGTCTGGCTGATCTGCGTTCGGACGACGTTGTGCGTGTCGCACTCGACCTCCAGCCAGGGGCCCTCGTTCGGGATGATGCGTGCGCTGACGATCATCTGCATCGAACTGTCGACGCTCTCCTCGAAGTAAAGGCCCGGGGAGCGGGACAGCTGGGAGACGATCACGCGCTCGCGACCGTTGATGATGAACGTACCCCGATCGGTCATGAGGGGCAGGTCGCCCATGTAGACTTCGGACTCGATCATCTCGCGGTCGCGCCCGCCGAAGCGGACGATCGCCTTGATCGGCGCCTCGAAGGTCAAGTCTCGGTCGCGGCACTCCTGAATGGAGTACTTCGGCTCGCCCAGCGAAAAGCTGACGAGTTCGATATAGTTCGTTTGGGTGAAGTCCCAGATCGGGGAGAACGTTTGGAATAGCTCAGGCAGTCCTTCTTCCAGAAACCATCTGTAGCTGTTAAGCTGGAGTTCAATTAGATTGGGGACCTCGAGGAATCGGCCGATTCGCTTCGAGGTGGGTTGGATAATCCTCATCCAGACCTCCGGGTAGTCTGCGCGAACGTTCAATCTACCCGCAGAACGACGGGCCATGTCAACGTTCCGGGGCTTTTAGGGGCACACTCGCCCGCTATCTCGCGTCCGATTTTTCCTGGCCACGGAACAATCACTCCGCGACTCGTCCGGAATCCAGCCGAACCCCACGATCTCCGGTCGCCGCCGGCGAGGTCTGCGCGTCGGGCTGTCTCGGGTTTGCGTAGCCGTCGAGCGCCAGCATCTGCTGGTAGACCATGCTCTTCAGTTCGGCCACCTCCTGCCGAAGCGCCTGCACCTCCGCCGATTGGGTCGCGCTCTCCTTGGCGTGGATGATCTGGGCCATCTTGCGCTGATGGCTCGTCAGAATGGCGACGATCGGGATCAGAAAGACGGTGATGGGGACGAGCATCCCGACGATGGGCACGAGATCGCCGATTCCGAGGGCGAAAAGGAAGGCATTCATGTTCGGTGTTCCTCGAGGGACGCTCCGACCGCATTTTACGGGCAGGGATCGTCTCCGGATGCGCAAACCGGGAAAGCGGCACCGACAACGGGACCATCAGCCTGCAGTTTCATCAGACCCGCCTTCGATGGATCAACCCGTACCGGGGTTTGCGTTTGATCTTATCGAACTGGGGCCGCAACCTGGATCGCTTCGGCCACGGTGAAGGCGCGCTCGTAGAGCGCTTTGCCGATGATCGCCCCCTCCACTCCGAGGGACCCGAGCGAGGCGACGTCGGCGATGTCGGCCAGCGTCGCGATCCCCCCACTTGCGATCACGGGGACGCCGGCGGCCTCCGCCATGGACTTCAGGAACGCCAGGTTCGGGCCCGACATGGCCCCGTCCGTGGCGATGTCGGTCGCGATCATCCGGCGAGCGCCGGCTTCGGCCAGCCGCCGCGCCAAGTCTTCGGCCCTCACCGATGAGCTCTCGGTCCAACCGTGCACCGCCACCCTCCCGTCCCGAGCATCGATCCCGGCCACCGCCCGATCGCCCAATTCCTCGAAAGCCTGGCGCGCAAAATCCGGATCGTTCACCAGACGGCTCCCGAAGACCACACGGTCCACCCCGAGGTCGAGCAGGCGTCGGGCCGAGTCGAGGTCTCGAATGCCGCCGCCGACTTCGACCGACCCCGCGAACGCCTTCACGATCGAGGCCACCGCTTCGACGTTGGCCGGAGCGCCCGTCCTGGCCCCGTCCAGGTCCACCACGTGGAGCCAGCGCGCCCCCTGCTCGGCGAACGATCGAGCCACGTCGGTCGGGTTCGGAGAGTACTCGGTCGCTTGGGCGTAGTCCCCCTGGAACAGGCGGACGCAGCGTCCGCCGAGAAGGTCGATCGCGGGCAGGATCAGCATGTCAGAAAGTTGGCCAGAATCTTCAACCCGACGGGACCCGACTTTTCCGGGTGGAACTGGGTTCCCCAAACGTTGTCCCGCTGGACCGCGGCCGCAAACCGGACTCCGTATTCGGCCCAGGCCGCGACGTCCGCCGGGTCGGCGCACTCGGTGTAGAGGGAGTGCACGAAGTAGACCTGGTCTCCCGTCTGCAGTCCGAACCCCAAGTTGCCAGGCTGGCGCACCCGGTCGGAAAACGACACCTCGTTCCAACCCATGTGCGGCACTTTGAGGCCCAAGTCCGTTCCGAAGTAACGGACCCGTCCTCGAATGAGACCCAAACCCTCGAACTGCCCGAGCTCCTCGCTCTGCTCGAACAGGAGCTGTTGCCCGAGACAGATCCCGAGCAGAGGACGGCCCGAAGCGGCGTAGCCCCGGATCTCGTCCACGATCGGAGCCAGACGATCCATCGCCGCCCCAAAGGCGCCGACGCCGGGCAAGATCAGACGGGGAGCGTCGCCGACTCGGTCGCGGACCACCGCCTCGTGCCCGAGATGCCGGATCGCCCGGCACACCGACGCCAGGTTCCCCATGCCGTAATCGAGGACGACCGTCAATCCAGCTTCCCTTTCGTCGAGGGGATCCCGGCGCGATCCGAGGGGGACAACGCCTCCCTCAGCGCCCGACCCAGCCCTTTGAAGATCGCCTCGCACACGTGGTGGTCGTTCTCGCCCGCCAGCTTCCGGACATGGATCGTGATACCGGCATGGGTGGCCAACCCCTTCAGAAACTCGCGGACGTTCTCGGTCGCCAGGGCCCCGAGCTTTTCCCGCTGCCAGGGCACATCGAAGTACACCGCGCCCCTCCCGCTGACGTCGACCGCGACCAGGACGAGAGCCTCGTCCATCGGCATCGCCGCCCGAAACGCCTGGCCCAGCACGATCCCGACATCCTCGACGACGTGGTGGTCGTCGACGTCCAGGTCGCCCTCGGCCGTGACGCCGAGATCGAACCGTCCGTGGAACGCCATCAGGGCCAACATGTGGTTGAGGAAAGGCACCCCGGTCGAGACATCCTGCCGGGTGCCGCCGTCCAGGTCGAGAACAACCTGAACCCTGGTCTCCGCCGTCTCGCGGTCCACCTCCGCATAACGAATCCCGCGTGCTCCCTTGCTCATGCTTTGGATTGTAGCCCCGAACCTGTCGCCGACTCCCCGCCCGACCGCCATTCCGGGGATGCCCGCCGCCGAGCGAGCCGAGTCGCGTCGTTCGCCGCCGTCGTGCCAAAATGTCGGGGTGCCTGGTTTTGAGACCCACACCGGCCGACTGGCCGTCTACGCGGCCGACAACGTCGACACCGACCGCATCATCCCCGCCCGCTTCTTGACCATGGTGACTCGGCAGGGGTACGGCGAACTCCTGTTCAAGGACGTCCGCGGGCCCGACTTCCCTCTCGACCAACCGGAAGCCGAAGGGGCGAGCATTCTCGTCGTCGGCACGAACTTCGGCTGCGGATCTTCGCGCGAGCACGCCGTCTGGGCGATCCAGCAGGCCGGGTTCCGAGCCGTGATCGCCCTCCAGACGCCGCAGACTCCCGGCTTCAGCGACATCTTCCGCCAGAACGCCGCCAACTGCGGCCTCCTGCTCATCGAGCTGCCGCCCGAGCACCACGAAATCCTGGTCCAGTCCGGCTCGGGAGCCGAGGTCACCATCGACTTGCCGAAACAAACCGTTTCCGTCGGGCGTCAGACGTTCGGGTTCGCGATCGCCCCGGCGGCGAAGGAAGCGGTCATGCTGGGCTTAGACTTGATCGGCACGACCCTTCGATTCGAGTCCGAGATCGCAAAGTTCGAAAGGGAGAGGCTGGCGTTCGACCCCCCGAGCCCGCCCGCCTAGGCCCGCCGCCAAACCGACCCATGATTGGAAACCCGAACGCGTGAGCAACCATGAACCGATTTGTCGTTGGAATGATCGCTTCGCTCGTCGTGGTTGGTCCGTCCACCGCGATCCCCCTGTCCGCCCTCGGAGCGGTTGCCGCCCTCGCCGTGGCCCAATCCGGTTCCGAACCCCGAACCGGAGCCGCCAGAGTGTCTGACAACCCCAACCGCCTCTACCAGCTCCGCGAGCTCGAGGTCGTGACCCTCAAGTTCCGCGACCGAAGCATCAAGGCTTGGGTGATGGACACCATTCCCAAGCGGATGGAAGGCATGATGTTCCTCCGCGACGCCGACGTTCCCGACGATCACGGCATGATCTTCGTGTTCCCCGAACCGGAGCCGCTGAGCTTCTGGATGCGCAACACCCTTATCGACCTCGATATCGCCTACATCGACGAACGGGGCCGCACCCTCAACGTCGCCCGCATGAAGGCCCTGGACGAAACCGGGGTCCCGAGCGCCGGCCGCGCCAAGTACGCGCTCGAGATGAAGGCCGGCGCCTTCCGGAGACTGGGCATTCAAGCCGGGACCGTCTTCCAGATTCCGAGCACGGTCCGCGCTCGGAACTGACCGGAGTTTGGGAACTCATCCCGCGATCTCGAGGGCGCTGCGGAACTGCTCCTCGTAGATGTCGCGGTAGATGCCGGGTCGCGCCACCAACTCGTCGTGGGTCCCGACGTCGACGATGCGCCCCCCGTCCATGACCAAGATGCGGTCGGCGTCGACGACCGAACTGAGTCGGTGCGAGATTACGAAGGTCGTCCGTCCCCGCATGGCCTTCTTCAAAGACTCCTGAACGCGGGCCTCCGTCTCCCCGTCGAGCGCGCTGGTGACGTCGTCGAGTATCAGAACCCGCGGGTTCGTGATCAGGGCCCGGGCCAACGCCAATCTCTGCTTCTGTCCGCCAGACAGCTTGATGCCGTCCTCGCCGATCATCGTCTCGTAGCCGTCCGGCAAGTCCATGATGAAGTCGTGCAGGTCGGCGATCTTGCACGCCTCGATCGCTTCTTCGTCCGAAGCGTCGCGCTTGCCGTACTTCACGTTCTCCATGATGCTGACCGAGAACAGCACGTTCTCCTGCGCCACCATGCTGACCTGTCGTCGAAGCGACTCCAGACGCACGTCGCGCAGGTCGTGACCGTCGATGCAGATTCGGCCCTGCTTCGGGTCGTAAAACCGCATCAGCAGGTTCATCAGCGTGGTCTTGCCCGCCCCGGTCGGACCGACGATGCCGACGACCTCGCCGCACCGAACCGAAAAGTCGATGTCCTGGACCACCGGTTTGCCCTCGACATAGGCAAAACCGAGATTCTCGAACACGATCTTGTCGCGGAACAGCGGCAAGTTCAGGGCGTCCTCCTTGTCTTCGATGTCGGGCCGCGTGTCGAGCGTCTGGAAGACGCGGTCCATCGCGCTCACCGCCCACTGCAGGCTGTTGTTGAAGTCCACGACGCGGACGGCCGGGTTGAAAACGTAGCCGATGTAGAAGGTGATCGCCACCAGGGTGCCGGTCGTCATCGTGCCCTCTTGAACCAGGTGGCCGCCGAACGCGTACACGAGTCCGGTTCCAAACGCCGAGATGGCTCCGCTCATCAGCCCCAGTCGGCGGTTCAGGTGCACCTGACGCATGTCGACCGAAAACTTCGCCCGCACACTGGTCATGAAGCTCTCGGTCTCGTCGTCCTCGCGGGTGAACGCCTTGACCACGGCGATGCCGGCGATCTTCTCGGCGAGCTTGCCGAGCATCTCGTCCCACAGCCGCCGCTGCTCCTGACTCACCGAACGGATGTGCTTCAGGAAGAACATGTAGCTGATCACGTAAAACGGGATCAGGGCCACGATCACCACGGCAAGGCGCCACTCGAGGTAGAAGAGCATGCCGATGACGGCGATCAGGGTGACGAGGTCGCTGATGAACGTCACGAGCTGCCCCTGGATGAGGCCCTGGATCAGCTCGATGTCGCCGGTCGCCCGCGACATGATCTTCCCGACTTGGGTTTGGTTGTGGTAGGCGAGGGACAGGCGGTGCAGGTGCCGCCAAGTGGCGAAACGCAGATCGAAGCAGAAACGGTGGCCGATCCACGTCAGGCTGTAGTGGAGCGCGTAGCTCAGCACGTTCCGCATCGAGATGACGGCCATCAGGCCGACGGCCAGGACGATCAAGATGCGGGGGGACTTCTCCTCCCTCGTTTCGACCAGCTCCGCCCGACGAGCGGCCACTTCGGGCTTGATCCGCTCTTCGACCGGAAGAGCCTCGATCTCCTCGAGTCCCCGACTGGCCTGAAGCGCCGGCTCGATGGACAGATCGATCGCCGCCTGGAACATGCGGGGCGGGACGATCTGGAGCGCGGTGACCAGCAGCGTCAAGACGACGGCCAAGGTCACGCGCGCCCGATACGGACGCAGGAACTGCAGCGTGCGCCGAAACGAGCGCATACTCCTCTAGTGTCCCCGATCGCCGCCATCGACACAACGGGGTCCGGTTTTCGCCAACCAAGGACCCACGCGAACAAAACGGGCCTCCCGATCGACGGGAAGCCCGTTGCGAGACGACGATCCTCGAGGTTGGGCCTCAGCTCGGTCCGTCGCCAGCCAACTGTCGTTCTTCCTCCGACGCCGCGAGCGCATCCCGGTAAAGGCCCCACGCCCCCAGGATGCTGATCAGCGCGACGACCAGAGCAACAAGCTGAAACACCGTGTTGTCCCCTCCCTTTCGGCGCCCAACCCGCGCCTGAGTATCCCTTGCCCGATCGACCGAACGGATTTCCCCCCCAACTTGCCGGGTCGTGGTCCGAGCGGCGAATGTCTGGCAGGGTTACTTGGATTCGGCCGTCGCGGAACGGCCGGCCGCGAGCTCGCTCCCGAACTGCTCGTTGTACAGCTGGGCGTACAGGCCGCCCTTGGCCAGCAACCCCTGGTGCCGGCCACGCTCCACGATCCGGCCGTGGTCCATCACGAGAATCTGGTCCGCCGCCAGAATCGTCGACAGCCGGTGCGCGATGGCGAACGTGGTCCGCCCCTCCATCAGCTTCGACAGCGACGACTGGATCAATCGCTCCGAGTGGGTGTCGAGGGCCGAGGTCGCCTCGTCCAAGATCAGAACGCGCGGGTTCTTCAGAATGGCGCGGGCGATCGCGAGCCGCTGTTTCTCCCCGCCGGACAGCTTGTACCCGCGCTCGCCGACCACGGTGTCGTAGCCTTCGGGCAGGCCGGCGATGTGGTCGTGGATCGCGGCCAGCCGGCAGGCTTCCTGCAGTTCGGCGTCGTCCGCCTCGGGGCGAGCGACGCGCAGGTTCTCGCGGATGGTGGCGTGGAGCAGGTAGGTCTCTTGGGTGACGGCTCCCACCGTTTGGGCCAGTTCTTCGAGCGCGACCTCGCGCACGTCGATGTCGTCGATCAGGACTTGACCGGCGTCCGGATCGTACAGCCTCGGAATCAGGTAGGTCAGGGTCGTCTTGCCCGCCCCGGAAGGCCCGACCAGGGCCACCAGCTGCCCGGGCTCGGCCACAAACGAGATGCCCTGCAGCGCGTGGGTGTCGGAGCCGGGCTCGTACCGGAAGTCGACGCCGCGGAACTCCACCTTGCCCTTCAGCCCGGCCGCGGCCAAGGACTTGGGCTCCTTCGCCTCCAGCACGTCTCGCGGCAGGTCGAGGTACTCGAAGATCCGATCGAACAGGGCCAGCGAGCTGATGATCTCGACTTGGGCGTTCAGAAGACCGGTCAGCGGGAAAAACATCCTGGTCTGGAGGCCTGTAAACGCCACGAGAAGCCCCAACGTGATCGACTCGTCTCCCTGCGCGATGAGCAACCAGCCGGCGAGCCAGAAGACGAGGGCCGGCGCCAGCTGCGTGATCAGCCGGATGAGCCCGAAGAACAGGTACATCACGACCGAGGACTTGATCTGCCAGCCGGCAAGCTTCTGGTTCTCCCGATCGAACTTGTCCATCAGGACGTCCAGTCGCCCCGTCGTCTTGGTGAGCAGAATGCCGCTGACCGACAGGGTCTCCTGCATCATCGAGTTCAGTTCGGCCGTCTGCTCCTGAACCCCGGTGCGGACCTTGCGCGCAAACGCCCCGAACCAGCTCCCGAACAGCGCGAAGAAAGGCACCATCCCGATCGACAGGAGGGTGAGACGCCAGTCCAGAAGGAACATGGCGATCACGGTCGACAGCACGATCATCACGTTGGACAGCTGGTCGGTGACCGTGTTGCTGACCACGTTCTGAACACCGGCGACGTCGTTGATCAGCCGGGTCTGAATCTCGCCGGTGCGCGTGTTCGTGAAAAACCGGAGCGACATCGACTGCAGGTGCCGGTAGAGCTTGCCCCGCAGATCGCACATGATCTTCTGCCCGACCACCACGCTCCAATAACCGTACAGGAGGGTGGTGGCGGCCCCCGCGATCACGGCCGTCACGGTGAGAATCGAGTAGACCCCGACGACGTGCAGATCCCGTCGGGAGATGCCTTCGTCGATGATGATCTTGATGAAGTAGGGGGGTAGGAGCCCCAGAAGAACGCCGACGATCACGACGACGACGATCGAAGCGACGGCGGCGCGGTGCGGGCGGAACAACCGCACGACCCGCAGGAGGGTTTCGCGGTCGACCTTCGAGGATTTCGGTCGCTCGGCTGGCATGTCTTCCGATGATGTTACGCTTCGGCCGGCCGAGTGCCCAGGATTCGGTCGCGGTCGCGGCGGCCGCTCGCGTCTCGGTCGGTCAGGCGAACCCGTCCGCGGGTACCTTCACAAAACCATGTCGCTGTCGAACATTCCGATCGGACCGAACGCTCCGCACATGTTCAACGTTGTCATCGAGATCTCCAAGGGGAGCACGAACAAGTACGAGTATGACTTCGAGCTCGGCGCCATGAGGCTGGACCGCGTGCTCTACTCGCCGCTCTTCTACCCGTTCGACTACGGCTTCATTCCCCAAACGCACTACCTCGACGGCGACCCCATCGACGTGTTCGTGATGTGCTCGCACCCCTTGATTCCCGGTTGCGTCGTCGAAGCCAAGGCGATCGGCGTTCTCGAAATGATCGACGACAAGGGACCGGACGAGAAGATCCTCGCCGTGGCCGCCAAGGACCCCCGATTCTCCAATCGCGCGTCTCTCAACGACCTGAACGCCCACACGAAGAAGGAGATCGTCCACTTCTTCGAGGTCTACAAGACTCTGGAGGAGAAGTCGGTCGAGGTCGTCGGCTGGAAGGACGTCGGCATCGCTCTCGAACTCATCCAGCAGTACCGGA
>JBDNCL010000086.1:0-11203 GCA_046719655.1 Fimbriimonadaceae bacterium
CGGGAGGAGCTGGATCACGCGCGGAACCTGGCGGATCGGAGAGTAGAACTGGCTGTAGCACAGGTACAGCTTCTGAACCTGGTTCGTTTCGAACAGCTCCCGCGCGATCCGGGCCACCTTCAGCGCGTCGTCGTACGACGCGCCCGCGCTGGGCAGGGTGTAGTGGTGCGCGATCTTGTAGCCGCGCTTCGAGAAGAACTGCATGCCCTTCTTGCCGACGGCGAAGATCGACGGGTTGCCGGGCGTGGCGGCCAAAAAGTCGGCCGCCTTGCGGATCACGTTCGTGTTGTAAGACCCGCAAAGCCCGCGCTCGCCCGTCACGAGCAGGAGGCAGTAGTCCTCGCCCTCCCGCTTTTCGAGAAGAGGGTGGGACGGCAACTCGCCCGACTCCGAGATCGACAGCATGACGTCGCGCAACTTTTCGCTGTAGGGCCGGGCCTGAAGCGCGCGGTCGGTGGCCTTTTTGAGGCGCGCCGCCGCCACGAGCTTCATCGCGCGCGTGATCTGCTGAATGCTCTTCGCGGCGCGGATTCTCTGTCTGAGTTGCTTGAGTGTCGCCATCCTGAGGTGTCGGTTGGGGTCTGCGCTGGAGGGCCGAACCCGCCTCGCGACGGGGCGGGGCGGGGCCGGCCGACGTCACATGGTCTTGGCCGAGAACGAGGCCGCGAACTCGTCGAGCGCCTTTCGAAGCACGGTCTCGTTGTCGCTGGTGAAGTCCTTGCTCGCCCGGATCTGCTCGACCACATCCGGATACTTCTCGTGCACGTGCGCGAGCAGTCCTTTCTCGAACGCCGGCACCTGCTCGTTGGTCAGCTCGTCGAGATAGCCGGAGGTTCCGGCAAAGATCACGATGACCTGGTCGACGACGTCGATCGGAGAGACGAGATCCTGCTTCAGCAACTCGGTCAGACGCTGGCCGCGGATCAGCTGGAGCTGGGTGGCGCGGTCGAGGTCGCTCGCGAACTGGCTGAACGCGGCGACGTCGCGGTACTGCGCCATCTCGAGCTTCAGCTTGCCGGCGACCTTCTTCATCGCCTTGATCTGGGCGTTTCCGCCGACCCGGCTGACCGAGATGCCGACGTTCAGAGCAGGCCGGACCCCGGCGAAGAACAGGTCGGGTTCGAGGTAGATCTGGCCGTCCGTGATCGAGATGACGTTGGTCGGAATGTAGGCCGAAACGTCGCCCTGCTGGGTCTCGATGATGGGCAGAGCGGTCAGGGACCCGCCGCCCTTCTCGTCCGACATCTTGGCCGCGCGCTCCAAAAGTCGGCTGTGCAGGTAGAAGACGTCGCCGGGGTACGCCTCGCGTCCGGGCGGCCGCCGCAGAAGCAGGGAGACGGCGCGGTAGGCCTGGGCGTGCTTCGACAGGTCGTCGTAGACGACCAGGGCGTGCATGCCGTTGTCGCGGAAGTACTCGCCGATGGCGGCTCCGGCGAACGGCGCGAGGTACTGCATGGCGTTCGAGTCGGACGCGGAGGCGACGACGATGGTGGTGTAGTCCATCGCACCGTGCGCTTCGAGGGTCGCCTGGACGCGGGCCACCGAGGCCATCTTCTGTCCGATGGCGACGTAGATGCAGTACACCGGGCTCTGGCCGGGTTCGTGGGTGTACTTCTGGTTGATGATCGTGTCGATGCAGATCGCGGTTTTGCCGGTCTGGCGGTCGCCGATGACGAGCTCGCGCTGTCCTCGGCCGATCGGGATCATCGAGTCGATCGCCTTGATCCCGGTCTGAAGCGGCTCCTTGACCGGCTGCCGGTCGACGACGCCGGGAGCGATGACCTCCAGTCGGGAGAACTGTTCGGCCGCGATGTTCCCCTTTCCGTCGAGAGGCTGACCGAGAACGTTGACCACGCGCCCGAGAACGCCCTTGCCCACCGGAATCTCGATGATGCGGCCCGACTCCTTGACCGGGTCGCCCTCCTTGATCTCCTTGTCGTCGCCGATCAAGACGGCGCCGATCGAGTCTTCTTCGAGGTTCAGGGCGAGTCCCATGACGCCGCCCGGAAACTCGAGCAGCTCGCCGACCTGACAGTCGGGGAGGCCGTAGACGCGAGCGATGCCGTCGCCGACCTGGAGGACGGTGCCGACGTGCTCGACGTCGACCTTGCGCTCAAACTTCTGAAGCTCCTGCTCCAGGATCGAGGTGATTTCTTCGGGTCGAATGGCCATGGTGGTTCGTTCGGTAGGGGTGTCGGAATCAAGCCTGTTTGAGGACGTCGCGGCGCCAGGCCTCTCGGAGCCGGATCAGGCCGCCGCGGACCGATCCGTCCAGAACCTGGTTCTCGTAGGCGACCCGAATGCCGGCGATCAGCGAGGGATCGACCGCAAATTCGGGTTCGAGCTTGCGTCCGAGTTCGGATTCGAGCTTGGCGACGAGTCGGGTCCGCTGAGCTTCGGGCATCT
Organism: Fimbriimonadaceae bacterium; assembly: GCA_046719655.1. Classification (GTDB taxonomy): domain Bacteria; phylum Armatimonadota; class Fimbriimonadia; order Fimbriimonadales; family Fimbriimonadaceae; genus JBDNCL01. The sequence goes on from JBDNCL010000086.1 coordinate 2,407, forward strand.
CCTCCGCCGTCGTCACCACGACGGTGAGGACGCCCTGCTCTCGGCGGCGAAGTTCGACGTATTCGCGGTAGATCGGGTCGAGGATCGCTTCGCGCCGCTTCTGCACGAGGATGCGCGCCAACTGCATGGTGAGGGCGGTGACGCGGTCGCCGAACACGTTCGAGAACAGCGTCAACCGGTCTTCGCGGCTGTGGTGCGGGCTGCTCATGAACTGCCGGAACCGCGGCTGGGCGGCGAGAAGTCCGGTGATGGCGGCGAGGTCGTCTTCGACCGCCGCGACGATGTCCATCCGCTTGGCGACGCTGAACAGCGCCTCGGCGTATCGGCGTGCGACGCGGATCTCCATGTCAGGAGGTCACCTCGACCTTCTCGATGAACTCGTCGACCAGCTTGCGGTTTCGCTCCGTATCCACGTTCTCGCCCACCAGCTTCTCGGTCGCTCCGAGGGCCATGTTGACGACGTAGATCCGGAGGTCGGTGAGGGCCTTTTGGCGCTCGGTCTCGATCTCGTCGAGAGCGCGGCGCTTCAGCTGCTCGGCCTGCGACGCCGCTTCGGCCCGAAGCTGGGCGGCCGTTTCCTGGGCCTGGCGCATCTGAGCCTGGATCTGCTCGCGGGCGGCGGCCTCCGTTTCGGCCAACCGTCGCTCGTAATCCAGCCTCATCTGGTCCATGCGGGCGCGCAGATCCTCAGCCTCGCTGAAGGTGCGTTCCAACTCGCTGTTTCGACTGTGGATGGCGGCGTTCAGCGGGTCGACGAAGAACGTCTTGATCAGCGGGAAGAGCATGATCAGGACGCCGACGACGGCGACCGTCTTCCCGAAGTCGAGCACGATGCCCTGCTCGGCGAGCTGATCCAGCGCGCCGATGTGGACGTTCTTCGAGACCCAGAAGCCGCCCACGGCCAACGCCAGACCGAGAATCAGTCGGACGATGTAGGGCAATCCGGAGCGTGTGGCTGTTTGGCTCATTGGAGCTTTCGAAAAGGGTCGGTCCACGGCGCCGGGACAGGGGCTCCCCGGCGCCGTGGGAAAACGCCACTCGCGGGCCTAGGCGCGGATAAGGAACGCCAGAGCGACGAACGCCAACAGGAAAACGAGCTCGACGAACGCCAGAGCGATCAGCATGGCGGTCTGGAGCTTGCCGATGGCTTCCGGCTGGCGGGCCATTCCGGTCATGGCGGCGGTGCCGATCAGGCCGAGGCCGACCGCCACGCCGAAGGCGGCGATTCCGAGTGCAAGTCCGTTCATTTGGTTGTTGGTTTCCTCCTGATGGGTAGCGAGAAAGTTCTCCGAAAAGCGTTCAGTGGGCGTGCGCCGGCTCGTGGCGACCGTCCTGTCCGGGCTCGGATCCGTGATCGTGATCGTCTCCGTGGTGGGTGACGAGGCTGATGTACACGCAGGTGAGAAGGGTGAAGATCAGCGCCTGGACGACGCAGGTCAGAACCTTGATCGGCAGGAGCAGCGCCCCGAACGGAAACCCGATGTAGGTTCCGCCGATGTTGACGAGCTTCGCTCCGACGTTGTTCAGGGCGTCGGTGACGAGGTGGCCGCCGTGGATGTTGCCGAACAGACGCAGGCTGAGCGAGACGTTCTTCATCGTTTCCGAGATCAGCTCGATGAGGAAGATCATCCCCGAGACGATCACCATCGCCCCGCCCAGCTTCGGTCCGGCGAAGTGCCCGATGTGCCGGAAGAGTCCGACTGCGAATGCCGAGAACGGGTCCTTCCCCTGGGCCCGCAGCGGCAGGTAGTAGCTCATGATGCCCTCCCACTGCACGTAGATCATGGCGGTGAGGGCCATCCCGAGGTTGAAGCCGATGTCGGCGGTCACCGATGTCGGGAAGAACAGGGCGACGACGTTCCCGACGAAGATGATCATCCAGAACGTCAGGATCATCGGGATGTACTTTCGGCCGCCCGCGCCGATGATGCCCACGCAAAGGTTCTCGACGAAGAGATAGAGCTGTTCGGCAAGCTTGGCCGGGTAGTTCGTGAAGACCCGGGCGTTGAAGCCTTTCCGAGCCTGGGCCATAAAGACGAAGATGATGGCGAGGACGATGCCGAGGTACACCAGCATCCCCTCGAACGAGGGTTTGACTTCTGATGCCGCGACCAGTTGGCTGCCGACTCCTAGAAAACCGTCCATACGCCAAAACGGGGGCCTAGCCCCCGGCTAGGGCCCACCCGACCAGCGCGGAGTATACCAACAGCAGTCCCGCGATAAAGCAACCCATGGACCACGGTCCGAGAAGATGGGCCAGGAACATGGCCCCCACGATGACCGGGAACTTCAGCACGATTCCCCCGACGAGAAGGATGTTTCCGGTCAGCCGGCTCTCCGATCGAACCTGAGTGCCGGCAACGATGCGGACGATCTGGACGAGCACGACGGCCCCGAAACCGGTGGCCAACAGGCCCAGCGCCATGCCGGCCGCACCGGCGGGACCCCCCACCGCCGCCGATACGGCTACCGCGACCGCCGACCAGGCGACGTGGGTCGCCGGGCGCCGGAGAAAGGCGAGCCGGGTCGTTGGTTCGGGCGAGCTCATGGCGAAGGGGGCGCCTCCGAAGACTCTTCGGTCGCCCCTTCCTCCGGGCTCTTGCGGGCGGGCTTGGGTTCGTCTCGACCGAGCAGCGACAGCTTGGCCACGGCCACGGTCAGGCCGACGACCGCCATCGTCAGCGTCAAAAGGGCCTGGAAGAGCGTTCCGCCGACTTGGGAGTCGATCAGCCATCCGACCGCGAATCCGGCCAGCGGAAGCAGAATGATCGTGTACGCGATCGAGATGCCGTAGGCCATCTGCCGGCGGTCGCCGGCCGACGTGCTTCCGAACGTGCCGGCCGTTTGGGTCGCCTTCGTGTGGCTCCGTTGGGCGGTGCGGGCCTGACGCTCCAGTTCCCGGAGTTGGTCCTCGTACTCGAGCCTGATGCGCTCGATGTCGTCCACGAAGGTCTCGGGGTTGTCGGGGACCGGTTCGCGGGCGGGCTCGTTCGTCTCTTCCGACCCGGCGGCGGCCGACGGCGGCGTGTCTTGAGGTCGATCGGGGTCGGTCATGGCAAGGTCGCGTCGCCCGGCGCCCGGCCGAACCGCGCTTTCCTATGATATTCGACGCGAAAGGGGCGTCCCGTCGTGCCCGTATTTCCCGCCCGTTCGCGGAGAAGGCCCGGCCACCCGGGGCGTCGCGGCGCGCGTTTCCCGCCGCCGGTCCCGATCGTCCAGAATCGTGGCGAGGCGGGCCCGCGTCCTTTCCTACGTGCACCGATGAGCGAGACCGTTGCCGGACGAACCCGATCGCTCGACACCGAGGTTCAGTATCTGAAGGGTGTCGGACCCAAGATGGCGCCTCTGTTCAACAAGGCGGGATTGAAGGTCGTGCGGGACGTGCTCTACCACTTCCCGCGAAGGTACGAAGATCGGTCCAAGCTCCCGTCGATCGACTCGCTCCGTCCCGGCATGCAGGCCACCGTCCGCGGCCGGCTGGCGAGCGTGGAGCGCCGTCCGATCCGCGGCGGTCGCGTGATCATCACCGCGTACCTGACCGACGGCTCCGGGTCGATGCAGCTCACGTGGTTCAACCAGCCCTGGGTGGCGAAGAGGCTGGAGGACGCAGACGAGATCATCGCCTACGGGACCGTCCGGCAGTCCGGCTTGCTCCTGGAAATGGCGAGCCCGGAGTTTGAGCTGGTCGGCGACGACGAGGATGCGGAGGCGTTCGCCCGAATCTGGCCCGTCTACCCTCTCACCGAAGGCCTTCCCCAGAAGTCGATGCGCCGGGCGGCCCGAGCCGCGGTGGAAGGGTACGCCGGCTTGGTGGAGGACATCCTGCCCGAGCCGGTCCGTCGGGAGCACGATCTGCCGGACGTCGCCTGGTGCCTGCGGCAGATGCACCTGCCCGAATCGGAGACCGCGCGCCGGCAGGCCCGGCGCCGGATGGTTTTCGAGGAGTTCCTGCTTCTCCAGCTCGCGCTGCAGCAGCGCCGAGCCGAGGTCCATACCGAGCCCGGCATCGCCTTCGACCTCGATGCGTCCGGCGCGGGGGAATCGGACCTGCCGGCCGGGAACCTCTTTGCCGCTTCGCCCGAAGCCCAACCCAAGGGGTCGCTCTGGGACGAAGTCGCCCGCATGCTGCCGTTCGAACTGACGGGCGCCCAGAAGCGGGTCATCGGCGAGATTTGGTCCGACATGCGGTCGCCCCACCCGATGAACCGTCTGGTTCAAGGGGATGTCGGGTCGGGCAAGACGGCGGTGGCGGCCTGCGCCATGCTGGCCGCCGTCCGGTGCGGGTACCAGGCCGCCCTCATGGCGCCGACCGAGATTCTCGCCGAGCAGCACTTCGCCGTCCTCCACCGTTTGTTCGACCCTCTTGGGGTGGAGGTCGCCCTGCTCGTGGGCAAGCAGACGCCGACCCAGCGCCGGAAAGCCTTGGACCACACCGCCACCGGCATCGCCAAGATCGCGGTGGGCACCCACGCCCTCATCCAGTCGGACGTGAAGTTTCCCCGGTTGGGGCTGGTCGTGATCGACGAGCAGCACCGATTCGGGGTCGAGCAGCGCGTGGACCTGCGCCGAAAGGGTCTGGGCAACCCCGACGTCCTCGTCATGACCGCGACCCCGATCCCGCGGACCCTCACGATGGCGATCTACGGGGACCTGGATCAGTCGATCCTCGACGAACTCCCGCCGGGAAGGCGTCCGGTGAAGACGCACGCCAAGCTGCCGAGCCAGCGCGATCAGGTTTACGCCGGCGTCCGAAAGCTGATCGCGGAGGGGCGTCAAGCCTACTTCGTGTGCCCGATGGTCGCCGAAAGCGAGTCGACCCAGGCCCAGGCCGCCCAGGATCTCCACTATCGGCTTTCCCACGACGTGTTCCCCGATCTGCGGGTCGGACTCCTTCACGGGCAGCTCAAGGCGAAGGAAAAGGAGGATGTGATGGCGCGGTTTCGGGACCACGAACTCGACATCCTGGTGGCGACGACCGTGATCGAGGTCGGCGTGGACGTGCCGAACGCCTCGGTGATGGTGATCGAGGACGCCAACCGGTTCGGCCTGAGCCAGCTGCACCAGCTGCGGGGGAGGGTCGGGCGCGGAGCCCACCAGAGCTACTGCATCCTCATCGCGGACGTGACCTCGGAAGACGCCCGGGCCCGGATCGACGCCATGGTCGAGACATCGGACGGGTTTCGGATCGCGGAGATCGACCTGCGGCTTCGGGGCCCGGGCGAACTGACCGGAACCCGACAGAGCGGCGTGCTCGCGTTCCAGGTCGCCGACCTCGTCCAAGACGCGAAAGTCCTCGAGGAAGCGCGCCAAGCGGCCCAGAGGATCATCGACGCCGACCGCGCGCTCTCCAAACCGGAGCACGCGGGCCTGCGGGAAGCCTCGCGGCGGTTTCGACCGGAACTGGCCGCGGTTGTCGTTTCTTAGGACCGCCACCGCTCGCGACCCTGATTCAGAATCCGGATATGTCCGTCCCCGAAGTTTCTCCCACCGAGCTGGCGGCCGAGTTGGCGGGACCCAATCCCCCCGTCCTCGTCGACGTCCGCGAAGCCGACGAGCTGCTCGTCAGCGCTCTGAAGCACGCCCACCACATCCCGATCGGGGAGATTCCGGCAAGGTTGGACGAACTCGATCCGGATGCCGATCTCGTGATCGTCTGCCGCAGTGGAGGCCGGAGCGCGAAAGTGACCCAATACCTGCTCCAGAACGGCTTCCGGCGGGTCCGGAATCTGACCGGCGGCGTCAATCTGTGGGCCGAGCTGGTCGATCCGACCATGCGCAAGTACTGATGTCGCTCAGGTCAGCCCCTGCTGGGCGATCTGGAGAGCCTTCAGCGCAGCCTGCGCCTTGTTGACCGTCTCGTCGAATTCTCGACTCGGAACCGAGTCGAACACGACCCCGGCACCCGCCTGAACGTAGGCCTTTCCGCCCTTCATCACGATGGTGCGGATCGTGATCGCCATGTCGAGGTCGCCGGAGTGGCTGATGTAGCCGATGCTCCCCGCGTACGGCCCGCGCCGGGTCGGCTCCAGCTCGTCGATGATCTGCATCGCCCGGACCTTCGGGGCACCGGAGACCGTCCCGGCGGGGAACGACGCCCGGAGAAGGTCGAACACGGAGCGCCCGGTGGCCAGGGTGCCGGTGACGTCGCTGACGATGTGCATGACGTGGCTGTACCGCTCGATCACCATAAGGTCGTTGACCTTCACGGATCCGATTTCGCATACCCGCCCGAGGTCGTTGCGGCCGAGATCGACCAGCATGATGTGCTCGGCCCGCTCCTTCTCGTCGGCGAGCAGCTCCTCTTCGAGACGCCTGTCCTCCTCCGGCGTCGCCCCCCGCCAGCGCGTTCCCGCGATCGGGCGGACGCGGGCCGTGTCTCCGAAGAGGCTCACCAGGATCTCGGGCGAAGCCCCGACCACGTCGTAGTCGCCGAAACGGAGCAGGAACATGTAGGGCGACGGGTTGAGCGATCGGAGCGCCCGGTAGACCGTCACCGGGTGGCTCTGCACTGGTTGCTCGAACCGTTGCGACAGCACGATCTGGATGCAGTCGCCGGCCGCGATGTAGTTTCGCGACTTCTCGACCGCCCGCTCGAACTCCTCGCGCGTGGTGTTGGAGGTCACGGCGCCGCTCGGACCGTGGTTGCGGGGCAGCTCGGGGAGGGGCCGGCGCAGTCTCTGCACGATCCTCTCGATTTCGGCCGCCGCGGCTTCGTACCCCTCGAGGGTGCCGTCGGCGATCGCGATGACCCGAATCAGGTTCTTGGCGTGGTCGAACACCACGACCGAGTCGGTCAGCAACATCGCCATGTCGTCCATCTGGAGGTCGTCGCGGGGACCGTCCGGGAGACGTTCGAAGAACCGGACCAGGTCGTAGCCGAAAAGGCCCACCGCTCCGCCGACGAACTTCGGCATGCCGGGTACGTGGAGTTCGGCGTCGATGCGGAGTTCGTCTTCGAGCAGGTTCAGCGGATCGCGGTCGGGTGCGATCTCGAGGTGCTGTTCGCCGTGGCGCGTGATCCTCCGGGCGAACCGGCCCTTCGATCGGAGCACGGTCTGAGGTCGGGCGCCGAGAATGCTGTAGCGGGCGAGCTGCTCGCCGCCCGTGACGCTCTCCAAGAGGAAGCTGAAAGGCTCGTCGTGGGCCAGCTTCCAATAGGCGCTGAGAGGGGTCTCCATGTCGGCCAGGATGTCTTGGTAGACGGGCACCATTCGGCCGCCCTCGGCCAGACGGAGATACTCTTCCTTGGTCGGGACCTGCATGGAGGACTCGATTATGGCACCCGGACCGCGGTTTGGCCGCCGCCGCGCTACCAGATGAACGGGATCAGGCGCTTGGTTCGGCGCGCGTACGCCTCAAACTCCGGATAGACCTCGGCGAGATGCCGCTCCTCGATCGCGATCTTCAACCCCACTACGAGGACGAGGCCGAAGAAGACGGTCCAAGCCCGCTCACCGCCCGACACCCCCACGGCGGCACCGACGATCAGCAGCGACAGGTACATCGGATGACGGACGACGCGGTACACGCCGCCCGTTCGCAGACCCCGCCGGTTCGGGGTCGGCCGGATCGTCAGGCTTTTGCCCAGGGTGACGAACGAGGGAACCGCGACCGCTCCGGCCACCGCGAACATCCACCAAGTCGCCTCGCGCCACGGCCAACCCAAGAGCGCCTCGCGGGCGAGCAGGACCAAGACCGCGACCTGGGCGGTCGCGATGAGGTAGTCGCGGACTTCGTGGGGGTCGCGTTCGGGCGTCATCGGCTCGGTTTGGGCGGGAACTCCATCGGGTCGGGAGGAACCACGCCGTTCGGAGACGCCGGCCCCGGGTGGAGCAGGAGGGCGTCCACCGAGACTTCGGCCCCGTCCCGGGCTTCGGCGTCGATCCGGATCTCGACCGAACGGCCTTCCAGACGGACGGTCCCGAGCCGGAACCAACCGAACCCGGGGCCGTACACCCCGACGGGAGGGCCTTCGGCCCGCCGAACCTGCCCGCCGACCGTCACCCGCAGCGACGCCCCCGCCCCGCCCAGCATCCGGGCCGCGATCCAGACCTCGTGCTCTCCGGTCCGACGCACGGCGGCCACGTAATCGGCCGAGAAGGTCTCGGCGAAACCGGTCAGCCCGCTTCGGGCGACGAGGACGGTGCCGTTGCTCGCCCCGACCAGGCGCCGCGCCTCCCCGAAGGTGGTTTCCCGGGCCGACTCGGCCTCGATCCAAAGAAACGGAGCGATGCGGCCGGCGACCCGGTCGAAGGCGATTTTCGCTTGCGCGAACGCGCCTCCCGGATTTCGGTCGAGACCGTTCAACGCGTCCCGAAAGGCGGTGGCCTCCTCCAGGAAGGAGATGTTGCGCCCGCTGGCCTGGTTTCCGACCTCGGAGAAACGGAAGACGAGTTCGTCGATCGAGATTTGGGGAACGGGGACCTCGTCGGTGCCCTCGATGATCAGCGGGAGTTCGCCGATCGTCACGTTGACGCCGTTTCGGGCGATCGTCGCGTTCGGGTTCGACCCGTCGATGGTCGTGAACCGGGCGCGTCTCGGGTCGGCCAGCCGGAGCAACACCCGCTGGGAGGGTCCGCGCGTCCACATCACGGTGCGGATCGTCCCGCGGTCCTCGATTCGGTAGGCGAAGATCTCGGACCCGAGGTCGATCCGGTTGCCGTCGGCGGGGGACGGGAGCCACCAGATGTTTCCGGGCAGACGCATGGTGGCGGCGGGATTGGCGGCGCTTTCGGGGAAGAAGAGTCCGGTCGGCGACCATCCGGCGAGCGAAGGATCGACCGACCGGCGGGCTGTC
>JBDNCL010000087.1:0-11114 GCA_046719655.1 Fimbriimonadaceae bacterium
ACGCCGGCGTAGTTGTACGGACCAAAGTGGGGCATGAGCACGTACGTGAATCGGTGTCGCCCCATGTCGCACTCGGGGTCTGGCGCCTTGGGCGCGCGGAGAAGGGTCATGCGCATCACGTTGCCGACCACGTCGAAGCCGTACTTGCAGTCGTTGAGCAGGGCGACGCCCTGGTCGCCCTCGGAGAGGTCGATCCACTTCTGGGCCGGGACCTCGAAGCGGGCCATATCCCAACTGGTGTTCCGATGGGTCGCCCGCTCGACGTTCCCGAACTGGATCTCGTACGTGGCCCGCCCGGCGTTCACGTTGATCGGGAACGCGACTTTGAGCAGCTTGTCCTCTTCGTGCCAGTCGACCTCGGTGTCGAACCGGACGCCGGGGCTGGCCCCGACCGTGATCCGCTGCCGGATCGTCGATCGGCCGAACTTCTTCACGACCTCCAGGCCGGTTCGAACCGGACCCTTTTCGACGACCTCGACCGACTCGCTCCGCACGAGGTCCTTGCCCGTCTCGAACGCGAACTGGTCGATGTCCCAGGCCGACCAAAACAGGGGCTTGTCCTCGAACAGCTGGAACAGGTTGGCGAGTTGACCGGGTTCGACGAACTCGGTGCCGTCCTCCAGGCTCTGGATGCTCGTGATGTTGCCGTGCCCGTCGAACCGGACCGCCAGTTCGCCGTTCTCGATCTTGCGCGGGCTGCCTTTGAGGCGGATGCGGGTGGCGGGCGCCTGGTTCGAAAGGTCGGCCACGCAGACCGAACCCAGGGCGGCGGCCGGCACCGGGAAGACGAGCTTCCGCTCGCCGAACTCTTCGACCACCTGGACCGGCAACGACTCGTCGCCCGCGACGATCGACTGAGGCTCCGACCTCTCGTTCCAATCGATGGAACCTTGCCCGCTCACGGTGGCGCTCTGGAACAGAGCCACCGGCCGATGCATGCCGGATCGGTCGATCCGGTCGGCGATCGCGAGCAGGCAGTCGCCGATCACGGCCGAAGCCTCGGACCTGATCTGAGCGTAATCGCGGTCGCTGTCCTCGTACACCTCGCGGACCGACGAGCCCGGCAGAATGTCGTGGAACTGATTCAGCAGAAGCAGCTTCCAAGCCGCCTCGAGGCGCTCGGCCGGGTAGCTGTTCGGGAAGTCGGGATGGAAGCACGCCAGCCACTCGGCGTCGCGCAGGAGAAACTCGCTGAAACGGTTGCCCTTCTTGTTCGCCGCCTGGCTGGTGTAGGTGCCCCGGTGAAACTCGAGGTACAGCTCGCCCGACCATTCGGCCAGATCCCGGCTCCGCGCCCGGGCGCTCCGGAAGAAGTCGATCGCCTTCTTGCCGGACTGGACGTCGGGCATGGTGCCGGACAGGCGGCTGCGGCGCATGAACTCGAGCATCTTCTCGGTCGGGCCACCCCCGCCGTCTCCGTGGCCGAAGATGTAGAGAGACGCGTCCGAACGGCCGTGGTCGCGGTGCTTGCGGACGCTGGCGACGATCTCGCGCGGCGTCGCGTCGCCGTTGTAGGTGTCGGCGGGCGGAAAGTGGGTCCACACCCGGGAGCCGTCGATCCCCTTCCACCAGAACGTGTTGTGGGGAAACTTGTTGGTCTGGTTCCAGGAGATCTTCTGGGTCAGGAAGTATTTGATGCCGAACTTGGCGAGGATCTGGGGAAGAGCGGCCGAGTAACCGAACACGTCCGGCAGCCACATGTCGTGGGTCTCGTATCCCAGCTTCTCGCGGAAGTAGCGACGCCCGTAGAGAAACTGCCTCACGAGGGCCTCGCCCCCCGAAATGTTGCAGTCGGCCTCGACCCACATCGACCCGACCGGTTCCCACTGCCCCCGGTCGACCGCGGCCTTGACCTGCTCGAACAGACCCGGATACTCCTTCTCCAACCACTCGTACTGGGACGCCTGGGAGTGGACGAACACATACTCCGGGTACCGCTCGATCAGGCGAAGCTGGTTGGCGGTGGTGTGGGCCATCTTCAGGCGGGTGATGGCCAGCGGCCAGAGCCACGCCGTGTCGAGGTGGGCGTGACCGACCGGGAAGACGGTGTGCCGGATGTCTCCGTCGACGTTGCTCCACGCGTCGCGGAGCAGCTTCCGACACCGGGCGATCGTCTCCCGATTGTCCTTTTCGTACTGATTGACGACCGAATTCAGGGCCCGCAGGAGGACGTGGTAACCGGGTTCCTGGGCGTCCAGCGTCTTGAGCAGACTGCGCGAGAAGGCGCAGTCGTAGTACAGGTCGCACAGATCGGAGTCGATGAGAACCACCTTGGCCCCGCTCATCGTCTCGACTTCCGCTTCTCGGGGCAGCTCGCGGCCGTGGACGCGGCACTGCGGGTTGCGGGTGTAGGCCTGAATGAGGAACTCCACCCGCTGACCGGGCTTGGCGGCGATGCGGGTGGCCGAGACCTGGTCCGCCGACATCGGCATGACCTGATGCTCGTGGTCGAGCCCGATGTAGGGCACGCCTCCCTGCCAAACCGTCCGTTCCCCGCCGACATCGGCGACGAGACCGATGTCTCCGCCGACGAAGTCGTCCGGAATCGCGCCGCTCACCCGGAACCACACCATACGGTACGCCGGTCCGTACCGGAATCCCGGTTGCACGGGCTCCCAGGGGCCTTGCTCAGCCGACGTCTGGTCGGGATGGGCCGTACCGCAACACTCGACGTTCAGGGGGGATTCGGCCAGGACGATCTGAGACGCCATACCGGTCTCGACGAACTGCTCGATCCGAGACTCGGTCAGTTGAGGATGCTTGAGCATGGTGGTGAACCTGACTGGTCAGTTTACTCACGATGTCGGTTCGATCGTCGAAGCCAGACCGACCAACCGGCTCGCCCAGCCCGACATGGAGTACGTTTCGTCATATAATGCATCAATGCATGACTTTCTTCATCGGAACGCCGGAACGACGCCGGCCCCGGTCGGGCATCGTTCGTCCGGCGCGAGTCCCGACGACATCCGGGTCGCGCGCCGGGCCCGCTCCGGGCCCGAACGGCTCCGCGTGGCGATGGCGGCCCTGTTCGCGCCCGGCGCCCCGAGGCGCATCGCCGTGCCCCCGTCGAAATGGCCCGCCGTCTTTCGGGCGCTGGCGGGCGGGCCCGACCCGATCGCCGGCGGCCCGGCCAGGCTCGCCCAGGCCGGCATCGGCGAGGCGGCCATCCTGCTCGACGACCCCGAACTGCTGGCCTGGGCGCAGGCCCGCGTCGGGAGCGAGGCATCGGAGACGAGAGTGGTCACCGTCGCCTGCCCGAACTACCCGACCGGATGGCTGGAGAGGCTGGGGAACGAAGCCCCGCCCGCCTTCTGGTTGCGGTCGAACCGGCCGAACGATCCGATCGACGTTGCGGCGGCGATGGTTCCCGTCGAGGAGGGGCCGGCGGGCCCGGGGGCGGATTCGGCGGACGGCTCGATCCTGTTCGGGCTGGCGGAGCGTCGTCGGCGGCTGGCCGTCGCCGAAGCCGGCCCCACCGCGGGATGGGAACGCGCCGACCGACTCGGTTTGCCTCCGCGAATCGTCGTCCTCTTTCTGCCGTTCGGTCGAAGACCCTCACCCTGGCCGGGATCGGAGGGCGAGGCGGGCGTCGGCGCTTCCGACGCGGTCTGGATCGGCGGAACCCAGACCGCTCGGGACGCCGCCTTCCTCGCATTCGGCTCGCTGACGGTCGTCGGACCGGGCACCGTCGGTCCTCGGTGGCAGCACGCCCTCCTCGGACACCGGCGAGCCCGACGCGGGCCGATCGCGGTCTGGGACGGCCCCGGCTGCGGGTTCCGCCACTCTCTTCTTCGTCTCGGGGCGATCCCGTTCCACCGGATCGAAGACCTCGGGCGGATCCTCGAGGAAATTCGACCGACGCCGTGCGCCCTACCCGAACCATGAAAAGAGCCCCGGAGACCGCGGTCTCCGGGGCTCGGCCGACCCTGTCACTTGGTCGGCGCTTCGTTGGCGGGAGCCACCGTACCGGCCGCGCCGGTCGTGTCGGGCGTGTCCACGCCGCGCTCTTCCTTGAACCGCTCGAAGGCTCGCTTCCACGGGTCTTGAAGCGACTTCTCGCGGATCTCGATCTCGCTCTCGAGCAGCCGGTCGAGGACGCGACGGTTCAGGTCGACGGCGCTCTGACCGCGCTGCAGCGCGAGCTGGCGCTTGAGAGCCTGCTTCCGCATGGGGTTCATGACCATGGGTCGGGCCGCCGTCTTGCGCTCGATGAACAGCTTCGCCCAACCGTCGGCCAGCCGAATCCATTCCGTCTGGCGACCCTCGGGCGTGTTCTCCACCTGGCTTCGGATCGGCTCGGGGATGGCGGCGATCGCCCGGACCGGGAACCGGCCGTTCATCTGAGCCGCGTTCGGGGCCGCGCTGTACCGGATGGCGACGGCCGAGAACGTCTGGCCCGTCTGGAGCTGCTGGTCCACCTCGGCCCGCCTCTCCGGCGTGTTGACGAGAATCCAGGAGGCGTCGACCGTCGCCGGCTCGCGGAACTGCTCGGGATTGTCGCGGATGAAGTCCTCGACTTCCTGTTCGGTGACGGTGACCGTCTTCGTGACGAGGCGCTCGCGCGCCAGCTCGAGGAGAACCTGTTCCTTGATCTGACCGAACGAGATGCTCGCCTGGCGCAGGCGCTCGGCGAACTGCGGGTCGAGCTCGCGGCGGAACTTGAGTTCGGCCTCGACGTCGGCGTCGGTCGGATAGACGCCCTCGTCCTTCGCCAGCTGGAGAATGAGGCGCCGGGCGATCAGATCCTGGATCGCCTGAAAGGCGATCGTATCGGCCACGGGCAGCTCGACCGGACCGTTGTCGGTTTGGACTCGGACGGTTGGCTTGCGCTCGAGGTAGTCGTAGAACTGAGACGTCGTGATGCGCTCTCCGTTGACGACGGCCACCACGTCTTCCGATTTCCCGCCGCAACCGGCGACGGTGATCGCGGCGGCCGCGGTCAGGGCAACGTAAATGGAACTCTTCAAATTTGGAATTCTCCTGGATGCTGTCGGCGGAAGGATACCCCTCGCCGGCGACCATTGCAGTCGGCACATAGATGAACGCCCCGGCCGCACGAAAGGTGCCAATTCCGGTTCCGAACCGACAACTTTGCCGAACGTGCCGCTTCCGGGAACCCTCAGGCCTCGAGATCGAGGCCCGAATCGGGCGGAGAGGGGTCTTGGGTGGTTGGACCGACGGCGGGCGCGCCGTCGGCCTCGGCCGACAGCTCCAAGACGTCTTCGGCGTCCTTGTGGCGTTCGGGAGTTCCCCGGCGCTCGCCGGGGCGGCCGTCCCGGCCCTGGACCCGGTACGGCTTCGGAAAGAACCCGGCCGACGGCTCGGGCCGGCTGATTCGCTGGATCTCGCCCATCGCGACCTCGAACGAGGCTCAACGTACCTGGACGCCGGCCTCCTGCTGCATGAAGCCGCGCAGGCGGTTCATGGCTTGGGTGTGGAGTTGGTACACGCGCGACTCGCTCACGCCGAGGACCTTGCCGATCTCCTTGAACGTGAGACCCTCGAAGTAGTAGAGGGCGACGACCAGGCGCTCCCGATCGGGCAGCCGGTCGACTCCCTGCGCCAGAACGCGGCGAATTTCGCGGCCTTCGATCTCGCCGCCCGGATTGGCGTTTTCGTCGACGATCAGCTCCACAAAGTGGATGTGGTCGTCGCTGTCGCTCGCCGACAGAATGTCGTCCAGGCTGTAGACGTTGGTCCGTCCCATGCGGACCATCAGCTCGGAAACTTCCGACTGGCTGATGCCCAGCTTCTCCGCGACCTCGTGCTCGGTCGGCGGACGCCCAAGCTGAGACTCCAGAGCCGTCATCGCCCGATCGAGCGCCTTCAGCTTCTCCCGAATGGAGCGTGGAACCCAGTCTTCGTCCCGCAGCATCTCGAGAATCGCACCCCGAACCAGAGCGATCGCGTAGGTCTCGAACTTGACGTCGCGCGTCGGGTCGAACTGGTCGACGCTCTTGATCAGACCGATCACGCCGGCGCCGATCAGATCCTCCCGGTCGAGGCCGCCGGGCAACGACGTCACCAATCGGCCGGCCGTGATCTTCACCAGGTACGCGTAGTGGTTGATGAGGTCCACCCGCGCTTCGGGTTTCTTATAGACCTTGTAGTCGATCCAAGCTCGCTTCAGATGCTCGGGTGATAGTGCCAATGCCCACCTCGGTTTTCGGAGCCCGTTCGCCCGTCCCGGCCGCCCGGGGTTCGAGCGCTTCGAGTTTTCCTGTTTTCGCGCCTGCAGACCGTTTCCCTGTCGGGAAGCGAACCTTGCGGGTCAAGAACGTTCCTTCGTGTTCCCTACGCTCCGCCGAGCGTGTCGGCCTCCCGGGAGGTTGAGTCCGGCTTGGTTCCGACCATCGGCCGGATCTGGACTGTAAAGAATACGTACCATAGCAGGGTCAGGAACCAACCCAGCATAAATGCGAGGCTGGCTCGCCACAACACGGTCACAGGCTCGACACCTCCCAGCATGCCACCCGCCAGCGCCACGAGCGCCGCCAAGGCTCCCACGAGTTTCGGCATCGGTTCCTGCCTCCCCAGTCGACGATTGGGACAACGGATCGTCCTCACTCTTCATCCTGGCAATTCTTCCAGGTAACTGGAGGGGGAACCTCAACGAATTTGCGAAGATTCTCGGTTCGAAGCCCTCGCGCAGGTTGGGAGTTTCCGAGCCGAACCGCCCTCTCCGCTACCCTGCCAGCACCTGTCGGATGAAGTCGATGTCCTCCCCGCTCAGCGCCCGCCCCTCGGCCGCCAGGATGCCGCGCACCTGGCGCTCGTTCCGGAAGCCCGGAATCGCGCACGCCACGTGCGGCATCGCCAGAACGTACTGGATCGCCACCGCCGCCAAGTCCGCGGCGGTCGAGCCAAACCTGGCCTTCAGCGCCTCGAGCTTCGGCTTCAGGGCCGCGATCGCGTCGGGCCCAAACGCCTCCTTGTTCTGCCGGTGGTCGCCCGGCTCGAACTGCGGCGGATTCGCGGGGTCGAACTTGTCCAGGAGCCGGCCTTGAGCGAGCGGGCTGAACGCGACAAACGTCATGCCGTGCTTCGCGAGGAGGTCGGACACCCGGGAGCCGGGCCGGATGAACTGATCGTCGAGCGCGTTCCCCCAACTCTGGAGTACGGCCGGCCGCACGACCGGAACGATGCGCTCGAAGTCGTCGGCCGAGTACGCCGACTGACCTTTGATCCGGACCTTGCCCTCTTCGACCAACCGGTCCATCGTCTCGGCCGCGTCGTCGAGATATTCGAAGTTCGGCCCGAAGTCGCCGTGGTGGAAGTAGTACAGGTCGATGTAGTCCCTCTTCAGGTTGATCAGCGACTGCTCGCACTGATGCCGAATGTGGGCGGGCTCGTAGGCGTGCTCCGCCGTTCCCGGAAAGTGCCCGACCTTCGTGGCCACAACGAAGTCGGTCGACTTCAGCCCGAGCCTGTCGAACGCCCGGGCGAGCATCCGCTCGGCGCGGCCGTTGCCGTATACGTCGGCGTTGTCGAAGTGGTTGACGCCCGCGTCGACGGCCACCCGGATCGCGGCCACGATCTCGTCTTCGTCGACGTTCGCCCAGCCGTTCGGGATCCCGTTGACCCAGTTGAGGCCGCCCATCGTCCAGCACCCGAGGCTGATCTCGGACACCATGACGCCGGACCGGCCCAGTTCCCGCATCTTCATGATCCGAGCGTACCGAAGTTTGGCGGGACGGGGGCGCGGGTGGAATCGGGGGCGCAGTTGGGACCCCCCAACCAGAGCCCGGCTAGACTCCCTCCCGCGCCGGCGACACCAGATCGGCCCACACGGGAAAGTGGTCGCTCGGCCAGCCTCCCGCAAACTGCCCCCGCTCCATCCCCGCGCCGACGATCCCCCACTCCGGTCCGACCAGGATCTGGTCGATCATCCCCGGCACAGGCTTTCCGGAGAAAGCGTGGAACGAATCTCCCGGGTCGTCGGGAGACGCCTCTCGGAAGGCGTTCCGCAATCCGGCGGCGGCGAGCTGCCGAACGGCGGGGTCGTCTTCGCCGCAGTTGAAGTCCCCCATCACCACGACGGGAAGGCCGTCCGCCAGCTCGGGCAGCCGGTCCGACAGGATCCTCCCCGCCTGCATCCGGGCCGGCCCCGATTCGTGGTCCCAATGCTGGTTCACGACCAGAAACCCGGTGCCGGTCGCTTCATCCCGCAAGCGCGCCCACGTCGCCGTCCGCGTGCACCGGGCGCCGGGACCGAGCGAGCCGGGGACGTCCGGCGTGTCCGAAAACCAGAACGTCCCGCCCGCGGCCCGCGAAAAGCGGTCGCTCCGGCCGAAGACGGTCGACCACTCTCCCGCCCGGCCGCCGTCGTCGCGACCGACCCCCTCGAGCCAGCAACCGGGAAGAACCTCCAGGAGGAACTCGACCTGGAAGGCGTACGCTTCCTGGACTCCCAGGATGTCGGGACGGAGGTGCTCGAGCAGCGCCGCCACTCTCGGACGGCGCCGGGGCCACGAGTCGGGTCCATCGTCGGCGATCCCGAGTCGGACGTTGAACGTGACGACGCGCATGGGGCGGTTCGGCTTCGGGACATGGAGCATGGCGGTGCCGACAGGATACGCCCTCGCGGCCCGACGCGACCGGGGAGCCGCCTCGGCGCCTCCCAGGGACCCGGATCGGAGCCGACGGAGCCCGGAGAATCTTCGCCCGGTTCGGGCCGACATCCCGACCGGGTTTGGGTAGCCTCCGCACCATGCCCAAGCGACCGGTCGAACCCGAGGACCTGCTCCGATTCATCCTCGTCTCCGAGCCTCAGGTCTCGCCCGACGGCTCCCGCGTCCTCTTCGTGCGCAAGCAGATGGGACCTAAGAACAGGCTGGAGTCTTCCCTGTGGACCGTCGACACCGACACGCGACGCGAACGCCCCTGGACGGGGCCCAAAGGCGGGGCCTCCCACCCGCGCTGGTCGCCCGACGGCACCCGGATCGCGTTCGTCAGCGAGCGCGAAGAGCCCGGCCCCCAGATCTTCGTTCTCCCGCTCGCAGGGGGAGAGGCGCTCCGCGTCGGCAACCTGGAGGAGGGCTCGATCGGAGGATTCCAGTGGTCTCCGGACGGCACCAAGATCGCCTTCACGTTCCGCCCCGAAGACCCCGATTGGACCAAGCAGGCCCGGGAGGCGCGGAAGGAATCGGGCCACAGCGACCCGCCCCGGGCCACCGAATCCCCGATGTACAAGCTCGACGGGGACGGCTTCTTCATGGAGCGGCGGTACGCCCTCTACGTGCTCGACCTCGAGACCGGCGCCCATGCCCTGGTGGACGACCGGTGTCCGGCGGGAGCCTACTCGTTCGCCTGGGCTCCCGATTCGGTCCGCCTCGCGTTCACCCGGAGGGTTGCGGAAAACCTGTGGGCCGACCCTGCCGACGTCCGCATCGACGTCTGGGACGGGACTCTGCTGGAAGGCCGGGCCCCACGCGTGTCGAAGCGGGAGATCCAAGGCTCGGCCGGCGGCGACAAGCACACGTTGGCGTGGTCTCCGGACGGCACCCGCATCGCCTACCTCGGCAACGACGATCCCGACGACCACCGGGGCGTCCGCAACACCCGGCTGTTCACGATCCCGGCCTCGGGCGGCAGCCCGACCTGCCTCACCGACTCCGACGATGTCGACCTCGCCAACGGCACCCTCGCCGACACGGGAGAGATCGGCAACACGATCGTCCTCTGGTCCCCCGACTCCCGCCGCATCCTCGTTTCCGTTGCCCACCGAGGCGAAACCCAACTCGGAACCGTGGACGCCGAGCGCGGCGGACTGGGTCTCCTGACCTCTGGGCCCCATACCCTTACTCTGGGCAACCTGTCCGCCGACGGACGCCGAATGGGCATCGTCTTCTCCGATTGGAGCCACCCGGTAGAGGTCGGCTTCCTCGAGGTCGGCAGCGACGCCGCGACCCCGACCGTGCTCACCCGCCACAATGCCGACCTGATGGCCGAACTGGACCTCGCCGAAGTCGAGGAGCACTGGGTCGACTCCACCGACGGCGTCCGAGTCCACACCTGGGTCGTGCGACCGCCAAAGACCGCGCTTGACGAGTCCCTGCCCGCTGTGCTCGAAATCCACGGCGGTCCCCACGCCCAATACGGCTGGTCGTACTTCCACGAGTTTCAGTGCCTGGCCGCCGCCGGGTACGTCGTCGTTTTCTCCAACCCCCGCGGCTCGAAAGGGTACGGCGAGTCTTGGGTGCGTGCCATCGCCGGGCATTGGGGCGGCAAGGACTGGGAGGACATCCGGTCCGTCAAAGACTGGATGAAGACGCTCCCGTTCGTCGACCCGGGCCGGTTGGGGGTCATGGGTGGGAGCTACGGCGGGTACCTGGTGAACTGGACCGTGGGTCACACCGAGGACTTCCGAGCCGCGATCACCGACCGATGCGTATCGAACCTGGTCTCGAAATCGCTCAACTCCGACTACCCGTACTTCCCCGGCAAATACTGGAAGGGGCGACCTTACGGCGACCTGGAGGCGATCGCCGACCTGTGGCGCGACTCGCCGATCGCGTACTTCGACCGCGTTCAGACCCCGATGCTGATCATCCACAGCGAAGGGGACCTACGCTGCCATATCGAGCAGGGCGAGCAAGTGTTCACCGCCTTGCGCGAGCGGGGAGTTCCGGCCCGGTTCGTCCGTTACCCGGCCAGCACGTCGCACGGGATGTCTCGAAGCGGTCCACCCGACCTCCGAATCCACCGTCTGAACGAGATTCTGACCTGGTGGGAACGCTGGCTCGCATAGGGGGGCCCGCATCAGCGGCGCGAGGCGAAGGGGACCGAACGGGTGGGGCCGCCACCTAGACCGAGAGCCGGTGCCCAGCCGACCGGGCCGCATCGGCCGTCTCTCCCGCCTTCGCGGGGATGACGAATCCCCCACACCCAACACCCTTCCGACTACCGTCATTCCCGCGAAGGCGGGAACCCGGGGAATGGCGGTAGCGGAAAGGCCGAGGAGGCACGGACCCCGGCCTTCGCCGGGATGACGGAAACGGCCTGCGGCCGCGGCGGGGCATCGGTGGCAGTGTCGATCGAATGTCGACGAGAGGCGTCATTCCCGCGAAAGCGGGAACCCGTACCGCCGCAGCACCCCGGACAACCCCGCGGCC
>JBDNCL010000088.1:0-11044 GCA_046719655.1 Fimbriimonadaceae bacterium
AACAAACTCGCTCGCGTCGGTCGCGTCTGGAGTCGACGGGGACGAAACGTTGCTGATCCGCATGCCGAAGGCGGCGGTCTGACCGAACAGGAAGTCGACGTAGTCCGGGAAGGCAGACGGGTTGGTAATCCGGCTGTATCGAGTCTGCGAGATCGGCGGACGGCCGACAGGTACGTGAACGTACCCGGCCTTGAAGCCAAATCCGCGAGAGCGGGTTCCCACGATCCAGTGCGAGAGGCTGGCGCCGTTGAGATCGGTGATGCCGGCATTCTGCGTCAGCATGCCGATAGCGGAACCGAACCACAGCCCGAGTCCGGCCGTCTCGGCGCCGGCGTTGGTCATGGTCCACTGGAATCGCGCCGCGTCCGCGACGACGTCGACGCGGAGTTCGACCAAGGTGCTGTCGAGCGTGGTTCGAACGAAGAAGTACCGGTCGGACTGGCCGACGAACTGCAGCGAGAACCCGGCCGAGCCAAAGCGGGTGCGGGCCCCGTTGCGGGTGATGGCGGCGTAGGAGTACGGACCCGACATGTCCCGGGGCATACCGGGGGTGAGGATCAGGAAGTTGTCGCGGAATCCGGAGTTGGCGGGGTCGGCCGGGTTGAGATCTTGGATGGAGCCGGTCGGGCCGTACATGAATCCGAAGCGTCCGATGAGGCTTTGAGTAGCGGCAGTGGGACCGTAACAGGGCCCGTTTGTGCCTCCGAACGTCACCGTTCCCGACAACCCCATGTGCGCCCGAAAGATACTGTTGCCGATCCCGGTCCAGTCGTGATCGTCCGACCGGGGGGTGGTGTTGTCGGGGTCGATGCACTCGAAGCCCCACCCACCGGGGAGCTGGGCATAGGCGGCGCCGAGCATCGACATGGCTGCGCCAGTTAGGAAGGCCTTTGCGAGTATCCGTCTCATTGTCAATTCCAAAGGAGGCTTGGAGGGGCTCTTGCCCAGGGGTTCCGGGCAAGAGCCTAGCGTCATCAGTTTCGGTCTACGAACTCGGCGGCGGCGGAGGCGGAGCCGGGATCGTGAATCGCCTTGCCGGACTGAAGATGTACCGGTTGCCGTTGGCATCCCGGATCGGGCCCGGACGGTCGGCGACGTTTCGCACCCCGACACGCCACCAATACTCACTGACGGACGATCCGAACTGACTGTTCAGTCGGCCGAGCAGGTTGGTGATCGAACCCGAACTGATCGTGCCGAGGTCGCCCCGCTGCAGGGTCGCCAGGTTGATCACCCGGTTCCGCGGGAAGGTGGAGTCGGGCGAGACCTGAAGCACGTACTCGACCGTGATCGGGAACGCCGGGTTGACGACCGAGGAGAAGGTGAACGGGATGTCGCCGGAGACGCCGGCGTTGCTGCTGGGCGTCAACAGGGTGGGCGGGTTCAGCGGGGTGGCGATGCCGCGGGCCGCCGTCCGCCGCGAAACGAAGAAGCAGAAGGCGTTGTCGCCGCCGCCCGTGCCGGTGCCCGTACCGGTTCCGGTGCCGGTTCCCGTACCCGTGCCGGTGCCCGTACCGGTTCCGGTGCCGGTTCCCGTACCCGTGCCGGTGCCCGTACCGGTTCCCGTGCCCGTTCCCGTACCGCCGCCATCGGGCAGATCGAGAACCGACAGTCGGTAGACCAACTCGATCGAGTAGGTGTAGGGCCGACCCGGGATGACTCCCGGAACGCCTTCTACGTCCGTCTCGGGAAGCTCCGACTCCAGACAACGGTTGCCGCCGATCTGGGTGAACTCGGCATAGGTGATGTTGCGGGCCTCGGAGCGGTCGACGGCGTTGGTCTGAATCCCGGGCACGACGAGGACGGGCGTGCCGAAGACGTCGTCCCGCCAGATCTGCCACTGGACGCGCTGGCTGTTGCCCCGGGCGAACAGGTCGAGTCGCCACTCGAGGCGGACGGCCGGGCTACCCGAAGAGTCGGGGAACATCATGGCTTGGGCACTGACGTCGTTGGCGAGGTCGCCGCCGCCGCTGCGGCCCTGGCTCAGGAGGACGCCGACGATGCCGAGGATGATCGCGACCGTGGTGAAGCCGCTCTCGCGGCCCCGAGCGCGGGTGCGGGACACGATCTCGCGGTTCTGATCGTTCCAGCGCGCTTCGATGTTGGGAACCTGGAACACGGCGCGGACGCGGTCGCCCGGCTGCATGCCCAGGATGTCGCGGGTGATTTCGATCTGAGCGCTGTCGGGCTCGACTTCGGCGATGGTCGCGACGGCGACCTGCTGCCGGCCGCGGATGACGATCACCTCCTGACCGCGCCGGAAGCCCGAACGCGTGCCCTGGTTGATGAGTCCGCGGCGCTCGAAGGTGTTGAGAACGAAGGCGATCGGCAGCGTCTGAGACTCGATCCGGGCGACCGCCGTCGTCGCCGCGACGCCGAGGGCCTCGCGGAGAACGGTCTCGTCGTCGGTCTGCGGCGAGCGGACGCTCGACGAGGCCGAAAGGGCGTGGCCGTTCACGGGAAGACCGGAAGCCACGTCGATGACTTCGACGCGAAGCAGAACGTCGGCGCGCTTCCCGCCGCCGTCCTGGCGAACACGCCAGTTGCGAACCTGACCGCGCACGATGGTCGTCGCCCGGAGCTCGTTGGCGAGCCGGATCAAACTGATCGTCTCAGTCACCGGGGCCTGAAGCCCAAGAGTGGCGATCGTTCGACGGATCGTCTCCTGCGCTTCGAGCTCGTACTTGTTCGTCTTGGCCAACTCGCTCGACACGGCCTCGGCGGCCAGGGCGCCCACGCCCTCGATCGTAGTCGGACCTTCGTTGACGAACTCGACGACCGCCCACCGCGGCGCCTGCTGGATCTGGGCCTCCACACGCCCGATCGCGAACAACGAAACAAGAGACATCGCCGCGGCGACAGCAACCGCCCGCACCGAGCCTCCCCTTGAAATCGTACTGATGAACCGCCTCACTGTGACGCGTCCTCCTTGCCCGGCCTAAAACGCCTGAGAGTAGCCTGTTCCCGCCCTTCCGGATTGGAACCCGCGCGAACCGTGCCCCACTCGAGGCGGCACTTCCTTCCGCAACTCCACGCAGATCCTTCCCCGCCGAACGCAGGCCAGCGCTTCCATGGCCATCACTTAGCACTCAAAGCAGGCTCCTCCTGCCTCAAGAGACCGCGTGCAGTATATCACGCGGTCTTGCCTGACGCAACCGCCGCTCCGAGTTCGGCGTGAATCTGCTCGAGTACATACCCCTTGACGAGGGCTGGAGGCCGATCGGTTCGGATAATTCGGTCGGCAAAAGGCAACTTCGCGGGGGTCGGCAGCTGGGTGCGCACAAGTCTTCGGGCCGCGGTTTCGTCGCCGAGACGCTCGGTCAGGCGCCGCAGCTGCTCCTCCGGCCCGCACGTGACGACCCAGACCCGCTCGAACAAGCCCTGCAGGCAGGCTTCGAGAAGCAGAGGGACCTCGACGACGGCGGCCTCGGCGGCTTCGATCCGGCGGAGGATCTCGGGGTGCATCGCCCGATTCACCTGTCGCCGGAGGTCGGGGTTTTCGGAGATCGCCGACCGCACCGTCGCGGCCTCGACCGGCGCCGGCACGCGGAGGATCGCCGACAGTCGGGCCTGAACCTCCTCCCGGGCGAAGACGTCGCGGGCGATCGCGTCGCTGGACGCGGTTGCGACGCCGGCCTCCGCAATGTAGCCGACAACGGTGGACTTTCCTTCCGCTATCCCGCCGGTCACCGCGATCCGCCGCATGGCACTGCTTGTCCCGTATCCCCGCATCGGCCGAGCGTCGAACGGCCCCGGAAGACAGCGGGACCGGAGCGTTGGCCCCGGTCCCAGTATAGATGCCGACTGTCGCGGGCGCTCAGGCGTCCGCTTTCGGCTCTCGGGATTCGGCCTCGGCCGGCGCATCGGGCGTCGACTCGGACGCTTCGTCGACGACGGGCTCGTCCGCCTCGTCCTCGTCTTCGGCCTTCGAGAGGAAGCCCTTGAGCATGCCCAGTCGCTCGCCGATGGTGGCTCCGCCCGTGGCGAAGCCGCGGCGCCCCACATACTCCTCGGCGTCGTCTTCATCGCGACCCCGTCCGCCGCGGACGCCCTTGCCGCCTTTCTTCTTCAGGCCCTTGCCGCCGCCCATCCGCGGGAAGTCCCGATCCTCTTCCATCGGCGAGTATCCGCCGCCGCTCTGGCCGCCGGGCATCAGGACCCGCATGCTCAGCACCATGCGGCGCTCGTCCGGCCGCAGGTCGATGATCTGCACTTCGACATCCTGACCCTCTTCCAGCACGTCCTGCGGGCGCTTGATGCGGCGGACCGACATCTCGCTGAGCGGCAGGAACGCCTCGGCTCCTTCCGGAAGCTTGACGAACGCACCGCTCTGGACCAGCCGGCCGATCTTGACCGTCAGCTTCTGGCCGACCTTGTACGCCTCGCGGATGAGGTTCCACGGATCGGGGAGAACCTGACGGTGGCCCAGGCTGATCTTGCCGGTCTGCGGGTCGAGCCGCAGAACCATGACCTGGATCTCCTGGCCCTCCTTGAACATCTCCTTGGGATGGTTGATCCGCATCCAGCTCATCTCGCTGATGTGGAGGAGGCCGTCGACGCCCCCGAGGTCGACGAACGCGCCGTAGTCGGTCAGACGCCGAACCGTGCCCTCGAGGACGTCGCCGACCGAGACGTTGCCGAACAGGCTGTCCTTGGCTTCGGCTCGGCGCTCTTCTTCGGCCAGCTTGTTCGACAGAACGACCTTCTTTCGCTCGCGGTCGATTTCGAGGATTTTGAACGGCAGGGACTCGCCGACGTACTTGTCGATGTTGCGGAGCTTCCCGTTGCCGACGTGGGTGGCGGGGACGAAGCCGCGGACGCCGATATCCACCACCAGGCCGCCCTTGACCCGGTCGACGACCTGAGCGGTCAGGACCTTGCCCTCGTTGAAGGCGTCTTCGATCGAGTACCAGGTGTTCTCGAAGTCCGCCTTCTTCTTGGAGACAATGGGGTTGCCTTCGCCCGATTCCGGCTTCAGAACGATGACCTGGATCTTGTCGCCGACCTTGACGTGCTCGGAAGCGTGCTCGATCTGGTCTTCCGTAAGCTCGGCGATCGGGACGATTCCTTCCGACTTGGTGCCGAGATCGACAAAAACCCGATCCTTCTCGACCTGGATAACCGTCGCCTCGACGCGCTCGCCCTTCGTCAGTCGCTTGAACTGGCCCTCGAACGCCGTCTCCTCTCCCGATTCGAGCGCGCTCATCGCCGCCTCGAACAGAGCGGCATCGGAAAGCTCGGCCTCGGGTTCTTCAGCCGAAGCGGCAACGGGGGCGACCGGCTCCTCGGCCGGCGCCGCAACCGGCTCCTCGACCGAGGCGACCGCTTGGTTCGGGACCTCTTCCGAGGAGGCGCCGACGGGACTCTCGGCCTCTTCCGGCTTCGTTTCGGCGACCGGCTCGGCCGGCGTTTCGGCCGGCGGAGTCGTAGGGGGCGTCTCGGACGCCGGTTCGGGGGGTTCGGGAGCCGGTTTCGGCTCCGTTCCCTCGGCGGGCGTCAAATTCTGGTCACTGGTCATCACAGGGATACTCACAAGAAGGCTTCGGCAGGATACCGCCTATTATAGCGAAACCGCTTTGGGGCCGGTCCCGTGCGCCTGAACGCACGCCAAATCCCACCAATCGCGGATATTACCTGCTCGCGCCGACCGCGGTTTCAGACCCACCGCCCGGCTCGGCAATCGTTAACGTTCGGCGCCGCCGCGGCTCAGGACGACTCGCCCCGGAACCAGGGACGGACGGCGCCGTAGAGAGACCGATATCGCCCGAACGCCTCGCCGTAGTCGGTTCCGCTCGGTTGGACTTCGGCCTTGCGGCGGATGATCTGGCGACACGCGGTCGCGACGTCCGGCCAGCATCCGATTCCGACCCCGGCCAAAATGGCGGATCCGAAAGCCGGACCCTCGTCGACTTCGAGGGTGACGCAGGGGCGCGCAAACACGTCGGCGATCATCTGCAGCCAGAATGGGCTCTTGGCGCCGCCGCCCGTCACGCGGACCTCGTAGGCGGTCGCGCCTAGGCCGGCCAAAAGGTCGAAACCTTCTCGAAGTCCGAACGAGACGCCCTCGAAGACCGACCGGGCCATGTCTTGGGGACCATGCCCGAGAGTCAGACCCACAAACCCGGCCCGGGCCAGCGGGTCTGGGTGGGGGCAACGCTCTCCCGTGAGATAGGGCAGGAACGTCAGGCCGTCGCAGCCGGCCGGCGCCGCCGCCGCCGACTCGTTCATCGGCCCGTAGTCCGAACCCGGGCTGAAGGTGTCGCGGTACCATCGAACGGCGCCGCCGCACGAGAGCATCACCCCCATCGCGTGCCAACCGTTGTTGGCGTGGCAGAACGTGTGGGCCGCACCCTCCGAATCGTATTCGGCCGCGTCGATCGCGGTGAAGACCACCCCGCTCGTTCCCAGACTGACGCTGACGATGCCGGGCACCACGGCCCCCGTTCCCACCGCCCCCGCCGCCTGGTCGCCGCCGCCCCCCACGACCGGAATCCCGGCCGCGAGCCCTCCCGACCCGTTCGTCCGGGCCGTGACGACGGCCGATTCGGCCGCCTCGGGGAACCACTCCCGCGGCAGATCCAAAGCCCGAAGCATCTCGTCGGACCAGGTCCGGCGCGGCACGTCGAAAAGACCGGTGCCCGAAGCGTCGCTGACCTCGGTCCTCTTTTCACCGGTCAGCATGAGGCGGATGAAGTCCTTGGGCAGAAGAACGGAACGGATCCGGGCGTACGCGTCCGGCTCGTTGTTTCGGAGCCACAGGATCTTCGGCGCTTGAAACCCGGTCAGCGGCGGGTTGCAGGTGATCGCCCGGACCCGGTCGGCTCCGACGACCCGGTCGATCTCGGCGCATTCGTCCGACGTGCGCTGGTCGTTCCACAGGATGGCGGGTCGGATGACGGCGTCTTCGGCGTCCAGGAAAACGGAGCCGTGCATCTGCCCGGTCAGCCCGACGGCGTCGGGGTGTCGTTCACCGATCTCGGAGACGACGGCCTGGACGCCGTTCCACCAGTCGACGGGGTTCTGTTCCGACCACAGCGGCCGAGGCACCGAAATCGGGTATTCGGCGGACGCCTGCTTGAGGATCCTGCCCGATTCGTCGACCAGCAGAGCCTTGACGCCGCTCGTTCCGACGTCGATTCCCAGGAACTTCGCCATACGCACATTTTGCCCGCTGCGGGAAGGCAGCGGCGTCCGGGCGTCGAAACCTGTCTCCACCTGCGGAGTCCGCGACGGTCGCCTCTAGGCTTCGCGCCCGCCCACTCGGAGGAAACGATGCTTGTTTCAGTGCTCCTGCCGATCGCTTTGGCCTGTGCTCCGGACCGGTTCGACGCGAGAACGGTCGGCCCCATGACCCTTCCGGCCGCCGCGTCTGCCGCCCAGACGGCGCCGCCCGAGCCCAGCCCGGGTCCCGGCGTCGATTCGAGGAACTTCGCCTTCGAATCCAAGCTGAAGACCCTCGTCGTCTTTCGAGAGGGTTTCGGATTCTTCGTTCGCGAGGGAGCGGCCCGGCTCGAGAACGGCTGGGCGACCACCAACTTGGTCCCCACGGCGACCCGCGGCTCGTTCGCCGTGTATCCGACCAACCCCGCCGACCGAATCGACACGATCGTGGTCACTCCCGACCATCAGTTGAAGTTCGGCAGCCCGGCCGAGTTGAGGCGCGTCCTGTCGGACAAGATCGGCTTGAACCTTAGTCTGACTCTGCAGTCGCCCTCGTCGCGCGAGCCGGTCGCGCGCCGCGGGCGTCTCAGCAACCTTCTCGACAACCTCATGCTGCTGCGCGACGAGCAGGGGCAGTTCGTGGCCATCGAGTATTCGGCCGTGAAGACGGCCAGCCTCGTGGACTTTCCCATCCGGATCAAGCTCGCCACGAGAAACCCCAACGGTCGCGCCGCCTTGCGGATGCACTACATTCAGCGCGGCGTCGCCTGGGAGCCGACCTACCAGCTGGAGATCCTGAGTCCCCAGCGCGGGCGGCTGACCTTGCGGGGAACGCTGCTCCAACTGTCGGAGGAACTCGATGACGCCGAGGTCGTGTTTGTCGTGGGGGCGCCCGTCCTTTCGGAATCGGCCCTCCTCGACCGGCTCTTGGCCGGCATCGAGAGCGGTCTCGCCAAGTCCGGTCTGTCGTTTGCGGCGGCGGACGCCGACAACCAGATTCGCCTGCGGAATGCCCAAGCCCCGGGAGCGGCCCGCGGAGGCGGAGGCGGGGGAGGTCTCGGAGCCGCGTCCGACGTGCTCGAAAGCGTGTCGACCGGAGAGTCGGGCGAGCTGACGTACTACTCGAAGAAGGGGTTCTCGCTGCGTCCGGGGGAGCGGGCGCTGACCACGATCTTCGAGATCGAGGTGCCGATCGCCCCGCTGTTCGACTGGAACGCCGATCAAGGCGAACCGAGCTACATGCTGCGGCTGACCAACTCGACCCGCCAGCCGTTCACAACCGGGCCCGTGTTCGTGTCCCAGAACTCTCGCCCCGTCGGACAGCAGAACATGAACTACACGGCTCCCGGAGCGACCGCCGAGCTGAAGCTCGCGTCCGGACTCGGGCTGCGCGGCGAGCGGCGCGAGGTCGAGGCAGGCCCCGCCACGACCGAGACGATCGGCAACCGCGCCTATCGGAAGGTTCCGCTCAAGGGGGTGCTGACCCTCACCAACAGCCGCGACGAAGAGGCCGACGTTCGGGTCCGGCGCACGGTTCTCGGACGGGTGGGGACGGTCGGAAACGACGGCGTCGTGAAGTCGACGACCGTGCAGCGCAACGATCCGAACTCGGTCAACCTGTTGGAGTGGAGGGTCAAGGTACCGGCGGGCCGGGCCCTCGAACTCACCTACACCTACGACACCCTCGTGCCGCTGCCGCCGGCCACCGGCCCGGAGTCGCGAGCGGGACAGTAGCGGCGCTTTTCCGTCGCCGAACGCAGACGGGCCTCGCCAGCGGGGCGAATCGAATGGGGTAAACACTCGCCATCCCGCTGGAGGCCCCGATGCCCAGACTCGAAATCCCGACCGACTACCTCGTCCGACTTCTCGGCGACCTGCTCAACACTCCCAGCCCGACCGGCAACACCGAGTGGGCCATCAGCTTTGTCGAGAACGAGTTGGCGATTCTGGGGGTCGAGACCCGTCGAACCCACAAGGGCGCGGTTCTCTGCACGCTGGACGGCCTCCGAGACGACCGTCCGCGGGCGCTGACCGCCCACGTCGACACGCTCGGGGCCATGGTCAAGGAGATCAAGCCCAGCGGTCGTTTGAAGCTCACGGCCCTGAACGGCGTCATGTGGCCGACCGTCGAGAGCGAGGGCGTCTGGGTCGAGACCCGCTCCGGACGCCAGATCCGGGGATCGATCGTGCTGACGAACGGAGCCGCCCACGTGAATCGGGAGGCGGGATCCGCCCCCCGTACCGCCGACAACCTCGAAGTGCGTCTCGACGAGCGGACGTCCTCGGCCGAGGAGACCCGGCTGCTGGGAATCGAGGTCGGCGACTTCGTCAGCTTCGACCCGCGGGTCGAAATCAGCGAGTCCGGCTTTATCCGATCCCGGTTTCTCGACGACAAGGCGTGCGTGGCCTGCGCCCTCGCCGCCATCAAGACGATGCGGGACAACGGCGTGACCCCGGCCCAGAGAACGACCTTGCTGATCAGCAACTACGAGGAGGTCGGGCACGGGGGTCTCGACGGATTGCCGGACGATCTCGCCGAACTCGTCGTCCTCGACATGGCGGCCATCGGCGAGGGCCTCCGCAGCGACGAGTTCCACTGCTCCATCTGCGTCAAAGATTCGAGCGGGCCGTACAGCCGCCGCCTGACCGAACGCCTCCGCGGACTCGCCGAAAGTTCGGGCATCGACCTCATTCCCGACATCTACCCCCACTACAGTTCGGACGGGTCGGTGTACTGGCGTGGGGGCGGCCAAGCGGAGGTGGCCCTGATCGGCCCCGGCGTCGACACCAGCCACGGTTACGAGCGGACGCATCAGGATGCCCTGCGCGACACCGCGTCCATGATCGCCGAATTCCTCGTCGCGGACTGACGTCGGCTCTCCGCCGAATCAGAACGAACAACCGGAATGGCTGACGCCGCGGAAGTCGGCGCCGCCGACGCGGACGCCGCGCACGCCCATGGTGCGGAGAAGTTCGAGCACGCCGGTGACCGACGCCTGCGAGAACTCGTTCCAGCGGCGCACCATCATCCGCCCCTGCGGCCGCACCACGCCGACGTCCATGCTGTGGGTGGCGCCGAAGGCTTCGATCAGCTTCCCGTCCGGGTCGGCCAAGATGGGGAAGTTCGCCTTCAACCGCGTGCGCAGCTGAGCCGCCTGCGCCCGATCGACGTTGGCCACGCCGAGCAACCTCGCCCCCGTCCCGAGCCCGGCCGACAGCCGATTCACGGACGGTATCGCATCGACGCTGTGCCCGCAGCGGCTGTTGATGAACACGAGCACGGTCGGGCGTGCGGCCAAAGCCGCCGCATTGTAGGTTCGGCCGTCCGTTCCCGGCAGCGACACGTTCGGCAGAGCCTTGCCGACCGCCGTCCCCGAAGCCCAGGCCGCCCCGACCAGAACACTCAGTCCGGCCGACAACAGAAACCGGATCGCGCTGTTTCCCATATCGAACACTTACCCGGGATCGCATCCGGACGTCGGCGGCGCTCAGGCATAGGTTCGGAGTTCGGTACTTCCGATCGAGGACAACGGCCGTCGAGAGACCCGAAAGGCGGGCTTGTTGGGGGGCCGGCCCGGCGATGACCCTCGGGTTGGGGTCCGACTCTGCCGATGCTTGGGGTGACGGGGGAGGAACACGTCGATGAAACCGAGACCGAACCCAGCCGAACCCCAGTTTAGCCTCGCCGGCGCAATGTCGGACGCGACCGGCGGACGCCGACCTTCGACCGGGTGGTACGAGTCTGTCCGAGAGCGAAGGCTCATCCTGTCGGGAGACCCCGCCGGCCTTTGTTTCGGGTTGGCGGCCATCCGTTCGGCCGTTGCCGAAACCGCGGGCGCACTCCAGCGGTTGTCGGCCCAGTGGTCCGACAACGTCCGCCGGC
>JBDNCL010000089.1:0-10957 GCA_046719655.1 Fimbriimonadaceae bacterium
CCGGCGTCCTCTTCGGCTCGTCGACCTTCCTGATCCTCTGGCTGCCCCTCGCCAGCGTGCCGACCACCTGCGCGTGGATCCCCTGGCTCCTCGCCGGTGTGCTGGGCCTGTTCGCCGAAGAAGCCCGGACCCGCTTTCGGTTCGCCGCCCTCACCGCCGTCAGCCTCGGCATGCTCCTGACCGCCGGACACCTGCAGTTCGCGGCCTACGGCGCCTTGGCCGCTCTGGTCCTCGGGCTGTGGCTCGTCGCCGCGCGCGCGTTCTCCGAAGCCAAGTCGGGGCCGGCAGGCCGACCGACCTGGCCCGTCGCCCTCGGCCTCGGTCTGGTCGCCGCCGTCGCCGGCATCCTGCTCGCCTCTCCCCACCTGCTGCCCGTGCTGAGCGAGTCCGGCAACTCCCACCGCCGAAACGTCCCCACCTCCGAAGGCTACGCCGCCTACATCGCGGGCGCCGTCGCCCCCTGGGAGGTCCTCGGGCTCGCCGTCCCGTACGCCTACGGATCCACCGCCGCACCCAACCCAACCTACGCCGGCATCTCGACCTATTGGCCGGCTCTCGTGAAGAGGGGCGCCCATCCGGCCGAGGCGGCCCTCGCGCTCGGCCCTCTCGTCCTCCTCGGCCTGGCCGCCCTACCCTGGCGCGCCGCCGTCCGAAGACCCGAAGGCGCATTCGTCGGCATCGGCGTCCTGTCCCTGCTCCTCGCCGTGGGGACGCCCCTCAACGCCCTGCTCTACTTCGGAGTGCCCGGTTGGTCGTCGACCGGCTCCCCGGGCCGCATCGCCGTCCTGTTCGTGCTGTCGGGTTGCGTTCTCGCCGCCTTGGGTTTCGATCGTCTGCTTCGAGAGCCCCCCGCCCCGCGGCAACGAAACGGGCTGATCGCCATTCCCGTCCTCTTCGTCTTGCTCGGAATCGTCGGGCCGTGGTACGCGTCTCCGACCCAGGCCTGGGTGCCGGGGATCCCGCCCGAAGCCATCGCCAAGATGCAGCTTCAGCCCGCCCCGGGCCTGATCGCCCTCGTCGTGCTGGGAGCGGCCCTCGTCCCGACCTTGGCCCGCAAGCCCGAGCTGCGGCTCGGCGGCATCGCCGGCGGGGCCGTTCTGTCCGTTCTCGCGCTCGGGCCGGCCTCGGGAGGGCCCCTGGTCCGGTCCGGCGAGTCGATTCGACCGGACGCGGGCTGGGACGCGCTGATCGACCGAACCGACCGGGTGGCCGCGATCAACCTGCCGTGGGACCTGGTCCTCGCCGCCCCGGCCGTGCTCCCCCCCAACACGGCCACTCTGACCCGGATTCGCGACATCGCCGGCTACGACTCCCTCATGCACCGCGACTCGTACGAGCTGCTCCGAGAGATCAGCGGGGACGACCCCGCCCCGCCCGCCAACGGCAACATCGCCTTCGTCAAGCCGACCGCCGATTTCGCCAGGCTTGCCGACGCCGGAGTCACCCGGGTCTTGTCGCCGCGCCCGATATCCGGGCTCGAGGAACTGGGGAACCTGGGATCCGCCATCGTCTACCGTCTGCCCGGACCGGGTCGGGTCAGCGCCGACGGGGGAGACGCCCGGATCGTCGAGGAGTCCCCGGGCCGAATCGTCGTCGAATGGTCCGGCACCGGCCGGTTGACGGTTCGGGAACGCGCTCTCGACGGCTGGACGGTCCGCATCGGCGGATCGACCCGGCCGGTCCCGTCCGGCCGCTGGCTGGAGATCGAGCCGCGGGCCCCCGCACCGGAAGGAACCGTGCGGGTGGAATTC
Organism: Fimbriimonadaceae bacterium; assembly: GCA_046719655.1. Taxonomy (GTDB): domain Bacteria; phylum Armatimonadota; class Fimbriimonadia; order Fimbriimonadales; family Fimbriimonadaceae; genus JBDNCL01. Next base: position 1,752 of record JBDNCL010000089.1, read on the forward strand.
CGCTACGCCCCGCCCCGACTCTCCCAGGGCCTCGCCGCCGCCGCCGTCGGGCTCGCCCTGTCGGCAACCCTGGCCGGACTCGGCTGGCGGCGCCAGAACGCCGACCCCGCTTCTTCGCCGGATTCGTAGGGTTTTCCGCCCAAGAACTGGTACGCCAGGCACAGACTCTGGACGATCGCCGGCGCAGCTAGTAAAATTGAACCGGACCGATATCCGGTCGGATTTGTCCTATGAGTCGAACCTTCCTAGCCCCGGATGTCATCGAACGAGGCACGTCGACGGGACGTTGGATGGTCGTGATCTACAACAACGACGTCAACACCGTCGACGAAGTGATCGCCATTCTCATGCGTGCGACCGGTTGCAGCGTCGACGAAGCGGCCATCGAAACCTGGGAGGCCCACACCTTCGGAAAGGCCCAGGTCCACTTCGCCGGTCGGACGGAGTGCGAAGTCGTCGCCGCCATGATCGGTTCGATCGGAGTCAAGACCGAAGTTCGACCGGAATGGGAAGACTGAGGCCGTCCCGAAAGCCGCGCCGACCGTTCCGGTACCGACGCGCGGCCGTCGCCGTCGGCCCGACCCGAGTCCGCTGGCTCGGCCAGGCCTCGGTCCCGGGCACCGTGGTCGACCCCGTGGTGGACGACGGAGCGACCGATGCCGCCGGCCCGTGGGTCGTGATCGTCTACGACAACGACTACAACACCTACGAAGAGGTGATCGCAATCCTGATGAAGGCGACCGCGTGCTCGGCCCAGGAGGCGTTCATCGAGGCGTGGGAGATCGACCACCTCGGCAAGTCGGTGGTCCACCACGGCGATCGCGAGGAGTGCGACCGGGCGGCCGCGATCATCGCCCAGATCGGCATCAGGGTCGACGTCGCGCAGGAGTGACCCGAACGGGGGCCGAGGGCCTCAGGTCCCGCCGACGCACACATCTTCCGTGTCGATCGGACGACCCGGGCGTATGATGACTCAGAGGTTTCGCCCGAAAATGACCGTGATGTTCCGTTCCCTGCTCGTCGCCGCCGCCCTGACGACGGCCATCGTGCCTGCATTCGGCCGGCAGCCCGCCGCCCCGCAGCCTCCGGCCACGACCCCGGCCCAGCCGACCGAAGCGAACCCCGTCCTGACCGAGGAGCGCCGAACCGAAGTCCTCAACGGGATGCGGCGGGTCATGACGACCAACGCCTTCGTGCCCGGCAAGGACTTCAGCAACTTCGACGAGTTCCTCGAGAAGTACAAGGACGAGATCGCGGCCGCCAAAACCGACTCCGAACTGGCCGAGGCCATCAACTCCCGGTTGATGCGGTTTTACGGCGTCAGCCACGTCGTGCTGATCACGCCACAAGCCATGCGCGCCCGGACCGAACGGCGCGCCGTCGGCGTCGGCATCCAGGTGGCTCCCGAAGAGGGCGGCGTCCGCATCCTCGGCATCTTCCCGGGCAGCCCGGCCGCCGAGGCGGGACTCCTTCCCGGCGACCTCATCCTCGAGGCGGACGGCAAGAAGGTCGACAACCCGACCCAGATTTCCGGGGCCGAAGGCACGCAGGTCGTGCTCACGATCAAGCGCGAAGACGGCACGGTCAAAACCTTCACCCTCACCCGGCGCGTGTTCTCGAACGTCCGTCCCGACACCCTCACCTGGGTCAACGACAACACGGCCGTCCTGAAAGTCCACACGTTCGACCTGAGCTACGACCGGCGGCGGATCGACGAGCTCATGGCCGAGGCGGCCAAGGCAGAAAACCTGATTCTCGACCTGAGGAGCAACGGCGGGGGCGTCGTGGCCAACATGCTCCACCTCCTCGGTCACCTGCTGTCGCCCGACATGCGGTTCGGCACGTTCATCAGCCGCGGGATGGTGGACGAGTTCGTCAAGGAGACCAAAGGCGACCCGACCGATCTCCGCGCGATCGTCCAGTGGTCGGGCAACCGCGGACTGGCCGCCTTCCGCCGGAACGGTCAGCCGTTTGCGGGAAGGATCGCGGTGCTGGTCAACGGCGGGACCGGCTCGGCCGCCGAGATCACGGCCGCCGCCCTGAAGGAGTTCCGCGACGCCTCCGTGGTCGGCACGCGCTCGGCCGGCGGAGTCCTCGTCTCGACGATGGCGCCTCTCAGCAACGGGTGGTTCCTGCAGTTCCCGTTTATGGACTACGTGACCGCCCGCGGTGTGCGCCTCGAAGGGAACGGCGTGACTCCCGACGTCGAGGCGCCCACCCCGCGCTTCAACGAGGCCGACGTCGCGGTGGAGCGGGCCTTGGCCCTTCTCCAGCGGCAGGCTCTGCGTCAGGAGCGGAGCGCGGGTCTGACCAAGCCCGACCGCCCGTAATCCGGAGACGAGCCCGGGAGCCGATCGCGTCGAGCCCCGGGCTTGTCGGCGCCCGGACCGACGTCACGGCAGCCGCTCGAACCGGAACTGCATGCCCCGCACCGCGCCCGCGTCGCCGTCCGCGCCGAGCGAGGCGGAAGCCTGGCCTTCGACCCGCAGGATGCGGGACGTCTTCGTCTCGACCCAGGTCGTCATGGTCAGCGTCTGGGGACGGGTCTGCCCCCTCGCCGTGATCTCCAGCGCCTGGAGAATCCGCGCCACGCCGCTCTCGACTTCCTCCAGTTTGGCCGTTCCCCGAACCCGAGACCCGATCGGCAGGTCGGCCTCGACCGGAACCGACTTGCCGATTTCGAGAGGATTGCGCGGCAAGACCAGCGCATAGCGCAGAAACGCCACCGACGCGCCCGAACCCCGACCGACCGCCGGCGCCCGCATCTGCCAACCCCAACGGTCGACGACGAGATTCACCGGCGGCATCTGAGACGCGCCTTCGACCGGGATCTTCTCGCCGTTCATCCTCGCCTCGAGGTCCTCGGTGCGCGACTCCACCTCGGCTTGGCCGTCGGCGAGCAGGCGCCGGACGACCTGAACCTGACGCATCGTGAGGTCGACGCTCCCGACGTCCGTTTCGATTTGGACCGCGACGCCGAATCGGTCGGTTTCCCCCACCTGGTAGGCTCGGCCGAGGTCCATCGCAGCGGAACCCGTCTCAAAAATGACGACCGCGGCCACGATGCTCCAACGTCGTGCCATTAGGGGCCATTGTAGCGGAACAGAGCCCAAACTGCTCGAACTGTTGGCGGGAGGTACCCTCGAAGGGTTGCGGCTCTTCCGAGAACGGCGGCGATCGAGGTCGCTCGCGTTTCGATGCCGACACCCGAAGATATGCTTGGAACCGGTTGCCGAATGATGAGACCTGCACCCAGCCTCAGCCCGTCGTCGCGGTCCGGGAACGCCGGGCGTCGAAGCGCCCTGTTGGCGGCGATCCTGACCGCCCTGCTGGCGACCGCCGCCTGCGGCGGAGGCGGAGGAGGGGGCGGAAGCACGACCGTCACGGTCGCGGTCGCACCGGGCGCGGCTACGCTCGCGCCCGCGGCCTCCCAGCAGTTCGAAGCCGTCGTGACCGGTACCGCCAACACGTCCGTCACCTGGTCGGTGGTCGGCGGACCCGCCAACGGAACCATCACCCCGACCGGACTCTACACCGCTCCCGGCAACCCCGGAACCTATACGGTTCGGGCGACCTCGGCCACCGGTTCTTCGCGGTTCGGCGAGGCGACCGTGACCGTGGCCGGCGACCCCGTCGTCCACATTGTGCTGACCCCGACTTCGGCCAACGTCGTCAGCGGCCAGACCCGCCAGTTCACCCCCACCGTCACCGGCACGTCGAACACCGGCGTGCTCTGGTCCCTGGACGACCCGGGTTCGACCGGTTCCTCGATCTCGCCGACCGGCCTTTTCACCGCCGGTCCGGTGCCCGGAACGGTGACCGTCCGCGCCGCGGCCGCCGCCGACGTTTCGAAGGTCGCCGAAGCCGAGGTCGTCGTCAGCCCGGTCCCGACCATCCAGGTCGCGGTCAACCCGAGCAGCGCCAACCTCACCGTCAGCCAGAGCCAGCAGTTCACGGCCACCGTCACCGGCACGTCCCAGACCGGCGTGACGTGGAGCGTCGTCCAGGGCGTCGGCGGCGGCTCCATCACCCAGACCGGTCTCTACACGGCCCCCGCCAGCCCCGGAACCTACACCGTGCGGGCCACGAGCGTGGCCAACCCCAGCCGTTGGGGCGAGGCGTCCGTATCGGTGACGGCGCCGCCGACCATCAGCGTTCAGGTGACGCCGAACGCGGCCACCTTGGCCCCTCTGGGCACCCAGCAGTTCACGGCCACCGTCTCGGGCACCGCCAACACGGCCGTGACCTGGTCGGTCGAACCCTCGGGCGGCGCCGGCGGCTCCATCACCCAGACCGGCCTCTACACGGCGCCCGCGCTGCTCGGCAACTACACCGTGCGGGCGACCAGCAACGCCGACCCGACCAAGAGCGGCACCGCGTCCGTCACGGTCAGCGGCACCGGCGGTTTCCCGGCCAACCGCATCATCTACGGCCTCGATCTTCTGACCTCCTTCGAGATCTACTCGGTCCGCGGGGACGGCAACGAGAACAACCTGATCGCCAACATGCCGGAGAACTACCGGCTCGCCACGATCAGCCCGACCGGCCAGTTCGCGTTCTTCTACTCGGAGACAACCGACGCCTCTGCCCGATACGACCTGTACACGGGTCCCGCCCTGAACGTCGCGTCGGCCACGAGACGGACGTTCAACAACTTCCTGTACGTCGGCACCCTGCAGTACACCCCCGACAACGGGAACATCGTGTTCACGGCCGCGCTGGACGAAAACGACTTCGGCGTCTACCGGATCCCGTCGATCGTGGGCGGGGCCTTCCGACTCGGAGACGGCGAAGACGCCCACGTCCGGCCGACCGGCAACGGCAGTCCCCTCGTCATCACCCGGATCTTCGGCACCAACCCGCCCGCCGGCGAAATCGGCACCATGGACCTCTTCCTCGGGACGTTCACCCGGCTGACCACGAATACGGCCGACGACTGGATGCCGCAGTGGAGACCGGACGGAGCCCAGATCGTCTTCTCCAGCGACCGAGGAGGCCCCGAGGGCGTGTACCAGATCTACACGATGAACGAGAACGGCACCAACGTCCGGCGGGTGACGAACACCGGCGAGTCGGAGTTCGGCCCGACGTTCAGTCCGAACGGTGCCCAGATCGCCTTCGTAAGGTACGGCTTCGAACCCGGCATCTTCCGCGTGAACGCGGACGGGTCCAACCCGGTCACCGTCCTCCTGAACCCGGCCATCATGCCCCAGCTCTACTGGACGCCGAACGCGGGCAACTTCCCGAACGCGTTCGGCCCGTCGGCCGGCGCCGGACTGCGGCTCGGAGTCGGGCACCGACCCCGCAAACCCTGGTGGCCTCGGTAGACGAGAAACTTCGGGCCGGAGCGTTCCGTCTCGGGCCCGGCCCCTCTGGGCCGGAGAGTACACTTTGCGGATGCTCGTGGACGATCCAGGCCATCCCCTCTACGGGATCCGCGCCGTGTACTTCGACTTGGACGACACGCTCTGCGCCTACTGGGACGCCGCCAAGATCGCCCTCCGAACCGCCTTCCAGACCCACGGCCCGGACGGAGTCTCGCCCGAAGAGATGATCGGATTTTGGGCCGCCGCCTTCCGCGACTTCTGCCCGAACCTCCGCGAACTCGGCCTTTACGAGACGTACCTCCAGACCGGCGAGCCCACTCGCACCGAGCAGATGCGGCGGGCGCTCCGTCTGGCCGGATGCGACGATCCCGAACGGGCGAAGAGGCTCAGCCACACCTACGCCGAAGTCCGAGACCGGAGTCTGCGTCTGTTCCCCGAAGTCCCCGAACTCCTGGATCGGCTCCACGGGCGCCTGAAGATGGGGATGATCACCAACGGGCCGGCCGACATCCAGCGCCAGGAGGTCGCGACGCTCGGCCTCGAGCCCTATTTCGACCCCATCCTGATCGAAGGGGAGATGGGCCGGGGCAAGCCGCACCCCGAAGTCTTTGCCCGGGCGCTCCGCTCGGCGGGTTGCGCGCCGCACGAACTGCTCTTCGTCGGAAACAGCTACCGCCACGACATCGCTCCCGCGATCGAGCACGGTTGGCGGACGTTCTGGGTCCGCCGAGCCAGCGACGTCGCCCCCAGCGCGGCCGGACCCGAGGACGCTCCCGAGGGCGCACCCCGACCCGACTTCGAGGCCGACTCGCTCGCCCCCCTGCTGCCTCCCGCCTAGGCCGAAAGGGGCGCCGGAGAAACCGCCGCTTTGGGCAATTCGGCCGAAATCTGAGGATCGACGTTCCCCGCGGCGAATACTGAGATCGTCATGCGCAAGCTCGCTTGGGCGATCATCGGAGCGGTGATCCTCATCTGCGGAGTCGGTGGCTTTCTCGGTTATCGGCAATTCCAGTCCCAGTCGAAGGCCGGCCAGAAGAACGACACGGTGACGGTCGAACGGGGCGACGTCGAGGTCGTCGTCGTCGAAAGCGGCACGTTGGACGCCGTCAAATCGGTGGACGTGCGGAGCCGGGCATCCGGCCGGCTCCAGCGCATGCTCGTGGGAGAAGGGGCGTCGGTGACTGCCGGCGACCTCATCGCCGTCATCGACCCTCAGGAGACTCAGCTTCAGGTCGATCAGAACCAGGCCACGCTGCGCGGAGCCGTCCTGTCCGTCCAACGCACCGACATCGAACTCCAGCAGAGGCAGGTCGCGGCCCAGGCCGCACTCGAGAGCGCCCTGTCGCGCCTGCAGCAGGCGCAGAAAGAGGCGGCGCTCCAGCCCACGATCACCCAAGCCGCCATCTCCCAGGCCGAGGCCGCCCTCGCCGCGGCCGCAACCGAACGCGACCGACTCGTCCAAGTCGTCTTGCCCAACGACCGGACCGCGACCGAACGCGAACTGCAGAACGCGGAGAACGCCTACGAGACGGCCAAGCGCGAGTACGAACGCACGCTCGAACTCGAAAAGTCGGGATTCGTCGCCACGCGGACCCTCGACAGCGCCAAGCTCGAGATGGAGACGGCGGCGCGGCGTCTTCAGGCGGCCCGCCTCGCGGCCGAGAGGATGCCGTCCGACCACCGCCAGCAGTTGGCCCGGGCGGAATGGGCGATCCGGCAGGCCGAGGCCGAACTCACGCGGGCCCTAGCCTCCCGCATTCAGGACGAGAGCAAGGCCCGCGAGGTCGAGCAGGCTCGGGCCGCGGTGGCCCAGGCCCAGGCCGCCCTCCGAGACGTCGAGGTCCTGATCACGGCCAAGGCCGAAGGTCAGACGACCGTCGACCGCCTTCAGAGCGCCCTTTCCGACGCCGTGCGCCAACTCGGCGAAACCCAGATCCGGGCGCCGATGGACGGCGTCGTCGCCAAGCGCTACCTCGAAATCGGCGACCTCGTCACCGGTCTGAGCGGCTTCAGCCAGGGCACCGCGATCGTCAGAATCGAGGACCGGCGCTCGATGCGGGTGCTGCTCACCGTCAACGAGATCGACGTCGCCCGCATGAAGGAGGGCATGTCGGCCGAAGTCACGATCGACGCCGTTCCCGACACCCCGTTCCGGGGAACGGTCAGGAAGATCGCGCCCACCAGCGTGGCCCTGGCCGCCCAGACCGCCGGCCAGTCCGCCGCCTCCGACAACGTCGTCAAGTACGAAGTCGAAATCTGGCTCGATTCGACGAACCCGGTCCTCCGGAGCGGCATGACGGCCCAGTGCCGGATGGTCGTCCTCCGACGCGAGAACGTCTTGCGCGTGCCGGTCGAATACCTGGGAAAGGACGGCGACGGCGAGTTCGTGATGGTGGCGCCCGACGCCAAAGACCCGAAAGCCGAACCCCAGCGGACGGCGGTCGAAGTCGGCGCCCGCACCGGTCGGTACGCCGAGATCCTCGGCGGGGTGACGGAAGGCACCCGCCTGTCGCGGCCCCCGTTCACCGGGCCCCAGCGCATGGGCGTGTTCCAGACGGGGCCGCCGGAGTAGCGAGATGAACCTGTTCCAGTCGTTCTTGGTCGCCCTCGACATGCTCCGGATGCACAAGCTCCGGGCCGTGCTCACCATGCTCGGCGTGATCATCGGCGTGATGAGCGTCACCACGATCGTGATGGTGTCGTCGGGCTTCCAGCACTACATGACCAATCAGTTCAAGCAGCTCGGCGCCGACTCGATCTACGTCTTCTTCGACCCGGGCGCCCGGTTCCACAGCCGGGAGCGGACCGGCACGGTCGAGAGCCTGAAGATGGAGGACGTCGCCTACCTCCTCGAGCGCGTTCCCGTGCTGGACATCGCGAGCGCGGCCGCCCGCGCGCCCACGAGCAGGGTCCGGTTCGGCGACCGCGAAGTCAGCAACGCCGAAATCGTGGCCGGGGACCATTTCTACCACGTCCTCAACCGTGTCCAGGTTTCGGCCGGAAGGCACCTCACCGAATCCGACCTGACCGCCCGTGCCAACGTCGCCATCATCGGCCAGGAGATCCGAGACCGCCTCTTCCCCGACGGGGACGCGGTCGGCCGACAGATCCTCCTGCCCGGGATCACGCTGGAAGTCGTCGGAGTCTACGAAAAGATGGACATCATGGGCGGCGGCAACGCCCGGATCGTGATGCTGCCGCTCAGCACGATGCAGGACAAGTGGATCGGGGGCGACCGCATCGACTTCATCACCCTTCGCCCGAAACCCGGCGTCGACGTGCAGGACGCCATGAACCGAACCTGGGAGGCGCTGATGCTCAAGTCGGGCAATCAGCGCATCTACCGGGTCGAGTCGAACGAGTCGATCACCCAGGTGTTCGCCAGTCTGATCACGGTCGCCGGAGCCGTCCTCGCCGCCATCGCCGCTCTGTCTCTGCTCGTCGGCGGCATCGGGATCATGAACATCATGCTCGTCTCGGTGACGGAACGGACGCGCGAGATCGGGCTCCGGAAGGCGGTGGGCGCAAAAAACGGCTCCGTCCTCACCCAGTTCCTCGTCGAGTCGGCCACCCTCAGCCTCGTCGGCGGACTGATCGGGATGGGGATCGCCTGGTCTCTCGGCAAGGCCGTCTCGCTGATCACGGCCTGGCGCGAATGGCCCATGGCGGGCGGGCTCGCGACGCCTTTCCCGCTTCCGGCCGCCATCGCCGCGGCCGCCTTCTCGGCCCTGATCGGCGTCGTCTTCGGGCTCTACCCGGCCGCCCGGGCCGCATCCCTCAGCCCCATCCAGGCGTTGCGGACCGAGTAGGTCCGTCCCGTACCTTTTGCCGTGAGCCGACCTCCCGACGAGGATCCCGAACGATCCGGCTCCCCTGGCC
>JBDNCL010000009.1:0-26363 GCA_046719655.1 Fimbriimonadaceae bacterium
CCTGGCTCGGAAACGCAGGATGAATACCTTGGAATGGCTGGACCCGGCCGTGACGGACTCGGCCGCCCGACGGACGCCGTCGCCCGACTCGGAGGCCGCGATCGACCGGGAGCTGCTCCGGTCGGCTCTGCGCTCCCTGTCGGCCGAGTATCGAGACGTCGTCCTCCTCAAGGAAGTCGAGGGGCTCACCTACGACGAGGTCGGAGCGGTGCTCGGCATCCCGGCCGGAACGGTGAAGTCCCGACTCCACCACGCGTACCGCCAACTGCGCGCCGCCTTGCTGGGAGAGGAGACGGACCGATGAGCATTCGCGACGACCTGAAGGCCTACGTGGACGGCGAGCTGCCGCCCGCCCGCCAAGTCGAAGTCGAAGCCGCCCTCGCGGCCGACCCCGAACTGAACCGGGAAGCCCTCTTCCTGAAGGAGCTGGCACGGGAGATCCGGGCCTTGGCCCCCGAATTCGAGTCGTCCGGGCGGGAAGCGGCGGCCCGCCGGGTGCGCCTCGAAGCCAGGCCGGACCCGGGACCGGGGCGCGTCTGGCTGCGGCGGCTCGCCTTCGGCACCGGCTTTGTCTTTGCCCTCATCGGCTTTGCCGCCGTCGGTGCCGGATTGCTGAACACGATCGGAAATCGGGGTCTCGACCACGCCGCGGGCGCATACCCCGCCGCCGAAGGCCCGGGCCGAGGCATTCCGGAGACGGAGTCCGACGCGGGCGCGGCGCAGATGATGGCTCCCGCCGAATTCGACCTTCGAAAGTCGGCCGACGGCTTGGGCGGTCCCCCCGCTCCGGCCGGCATGCCGGGCGATCGGCCCGACTCGGTCGCCCCCGACGTCGGCGGTCGCGCATCGGGACTGGTCGTCAAGAACGGCGAGATCCGGTTGCGGGTCGAGAGCGCGCGGTCCGCCCTCGAGCGCGCCAACGCCATCGCGACCGGGGCGGGCGGTTTCGTCCAGCGGTCGAGTTTGTCCGGCATGGAAGGCGGCCTGCCGACCGCCACGATCACGATGCGCGTGCCCGCTTCCCGTTTCGAGGCGACGATGACCCGGCTCGGCGAACTGGGGCAGGTCGTCTCCGTCGACGTCACCGGCGAAGACGTCACGAAGCAGGTCGCGGACATCGACGCCCGGATCAAGGTTCTCCGAGCCGAAGAGGAGAGCTACATCTCCATGCTCCGGGCCGCGACGAAGGTGGGCGAACTTCTCGAGATCCGCGAACGGCTCGGTGCGGTGCGGCAAGAGGTCGAGAGCATGACCGCGGTCGTCAAGGCCCTCCGCGACCAGGCTTCGTTGTCGACCATCACCGCCGCGTTGGAGCAGCGGGTCGCGGTCGGCGAGCCCCAACCGGATCGAGACTGGGCGTCGCGGGTGTGGGCGTCGGCCGTCAACGGTCTCGTTCTGGTCCTGCGGGGGCTGGCGTCGGTGGCGATCTTCGTCGCCGTATTCGCCCCGATCTGGGTGCCGGTCGGCCTGGCCGTGTGGTGGTGGCGCCGACGGAGGACCTCCTGACGCGCTCCGGAGCCCGTTTCGGCCGGTCGTCCGTCTTCAACCGGGGAACGACCCGCCAAAAACGGTTTGCATCGAACGAAAGGAGGTGTTATCATGCCATTTCTACAAGAATCGTCTCCTTAAACGGAGGAACAGCCTCATGAAATTCGGTACGCGATTCCGGGCCTTCACCCTAATCGAACTGCTTGTCGTCATCGCGATCATCGCCATCCTCGCCGCCATCCTCTTCCCCGTCTTTGCCCAGGCCAAAAACGCGGCCAAGAAAACGCAGGGCCTGTCCAACCTGAAGCAGATCGGCACGGCCGCCCACATCTACCTTGCCGACAACGACGACGTGTTCATGCAGAGCACGCCCGCGACCGGCAACAACGGCGCCTACAGCTCGCCGTACGCTTGGGACGCTTTCGTGCCGACTCCCATCTCCGCCTACACGTGGAGCAACGCGCCGATCGACGTCGACCGCCGCGCCGTTTCCGAGACGTTCGCGTTCAACGCCATCTATCCGTACATGCGGAACTTCCAGATGTACAAGGACCCGAGCATCAGCGTCACCCGGCGATTCGCCTTCTCTCTGACGCCGGAGGCCAACCGCGGCGCGGCCGGAGTCAACCTGCCGGCCAGCGGCACCGACTTCTTCAGCTACACCTACAACGGTCTGCTCCAGAGCTACAACGCGAGCGCCGTCACCGCCGTCTCCAGGCTGCCGATGTTCTGGCAGGGTATGGGGCGACGCGGGGTGTACGGCCACACCTACGCCTCGCCGATCCTCTACTGCGCCACCGCGGGTCAGCCGTGCCGCTACGTGCCGCCGTCGCCGACGTGCAGCGTCGCCAACAACGGAACCCGATCCTTTGCCAGCACCAACACGGCCCGCGGCGGTTGGGACGCCTTCAACGGCGGCGTCAACATGGTGTTCGTCGATTCCAGCGCCAAGTTCCGACGGTTCACCCTGCCGGGAGGCAACACGGCGCCCCCGGCCCCGTACACGAATCCGCTCAACGAGCCGTTCACGGGTTACACCCAGACCCGCGCCGCCGGCCGTTGGTTCGATCAGTTCGGTTGCCACGCCTACATGTTCCGACCGGACTTCGACTTCTCGGCCGAGCCGGCGGTCGCCTCTCACCCCGACACGGTCGAGCCCTGAGTCCGGACATGGTGACCAACATTCGCATCGGGACCCTGTTGGGCTTGGTCGCGGTCTGCGGGGCGCTGGCGGGTTGCCGGTCCAACGAGACGCCGGCCGAAAATCTCCCCAAGGTCGAATTCAAGACCATGGACGAGATCGGAAAGCTGACCCCGGAGCAGGAGGCGGCCGCCCTGCGCCGGCAGGATCCGCGGCCGGCCGAGGACCGGTCCGAAGGAGGTCTGTAGCCGCCGCCCCGACCTCCGATCGAAGAACGCTGCTCCACCAAGACGGTGGAGCACCGCCTTCCGCCTGAGCGAACCCCGCTCGCCTCGGGACGATCGGAACCGAAACTCACGCCCGCCCGCCGGCGTCGACAAATCGAACCCGAAAGTTTCCGATCCGCGCCCCGATGACGCATACTATAGTTTCCTTACAATCGATGCGGTCCAATCCGGATCGTCCCTCGGAGCAAAAATGTCTATGTTTCATCGACGAACGCGCGGAGCGTTCACCCTCATCGAGCTTCTGGTCGTCATCGCGATCATCGCCATTCTCGCCGCCATTCTCTTCCCCGTGTTTGCCCGGGCGAAGGACACGGCGAAGAGGACCCAGTCTCTGAGCAACGTCAAGAACCTCGGCACCGCCCACCTCCTCTACAACGCCGACTTCGACGACCTCTTCGTCCCCGCCGTGTTCGACAAGATCACCGACTTCCTCGACTACGACTCGTCGTGGATGCGGTACCTCCAGCCCTACATCAAGAACACCCAGATTCTGATCTCGCCGAACGCCACCAACCAGCGGCCTCTTCAGCCGGGCGTCAGCAGCGGCGGCACCATTTTCAGCTACGCCATGCTCCCGCGCTGGCAGTTTTACAGCGGCCGGGCGCCGAGCGCCACCAGCTTCTGGCGGACGGCCTACGCCCCCAACGGCGCCCTCATGGACGGCATCGGCGGGTTCATGTTCGACCCGTCCGGAGGATACGACGGCAGCTACTGGGGCGGCAGCACGGCCTGCGTCAGCGGCCGCAACCCGCAGAACGCGACCGTCGCCTCTCTGAGCCAGACCGCCATCGCCCGCATCAGCGAGACCGCGCTCGTGTTCGACGCCCGGGGCTGGGAGTACGGCTTCGGTTGCCGCAACATCTACCCGGCGCCGATCGATGCCATGCCCCCCGTCTTCGGACCCCAGTTCGAGGGCGTGAACTTCGAAGGCCGGTACACGTTCGAGGGCGTTCAGGTCCTCAACGGCGTTCGGTACCGCATCGGCACCGGAACCGTCGTCTTTGCCGACGGTAGCGCCCGCGCCCTGAAGACGCCCCAGTTCTTCCAGACGATCACGACCGCGAGCGGTCTTCCCGCCTACCGCTTCCAGTACAGCCAGGAGTAAGCATGCGGTCCGTGCTCAACCTCCTTCTCGCGGCGGCGCTCGCGGCCGCGTTCGTCGGTTGCGCCTCGACCCCGCCTCCGCCCGACCAGGTGGCAGGCGCCGGGGACGCCCGGGGACAACAGATCGATCAGGAAAAGTCCGACATCCGGGCCAAGCAGCGGGAGGCCCAAGAAAACGCGCCCCCGCTCCAGCCGTCTGGCAACTGACGGGCGACGTTTCGAACCCGAAGCGGTCCCGCCGGATCTTCCGGCGGGACCGTTGGTCTTTGGGAACGGCCGTGTCGGAGGCCGTAGGTACACTCCCGACCGAATGCGCGTTGCCGACTGGTCGCGCCAAATGGCCGAATGGCCAGGGATCGGAGCCTCGATCTCCGCCAACTACGCCTCCTCGCAATGGACCTCTGTTGCCGAAGAGGCGCGGCCCGTGCTTTTCGCCTCCGCCTACCGCGCCAACCCGCAGAAGACGCTGCTCGTCGCGCCGACCTACGACCGGTGCCTGAAGTGGCAGGCCAAGCTCGCCCTGTGCGGCGTAGCCGAGTCGACGATCTTCCAGCTCCCCAGCGGCACGTCCAGCCTCTTCGACGACGCGGCTCCCGAGACGATCGCGCTCAGCGACCGGATCGGCGCCCTCCGCGCTCTCGTCGAAGACGAACCGGTCATCGTCATCGCCACGCCGTCGGCCGCCCTCGAACGCACGATTCCCGGCGACCTGCTGAAAGAGCTTTGCATCGAGCTGGAACCCGGGTCCGCGATCACGCCCGACGCCCTGCTCAAACGCCTCCTCCGGCTCGGGTACAGCCACCAAGAACCGGTGCGCCTTCCCGGTCAGTTCAGCCGGCGGGGAGGTATCGTCGACGTCTACCCCGCCGGACGCGAACTGCCGGTTCGGATCGAGTTCTTCGGCGACGAGGTCGAAAGCCTGCGCGCTTTCGATCCGATGAACCAACGGTCGGTCGGCGCCGTCTCGCGTTTGCGCCTGGCCCCCTCCCGCGAAACCGTCTTCCCCCCGGAAGCGGCCGACTTTCGCGACATGCTGGTCCACGCCATGGAGACGGAGGCGCAGGCCCTCCCGCCCGAGGCGGCGAACCGACTCCGCGAGCAGATAGCCGACGACGCCGACGCGATCGCCCGACGGGCCTTCTTCGACCGCCTCGACCTCTACCGCCCCCTGATCTTCCCCGAGTCCGGGTGTGCGGCCGACCTTCTCGGAGAGGACGGTCTCCTCGTCCTGGACGAGCCCGTGGAGTTGGCCAGCCTCGCCGAAAAGGCAGAAGACGAGTTGGCCCAAGCCCTCGCCGCTCGGGCTGAGCGGGGCGAAATCCTCCACAGCACGGCCCTGGACTTCGTCCTTCCGTTCGGCCATTTCGGCACGTTCCCCAAGCTTCTGTGCCTCTCGACGATCGACGGTCTCCCGGACGACTTCTCGGTTGCGGCCCGGAAGGAGATCGGAGCCGCCAGCCTCGCCCCCTACCGGGGGAGACCGCAAGATCTCGGCAAGGCGATCAAGGACTGGACCGCCGCCGGTTCGACCGTGGTCGTCTGCACCGATCAGCCGACCCGGGCCAAGTCCGTTCTCGGGAACATCGACATCTTTCCGATCGAGACGCCGCCGGCCGACGACATCGCGCCCGGCGTCTACCTCGCCCTCGGCAACCTCGCCGGCGGTTTCGAGATTCCGGAGTCGAAGATCGTCTTCCTGACCGACGCCGAGCTGTTCGGAGTCGGTCGCCTCAAACTTCCGCAGAAGCGTTTCCACGAAGGCGCCCCCATCGCGACCGTCCTCGACCTGAAGCCGGGCGACTACATCGTCCACGTCCAGTTCGGAATCGGCATCTACCGCGGGCTCGTCAAGCGGCAGGCCGAAGGGGTCGAAAAGGAGTTCCTGTACATCGAGTACGCGGCGCCCGACAAGCTCTTTGTGCCGGCCGACCAACTCGATCGCGTCCAGAAGTACCTCAACCCGAGCGAGACCCCCCCGAAGATCCATCGTCTGACGGGCGGCGAATGGCAGAAGACGATCTCGAAAGCCCGCGAAGACGCCCGGGCCTTCGCCCAGGACCTGGTGAAGCTGTACGCCGAGCGGAAGCTCGTCCATCGGCGGGCGCACGGTCCGGACACGCCCTGGCAGGCGGAAATGGAGTCGACCTTTCCGTGGGTCGAGACTCCCAGCCAGCTGGCCGCCATCCGGGACGTCAAGTGCGACCTCATGCAGCCCTACCCCATGGATCGGCTCGTCTGCGGCGACGTCGGGTTCGGCAAGACCGAGGTCGCGATCCGGGCCGCGTTCAAGGTCGTGCAGGAGGGCCGGCAGGTGGCCCTTCTCTGTCCTACGACGATCCTTTCCGAGCAGCACCACCGCAGTTTCTGCGAACGCCTCGAGCCGTTTGGAGTCCGTCTCGGTTTGCTCAACCGGTTTCGAAGCTCGGCGGAGCGGCGCAAGATCCTGGAGGACGTTTCCTGCGGCAAGCTCGACATCCTGATCGGAACCCACTCCCTCTTGGCCAAGGAGATCGACTTCCACGATCTCGGGTTGGTGATCATCGACGAAGAGCAGAAGTTCGGCGTCAAGCAGAAGGAAGCCCTCAAGAAGCTGCGCGTCGCTGTCGACGTGCTGTCGATGTCGGCCACCCCGATCCCCCGAACGCTGAGCATGGCGATCATGGACATCCGCCAGATGTCCCTGATCAACGACCCGCCTCCCGGGCGTCTGCCCGTCCGCACGTTCGTCCGGCCTTACTCCAAAGAAATCGTTCGGGAGGCCATTCTCCGCGAACTGGCCCGAGGCGGCCAGGTGTTCTACGTGTACAACCGGGTGCAGGGGATCCACCACGTCGCCGAGGCGCTGAGGAAGCTCGTCCCGACGGCCAGGATCGCGATCGGGCACGGCCAGATGACGGAGTCCGAGATCGAGCCCGTCATGCTGGGCTTCATCCGCGGCGAGGTCGACGTCCTGCTCTCCACCACGATCGTCGAAAGCGGACTCGACATCCCGAACGCCAACACCCTGATCGTCGAGAACGCCGACCGATTCGGACTCGCCCAGCTTTACCAGCTTCGCGGACGCGTGGGCCGATCCGACCGTCAGGCGTACGCCTACTTCCTGTACCAGAGCCACAAGGACGTCACCGACGGCGGACTGCAGCGCCTCGAAGCCCTTCAGGAGTTCAGCTCGCTCGGTTCCGGATACTCCCTGGCCTTCCGCGACCTTCAGATCCGGGGCGCGGGAGAGCTGCTCGGCGCCAAACAGCACGGCGCCATGGCCTCGGTCGGATACGAGCTCTACACCCAGCTGATCCAAGAACAGGTCCAGCTTCTGAAAAGCGTGGCCGACGGAGACCTCACGGCGAGGGAGGCGGCATCCCGCGACGGGGACGCCCTCAAGGCCTTGGAACCGCTGCCGACCCTGGACGCCTCGGCCCCGGCGTTCATCCCCGACCGTTACATCCGCGACCAGGCTCAGCGACTCTACTACTACCAGCGGATGATGTCGGTGCGCGAAGCGGCCGACCTGCAAGAGGTGAGGCAAGAGGTTCTCGACCGCTACGGGCGGTTGCCGAAAGAGGCGGAGAACGCCTTCCGAATCGTCCGGCTTCGGCTCCACGCCCGCGATCTGGGGATCGACAAGATCGAGGCGAAGGGGGGACGCGTCGCGGTCTGGTTCGTCAACCGCGCCCAGATTCCGCCCCTGGTTTTCAGCAACGTCGGCAAGCGCAAGCCGGACGCCTATCTGACGCGGGAAAACCTGATCTGGCCCTATTCCGGAGACGCCGTCGACGCCGTCGAACGGTTCTTCAGGGTGTTCCAGGAAGAGATGGCGGCGGTCGAGGCGGCCCGATCCGTTCTGAAGTGAGGCCCTTCGATCATCCGGCCGCGCGGGCCAACTCCCGGAGAATCTCCTCTTCCGAGGCATCGTCGGCGGCGTGCGTCGCCCGCTTCTCCCAGGTGATGCGACCGGTTCGGTCGATCACGAACGCCCCGCCGAGCTGCCACGGGTCGCCGACGGGAGCGCCCACCCCGTGCCCCCGAACCGCCGCCCGAAACCCGCGAACAAAGGTGGTCGGGTTGAACATCTGAACGAACGATCCCTTGGGAAGGCCGAACGCCTCGTACGCCACTTGCTCCGGGTCGCAGACGAACCGATGCGGAGAACGCAGCTTCTGGCGGACCGCCTCGGCCTGCACCAGGTTCCCCATCGTCACGAAGACGATGTTCTGGTCCTCGAGTCGCCGAAACTCGGCGATGCGCTCGCGGCAGAACACGCAGCCGAAATGCCGAACGAAGACCAGGGCCACCGGACCCTCTCGGTGAAGGTCGGCGATGGAGACCTCCTCACCCGTACTCAACCGCAACTTCAACTCGGGCGCGACCACACCTCTCTTTACGCGCACGGGAGGTCGGCCGGCGTCCGGTCCGACGGCAGTTGGGACGATCGAGAACCGTTGCGCGGGCGAGACCCGTCTCTCCTATGGAGCCATTTCGCGAGGAGCGGTCTCGCGGCAGCCTCTCGAGAATCACCAGGTTCGGCGCAAACTTCAAGCCTGTTCAGCATAGGCGACAAACCCGACTGTAGAATAGATTCCGGCGTATGCCACTTTTCATGGGATTGGATTGCGGCGGCTCTGCCTGCCGCGTGCTGACCGTCGACGAAGCCGGCAGCGTGCTCCACATGGGGCAGGCGGGCCCGGCCAATCTCGCAAGCACGCCGCCGGCCCGCCTGGTGGCGAACCTCGCCAAAGCGACGGCCGGGTCCCCGACGCCCGACCGGGTTGCGGCCTGCTTCGCCGGTCTGCTCACCCCCAACGACCGCGAACGCGCGCTGGGGATCCTCGCCGGAATGTTCCCCAAGTCCGAGGTCATCGCCGAACCGGACTACGTCGCCGTCCTCGCCGCCGGCGGACCCGACATCGACGTCGCCGTCCTGTCGGGCACCGGATCGCTGGTTTGCTCGATGGCGCCGGAAGGGCCGGTCAAGTCGGGCGGCGGCGGGTACCTCCTGGGAGACTTCGGCAGCGAGTTCCAATACGGGCGGGCGGCTCTGCGGCACTTTCTGGACGCCGGGGAGTCCGGATGCAGCGCCAGCCTGACCCAATCGATTCTGAGGGTGTTCGGCAGTCTGGAGGAGAACCAGGTTCTGGCCAACCTGTACCGCGGCGGGTCGCCCGCCGCGAAGCTGGCCAAGCTCGCTCCCGCATTCGCCAAGGACGCCTTCGCCGGCGAGGCCTACGCGCTCGAGACACTGAACCTTCAGAACGCGCGTTTGGCCGACGTCGTAAGAACCCATGTGGAGCGATGGCTCGGAGACCGACACCCCTTGCGGGTCGCTCTGGCGGGCGGCCTCTGGGAAGGTCCGGCCATCTTTCGTCAACGCTTCGAGGTCGAACTCCGCACGGCTCTGCCGAAAACCGACCTCCTCATCGCCAAGCTCCCAAGACCGCCCGTCCACGGTGCCGTGGTACTGGCGAGACGCACACACTCATGAGCACTGAAGCTAGAAACCCTCGATCCTACGGCCTCGATCGCATGACCGCGGCTGAAATCGTCCGCCTCATGAACGAGGAGGAGTACGCCGTCCTCAGGGCGTTGCAGAACGCCGAAGCCGCCATCGCGCTCACCGTCGAGCGCGCCGCCAAAGCCTTCCAAGACGGAGGGCGCATCGTCTACGTCGGTGCCGGCACCTCTGGCCGCTTGTGTCACCTGGACGCCGCCGAGATGACGACCACGTTCGGTCTCGACTACGACGCCTTCACCGCCGTCGTCGCCGGCGGTCTCGATCCGCACGGATCCGACGACGTCGAAGACGACGAACACGCCGCCATCGACGCGATCAACTCGTTGCGGCTCGACCGTCAGAGCATCGTCATCGGCGTCGCCGCCTCGGGACGCACCCCGTTCACGATCGCCGCCATCCGGCACGCGTCCCAGAAGGGACTCTGGACGTGCGCGATCGTCAACAACCCGTCCGCTCCCCTCAAACAGGTCGCCGACCACACCATCCTTCTCGACACGGGCCCCGAGATCTTGACCGGTTCCACCCGGCTCAAGGCGGGAACGGCCCAAAAGCTGGCCCTCGAGCGCATCTCGACCGGCGCCATGGTGCTGTCGGGCAAGACGATCCAGAACCTCATGGTCGACGTGAAGCCGACCGGACACAAACTCCGCGAACGCGCCGTCCGGATCGTGCGCGAACTCAGCAACGCCACCGCCGACGAAGCCCTGCTCGCCCTCGAGGCCAACGGCTGGAACATCCGTAAGGCTCTCAGCCACCTCGATCGGCCCGGACAGGACGACGACCTGATCGAAGCGGTCCGGGCCTGCTGAACGTCCCGCCGACCGAATCTCCACCGTTTGGAACGGCCCTCCCGAGATCCGCCAGGCTCCGGGGGGCCGTTTCCGTTCCGGAAACGGGTCGAAAGAGGTTCCCCGCTTGTCGGCGCCGAAACCAGTTCCTGTGAAGCCCGTCGCAAAGGGAATCGTCATCCTGGCCTGGCCCTCCAGCGCCGTCTGACCGCGCCGCCCACCGAAAGCCCGGAATGGGTCCACTCGCCGGACGCGCCTTTCGCGACGGAACTGGGAGGCTTTTCCAGCGCGTCGCCCCCGGTTCGAAAGTCGTCGAAGTCTTCTCCGAAAACCTCGAGCTCAAATCGGTCGCGACGACGGGGCCCCGAACCGCGGACGTTTTCTTTCTCGGCCGCCAACCGTTCGGAAAGAGGCACGATCGCCCTGTCCCGATGGCCGGCCGACCCGTCGGTCGAGACCGTCGCGATGGGCGCCGGTGCGGGGGCGAGGCGGCCCGAACCCGCAACGACGCCGAAGGGAGACTGCGCGTCCCGATCCCGGCCCGGGGAATCGTGTCCGTGTTCAGCCCGTGAGCCCGATGCGTCCGAGCTAGAACACCATCGTGCGTTTGGCGAACTCGCCGGACAGAATCGCGAGGACGTAGACGTTGGCGGCCAGGAGCAGCGCGGGCAGAGCGAGGGCCGCGGCCCAGCGCCCGCGGAACGGTCCCGCCGTCGACGCCCAAGCCATGCCCACCGCCAGCGGGGCGAGCGCCGGCAGCAGATATCGGGCCTGAGCCTGAAAGTACGTCATGTTGAAGCGGACGAACAGCGCGACGATGAGAAACGCGAACAGAGCCCCCAGAGCCCGCGCCGTGGTCGAACCGGTCGGCGGTTCGACTCGATCGGCCGCCAGCCGCAGAGCGACGATCGCCGACAGCAAGACCACCCACGCGACGTACACCGGAGCCGGCAGAAAGATGTCCATGTAGCCGAACACGCCGAGCAGGCTGCGAACGGTCCACCACCCCACCCCGAGCCCGATCTCGTTGATGCCGGTCCAGTAGCCGACCGGTCCGAGAGCCTCGATGAACACGGACGCCTGGGGCGAACCGACGAACGCCTGGTTGAACGCGCCGAGCGCGAACGGGTCTCCGTAAAGGCTCTGGTTGCGGAGCCACCACGGCCCGGCCAGGAGCAGCGCGGCTCCGAACGCCGCCGCCATCGGCCCGACCGCGATGGCGAACTTCCCGTCGCGCCGGCTCAGGAAGCTCAACCCCAGAACCGGGAAGAGGGCCACCGCCGTGGTCTTGGTCAGGGCTCCGAGACCGACCAGCACGCCGGCCAGCAGAGCCAGACGCCAGTTCCACCCGTCCTGGATGCCCTTCGCGATCAGAGCCAGAGTCCACGCGCAGACCGCGATCAGCAGCGGGTCGTTGCTGACCGCGCCGCTCAGGGCCAGGTTCATCGGCAGCAGGGCCGCCAACGCACCGGCCACGGCGGCCGCCTCCGGGCGCCGGGTCGACCAGAGCGCGAAGAAGAACACGCCCGCGACCCCGACGGCCCCGATCCCGGCGTTCAGCGACCGGACCCTCATCTTGCTTTCGGGGAGAGTGGGATCGGGCGCACCCACGATCCGCGTCCAGAGGGACGCCGCGACGTAGAAGAGCGGGGGTTGGTGGCTCTGGTAGTTCTCGTACAGGTTCGGGTCCTTCGGGTCGAATACCGGAACCCCCTCCCCCCGGTTCAGGCGAGCGATGTAGTTGACGTGCTGACGCTCGTCCGGCGCCCCGATGTCCTTTTGGACCCCGGCCTGTCTCTGGGTGAAGAGCACGCCTTCGGCCCGGTAGGGCGTCAGCCAGGCGTAGGTCAGCGCGAGCCCCAGGTGGAGAACCATGAGGATCGGCAGGATCACCCGTACCGGAGCCATCGGAGAGAAAGGTCCTGACAAAGCACGACCATTTTGCGTGGATCGGGACGTCCCCGTAAAGTATCCTGAAGCAATCGCGCCGATCGTCGACACGCCTTCGGTCGCGGACCTTTGGAGGCAACACCAGAATGCGACACCTCAAATGGGGACTGCCGGTGGCCGCCGTGGCCTGCTTGGCCGTGGGCATCGCCCAGACCGGCACGCCCGCCCTGCTCGCCGCTTTCCAGAACAAGATGAACGAGGCCCAGAGCCTCAAGGTTGAATTCACTCTGACCCCGATCGGAGGAACCCCGGCCGTCTTCACGGCCGAGTTCGCCAAACCGAACCGCCTCCGGATCGACGGCCCGACCGAACTCGTCGTGGCCGACGGCACGACCATATCCCGGTTCAACAAGTCGGACAAGACGTGGTTCGCCGATCCGCAGACTCCCGAACTGCTGGCCGAAGTGATGGCGGCCGAAGGCCTCAACCTCTGGGCGCCGTTCTTCGATCGGAACGCCCTGAACAACGCGGTGGCCCGCTCCGGCCAGACCCGCAACCGCCGCGGCATGACGCTCCGCGAGGTCGAGGCCCAGTTTGGCGGCGGGCTCCGAACCGTGAACTACTGGTTCTCCGAGGACAACCTCGCCCGGCAGGCGGAGATCCGCTTCCGCGACCGCCCGAACGAGCGGCTGGTCTTCGACGTCCGGTCGATCGCGGTCGGCCAGCCCAGCAGCGCCGACGCGTTCGCTTTCCGCGCCCCCGAGGGCGCCCGCGAGCTGACGCTGGAGGAGCGGACCGCCGCCAAGTGGTACGACTCGGTCGAGGAGGCCCTGACCGTCGCCCGCCGGACGAACAAGATGGTCCTGGTCCACTTCACGGCGACGTGGTGCGGACCGTGCCGGATGATCGAGCGCGACGTCTACGCCAAGGAAGAGTTCAAGCGGGCGGCGGGACGCTCGTTTGTGCTCGCCAAGATCGACATCGACGAGAATCCCGATGTCGCGCGACAGTTCCAGGTCAACGCGGTCCCGAACATCAAGTTCCTGTCCTCCAACGGCGACGTGGTGCACGAACATCTCGGCTACGTGCCGTTGGACAGATTCCTGGCGATCATGGACGAAGCGCGCGCACGCGCGGTTCGCTGAGTCGTAGACATTAGGGGACGGAAGCCACGCGCCAGATCGACGCTGGCGGTTCTTCCGGTTTGAGAGAAGGGGTCGGTCCGTTTGCCCACCGTTCTTGGGTGTCGGACCGACCTTGCGGTAAAATCTAAGGCTCGTTTGCCCCTTAAGGCGAACGAAATGCGGAGCACGGCCCCTTGACCCCGAATTCCAGCACGATCGCACCGAAGGCACCGAAGCCTGATTCCCTAGAGCCGCTCGCGGCCCGACACCCCCTCACGCCCGAAGAGCAGCGCGAGATGCTGATGCACCTCTACCTCGCGCGGTACTTTGACGTGCGGCTGATCAAGGAGAAGAAGCGCGGGCGGCTTCGCGGCACGCTCTACTCCTCCTTCAACCAGGAGGCGATCCTCGTGGGTTCGGTGTACGGGCTCGAATCCATCGACTGGATCAGCCCGATCCACCGCGACATGCCCGCCTTCTTCCTGAAGGGAGCCCGCGGCGGCAAGCTTCGCGATCCGGGCCGCGTCGGCATGTCGATCGAAGAGGTGTGCTGCCAGGTCTGGGGCAAGTCCGGATCGCCCGGGCGGGCGCGCGACAACTGGTCCCACATCGGCAGCAAGCGCCACAAGATCATCCATTCGACCTCGATGCTCGCCGGGACGATTCCGGTCGCGGCCGGCGTCGTGCTCGCCGACCGCATGCGGGGCGTGAACTCGGTCGCCGTCACCTACAACGGCGAGGGCTCCACCGCCCAGGGCGTCTTCCACGAAGCGATCAACTTCGCCGCCGTCCATCGCCTGCCCGTCATCACGATCATCGAGAACAACCAGTGGGCCTACGGCACTCCGACCCACCTGGAGTACGCTCTCGAGGACTTCGCCGAACGGGCCAAGGGGTATGGCATACCGGGTTACATCGCCGACGGACAGGACGTCTTCGACGTCTACGAGAAGGTCATGGACGCTATCGACTATGCCCGCTCCGGGAAGGGCCCGAGCATCGTGGAGTGCAAGACTTTCCGCGCGTACGGCCACGGCGACCACGACGACGACCGGGCGATGAAGTACCGCCCCAGGGAAGAGGTCGAAAAGGGCCGCAGCCGGGACCCCATCGCCATCGCCAAGAGCCGTCTCGTCGCCCAAGGAGTCCTGACTCAAGAGGAGGCGGATCGGTACTCGCCGGAAGGCAAGAGCGCCAGCGAGGTCCGGGACGACGACTTCCCCGAAGAGGTGGTGGAGTACCTGAAGGAGGGCGTGGAATCCGCCCTCGCCTCGCCGTTGCCCGATCCCGAAGAGGGCGGCATGTGGGTCTTCGCCGAGGTGAACCGATGAGCGCCGTCGCCGAGAATCCCCCTGCCGTCAAGAAGAACTATCTCGCCGCCCTGCGGGAGGCCATCGACGAAGAGATGCAGGCCAATCCCGAGATGGTCTGCCTCGGCGAGGACATCGGCCTGCTCGGAGGCGCCTTCGGCGTCACCGACGGCCTCCAGGCCAAGTACGGCGACCAACGCGTGATCGACATGCCGATCAGCGAAGCCGCCATCATCGGCGTGTCGGTCGGTCTGGCCCTGAACGACAAGACGGTCATGGCCGAGATGCAGTTCATCGACTTCATCTCGTGCGGGTTCGACCAGATCGTCAACAACATGGCGACCTATCACTACCGCACGGCGGGCGAGGTCAACCTGCCGATCGTGGTGCGGGGTCCCGCCGGAGCCTACGGCGGCGGCGCCCTCTACCACAGCCAGATGAACGAGGCGTGGTTTGCAAACTCGCCCGGCCTCAAGATCGTCTGCCCGTCGACCCCCTACGACGCCAAGGGCCTGCTCAAGGCCAGCCTGCGCGACGGCAACCCGGTCATCTTCTACGAGATCAAGGAGCTGTACCGACTGCGGGAGATCGAGGAGGTCCTCCCCGAAGCCGACTACATCGTGCCGCTGGGAAAGGCTTCGGTGCGTCGCACCGGGACCGACATCACCTTCGTCAGCTACGGACAGAACGTCTACCACTGCCTGCAGGCGGCCAACATCCTCGAAAGAGACCACGGAGCCAGCTCGGAAGTCATCGACCTGCGCTCGCTCGTCCCGCTGGACGAGGAGACCATCCTCAATTCGGTCGCCAAAACCAATCGCCTGGTGGTCGTCAACGAGGCCCCCCGAACGTGCGGGTTCGCCGCCGAGGTCCTCGCCCGGGTTGCGGAACTCGGCTTCGAGTACCTGGACGCGCCTCCGGTCCGGGTCACCCGACTCGATACCCCCGTGCCTTGGGCCAAGCCCCTCGAGTCGTTCGTCCTTCCCAACGTCGAGAAGGTCGTCGCCGCCGCTCAGAAAGTTCTGCGCTTCTAGAGCAACCGACGCCGTTCGAAAGCCGTCCCCTTACTCGGACGGCTTTCGCCCGCGTTTTGGGGCTTCTGGGACACCCGCGTCGACCGGCAGTTACAGGCGCATCCGTCGCGGCGTCGAAAGGAGTGGATGGTGTCGGCGATCTTGGAAAAATCGGGGCCCAGCGCTTTCGATGAGGATATCACCCTCATCGAGAGGTTCTTGGCCGGCGACCAAGACGCATTCGAGGGCCTGTACCACAAGTACCGAGACAAGGTCTTCGCCATCGCCAAGGGCATCCTGGGCGACCCGGAAGAGGCGGCGGACACGGTCCAGGAGGTCTTCACCCTCGTCTACCGAAACCTGGCCCGTTTCGACCGCCGCGCGCGCTTCAGCACCTGGCTTTTCCGCGTCGCCGTGAACCGGAGCATCCAAGAGGCCAGAAAGCACAAGCACCGACCGAAACCGGCCGAGCTGCACGAGGCCAGCGCCCAAGAGGCCCCGCCCCCGCCGGCCGAGGCCGACCCCCGGGTGGAAGCCGCCATGGCCAAGCTCGCTCCGGCCGACCGCGCTCTGCTCGTTCTGTTCTACTGGGAAGAGCTTTCGCTCCTCGAGATCGCGGAAAGCCTGGGTTGCAGCGCGAACGCGGCCAAGACCCGTCTCTACCGAGCCCGCGAGAGGTTCCGGATCCTGTTCGAGAGGGAGGAAGAGTGAAACGCATTCCGCCCGAGATCGACAGTCTGATGTGGGCGATCGCCGAGAACCCCGGCGACGACGCGATCGAAGAGTTCGGCCGACGGTTTCCGGACTACCGCCAGGAGCTGGCCAAGCGCCTGTCGATGGTCCGCGCCCTGAAGGGTGCCCGAGCGGGAGTTCCGTCGATGGCCCCGACTCGGTGGCAACCGGATCGCCCGGCCCGCCGGGCCCCCGGCCGGTTCCGCCTGGGCTGGGTTTTGGCGTCCGCCGCCCTGGCGGCGGTGGCGTTCGCCTCTTACGCCGGATTCTCCGCGTTGGCCACGCGCCAGACCGAGATTCCTCCCGTCCCCAGCGTGCCCACCGCTCCGCCCGCGATGCCCGACCGGATCGTGTATCGGGAGGCGCCCCGGCCGATCGACCCGGCCCCTCCAATCGCCCCGCCGCCGAGCCGACCTCGGCCGCCTTGGGATCAGCCGATATCGCTTCAGATGGAGGGGGTGCCGCTGGAGGTGGCGCTGCAGGCGATCGCCCAGAAGGGGGGCCTGCGCCTGGAGATCGCGCCCGGACTTTCCGAGGTTCTGATCGTTCTCGACTACCGCGAGACGCGACCGATGGACATCCTCCGCGATATGGGACCGAAGTTCGGCTTCACCGCCTTGCCCCAGGGTCGGAACGAGGTCCTCATCGTTCCCGTCGTCTCCGATCCGACCGGCCCTGCCCCCGAACAGCCGACCGATAGGGTCGACGGCAACGTCGACTTGGGCCGCACCGGCCTCTGACGTTCGGTCGATCCCCTTGTTCCAGGCGGAGCCCCTTCGGGGGAATCGGCTCACCCTCCGGGAACGTCTCTTGGGGCAAGGCCCCGGGTGCCTTGATATACTGCAATCAGAAACCCGCGGGGAGGAATTTCGGATATGCCCATTCGGCGTTCAGACGTCATCGAGAATATCGGCGAGCGTTCCCTGGTGACCGGCGTTGGCGGCGTCGTCTTGCTGGGGCTGGGCATCCTCTTCTATATCTATCGAGGCAGCGGCATGCTCGTCGGGCTGGCCTACGTGATGCTGATCGGAGGCGTCGGCCTGTTGGGTTTCGCCGTGTTCAACGCCTTCCGAGCCCGAGAGATCACGGTGGTCCGCGTGAAATGCCCCTACTGCGAGGCCACCAACGAGTTGACCGGCGAGCCCGAAGCCGATTTTCGCTGCATCTCCTGCAACCGGCTCATCCCCGTCGTCGACGGCAAGATCCTTCCCGTCCAGCAGGTGCGCTGCGGCTTCTGCAACGCCCTCAACTACTACTCTGAGAAGAACGACGTCCTGATTTGCGAGGAGTGCGACCGCGAGATCCCCCTCGCCACGGCCGGACGACCCGCGCGCCACGTGCCGCGCGCCTACGCCCGTACCGACGACGACCGGCTGTACGAACTCGTGCTCGTGTCCCAGGGCCAAAAGGTCGAAGAACTGATCCCGGTCCTCCAGTCGATGCTCGCCATGAACCGCAACCAGGTCAAGCAGATGCTCAACGAGCTGCCGGCCACTCTGCTCACGGGAATCCCGCGCAAGAAGGCGGAGATGCTCGCCGCCCAACTGGCCGCCCACGACGCGGCGGCCGAGTTCCACCCGGTCGAATAAACGCGCGCCGATGCGGATCAACTTCGTCCTCCCCGGCTACCACGACGCGCCGATCGGGGGGCACAAGGTCGTGTACGAGTACGCCAACCACCTCGCCCGGCGGGGGCACCTCCCCCGGCTCATCATGCCGCGAACCCGCGAACCCCGCACCGGCCTCGCCGGCAACATTCTGAACGCGACCTGGGCGTGGCGGACGAGGCGGAAGAACCCCAAGCTCGTCACGTGGTTCGACGTCGATCCCAGGGTCGAGATCATCCTCGTGCCGGATCTGCGCGAGAGGGGAATCCCGCCCGCCGACGCCACGTTCGCCACGATGTTCAACACCGCACGCTACGTCGCCCGATATTCGGCGGCTGCGGGCAAGAAGATGTATCTGATCCAGCACTTCGAGGACTGGGCGGGCGACCGAGACGAGGTGCTGGCAACCTGGCGGCTGCCGCTTCACAAGGTCGTCGTCGCCCGATGGCTCGAACAGATCGCGATCGAACAGGGCGAGGGCGGACGGACAACCTGGGTTCCCAACTCGATCGACCACAGCGTGTTCCGGCTGTCGAAACCCATCGAGGGACGGCCGCCTTCGGTGATGATGCTCTTCCACAACGAGTCGTTCAAGGCGATCCCCGACGGCTTGCGCGCCATCGAGATCGCGAGGAAGGCGGTGCCCGAATTGTCGGTCACCCTGTTCGGAGTGCCGGAGCGCCCCGACGATCTGGACCCCGCGTTCGCCTATCATCAGACCCCCTCCAACCTGCCCGAGCTCTACAATCGGCACGCCGTCTTCCTCCATCCGAGCCGGGTCGAGGGTTGGGGACTGCCGGCAGCGGAGGCGATGGCCTGCGGCTGCGCCCTCGTCTGTGCCGCGAACGGCGGCGTAACCGAGTTCGCGAACGAGGAGAATGCCTTTCTGGCGCCCGTCGCCGACCCCGAGAGCCTCGGGAACCGGTTGGTCGAGGCTCTGACCCAGACGGACCTGCGAACCCGCAAGGCGGCAGCCGGTCGGCGAGACATCCAGGCCTTTCGATGGGAACGGTCGGTCGATCTGCTGCTCGAGGCCATCGATCGCGCCGCCGAACCGGTCTGATCGGCTGCTCTTGCCCAAAGCACCCGGCCCCCGGACTCACCCGGCGGCCGTCCCTGAGGTATACTCACCTTCCTTCGCGCGCTCGTAGCTCAGTGGATAGAGCAACAGGTTGCGGACCTGTAGGTCGGAGGTTCGAGTCCTCTCGAGCGCGCCATACTCCCCCTCCCGACGTCCGGCGTCGTTCGAACGCCCCGCATTGTTTCCACTGTGTTGCAGACGCACGCGCCTTAATGCAACAATCTGACAGGAGCCATGCGTTCGATCAACTGGGACAAATGGGGAGCTTGGGCCGCCAGCGTTTGCGCCGTTCACTGCGTCTTGACCGGCGTCGCCATGGGCGTCGTGTCTGTATTGGGACTCGGGTTCCTCGCCGACCCGACCATTGAGCGCACCTTCATCGCCCTGGCGGTCGGCTTCGGCGCCGTCGCCCTGTGGTCGGGCTTCAAGAAGCACGAGTCCTGGGTGCCCGCCGCCATCTTCGGAGGCGGGCTCGTCGCCCTGGCCGTCAAGAACACGATCTTCGCGTGCCCGCACGAAGCGGTCGCGGGACAGGCGCACGTCCACGAGCACGGCCCCGGAGCCGTGATCAGCGCCGTCGTCGCCGGCGTCCTGCTCGTGAGCTTTCACGCGCTGAACATCCGCCTGAGCCACCGGTGCACATGCCCGGCGTGCCGACCCGTCGACGAAACCGAAAGCGGACCCGAGCAGGCGCCTTCCGTCGTCCGCTGAACGCGTCCCCGAGTTCGGGCGTCACATGAGCGCCATCGGCATGATGACGCAGAAGTAGCCGTCGTCCTCCGGGTCTCGGAAAACCGCCGGCCGCGAGCTTTCGGTCAGTTCGACCCGGACTCCTGGCCCCTTGATCGGGCTGACCGCATCCTGAATGTACTTGCCGTTGAACGCCACCTCGATGTCTCCGTTGACGAGAACGGCCGCAACCTCTTCCTTCGCCTCGCCCTTGTCCTCGCTGCGGGTGCTGAGCACGATCCGGTCGCCCCTTCCCGCGAATCGGATCCGGTTCGCGCTGTCCCGAGCCAGGATCATCAGACGCTTGAGACGGTCGGCCAGC
This sequence comes from Fimbriimonadaceae bacterium, assembly GCA_046719655.1. Taxonomy (GTDB): domain Bacteria; phylum Armatimonadota; class Fimbriimonadia; order Fimbriimonadales; family Fimbriimonadaceae; genus JBDNCL01. The sequence goes on from JBDNCL010000009.1 coordinate 20,126, forward strand.
TGGTCCGACTCCAGAGTCCAGGACCGGTTCGACTCGGACGGAACGACCCGCTCCCAGTTGGGGTAGGCGCCGTCCAGCAGCTGCGCCACCACGAGGGCTCCGCCCGCTTCGACCCCGATCCGGCCTTCGCCAAAGCGGAGGCTGATCGTCTGTTCGTCCGACAGCGGCAGCGCCTTGATGGCGCGGAGCGCCCGTTCCGGCACCACGCAGGAGATCGCCGTCCCCCGGCCGACGCCGGCCAGCTTCCGGACCGCCAGTCGGTGGGTGTCGGTCGCGACCAGCATGAGGTCGGCTCCGTCGAAGTTCATCTGGACCCCGTTCAGGACCTGCCGGTGCTGCTCGGCCGAGACGGCGAAGATGACGGAGTCGACCGCGTTCCGAAGGGCCCCCATGTTGAACGAGACCTCCCCGTCGGCCGACAGCTCGGGCGGATCCGGAAAGTCGCCCGCGTCCTGGGTCACGACCCGGTACTCGGAGTCTCCCTGCTTGACGAGCATGCCCTGCCCGTCTTGCGCTTCCAGCTGCACGTCCCCGTCGGGGAGCGAGTGCGCCAAGTCGTGGAGGAGCTTCGCGGGGGCGCAGATCGAGCCCGGCTCGTGCGTCATGCACGCGACCTCCCGAACGATCCACAGCTCGCCGTCGCAACCGGAGACCCGCAGCGTCCCGTTTCCGGCCTCGAGTTTCATCAGCTGAAGAATCTGGTTCGGAGAGTTCGGGCGAACGGCGGTATTGGCCAAAGCGAGGGCCTCGGCGAATTCGCGTCGGGGGCAGTCGAGTTTCAGACTCATGATCGGTAAGCCTTTTCGTATCGGGTGGAAATCTTCCGGACGAGAGGCCCGCCCGGGCCTCTCGTCCGCCAACTAACCCTGCATCGGCAGATGGAGCTGCAGGTGGCTCGGGGTTGGACCGGGCGGCCGAATGTCGACGCCCTTGGCGTAGATCCGCATCAGGATCCGTTGGTAGGTCTCTTCGGTGAACTCGGGCTGAGGGGTTTCTCTCAGCAGGTCGACCGTCTTTCTCAAGGTCGCCATGTCGTGGCTGAGGTCCGGGTCCTGGAAGGCGGCCGCCTCCATCTCGTCCTCGAGCTCTTGCGGCAACTCGCGGGCCGCGTAGAGGTCCACGAGCTTGCGATAAAAGTCCTTTGTCATCGCAGCTTCTCCAATGCTCCCAACTTGTCTCGGAGCGCCCGCCGCCCTCGATAGAGCCTCGATTTGAGCGCCGGTACGCTGATGTTCAGAACGTCCGCCGCCTCTCGAGCCGGCATGTCCTGCATGTCGCACAGGACGAGCGGATGCCGGTACTCGATCGGCAGATCGGCCAACGCCTGCTCCAACGTCACCCGCAGGGTGGCGCGCTCTTCCGATCCGTGGTCGTGCGCGTCCTGCGGAAGCTCCATGAGCTTGTGTTGCCGGAGCCGGTCGATGCACAGGTTTCGAGCAATCCGAAACAGCCAAGTCCGGAACGCACCGTCCGCCTTGAGATCGGAAGACCGGCGCAAGACCCGGTAGAAGGTCTCCGCCGTGGCGTCCTCTGCATCGCTCCGATTGCCGAGCATTCGGAACGTGTAGCGGTAGATGCGCTCGCCGTAGATCTGGTAGATGGCTCCCAGCGCGGAAGGATCGCCTTCGGCGAGGGAGTTCAACCACTTCTTCTCGGCTAGCGTGTCTCGACTTGCGTCGTCTGGCATACGAATAGACGTGTAGGGCTCCAGAAAGGATGCGAGGCACGATTTTACACAAACGCCCGCCCGATTCCTGGTGGAAAAGCCGGGGCTTTTCCACACCGGGCCGACTCGAGAGCGCCTCGCCGAACCCGTCCTTCCCCGCCTTCCCGGAGGCCGGGACTGCGGTCCGGTCCTGTTGACAACCCCCGGAAAGCGTCGGTACGATGCGGGCGCATCGGGCGGCGCGTGCCCGATGTTCCGCCGCCGGTTCCGTCCCCGCCTGAAGAAAGCGCCCCAAGTCCCGACTCTTTATCCGATGGGCGGTCCTAACAGGAACCGACGGCCGACGGCAGAACGTCCAAGCTTAGGCGCGCACCCGCCCCAGCAGGCTCATCCATGGCCAAAAAGCTCGTCATCGTCGAATCGCCGGCAAAAGCAAAGACGATCGGTCGCTTCCTCGGATCGGACTACACGGTCGAGGCGAGCTACGGTCACGTCCGGGATCTGCCCGACAACCGCCGCGGTCTTCCCGAAGATCTTCGAAAGAAGTGGTGGGCGGACTACGCCGTCGACGTGGACAACGACTTCGAGCCCTTCTACGAGGTGCCTGCCAGCAAGAAGGACCAGGTCACCAAGCTTCGGGCTGCGCTGTCCGACGCCTCCGAACTCATCCTCGCGACGGACGAAGACCGCGAAGGCGAGAGCATATCGTGGCACCTGCTCCAGGTTCTGAAGCCCAAAAAGTCGGTGCCCGTTCGCCGGATCGCGTTCCACGAGCTGACCAAAGAGGCGGTCCTCGACGCCCTGGCCAACCCCCGGCCCCTGAACGAGAAGCTGGTCGAAGCCCAGGAAGCGCGCCGCATTCTCGACCGCCTGTACGGCTACACCCTGTCGCCCGTACTCTGGAGCAAGGTCGCGAAGGACCTCAGCGCCGGCCGCGTTCAGAGCCCGGCCGTCAAGCTGATCGTCGAGCGCGAGAAGCGGCGCCGCGAGTTCGTCTCCTCGGTCTACTGGGACCTCAAGGCCGAAATGGCGGCGGCCGGAAAGACGTTCCCGGCGACGCTCCGAACCCTGGACGGCACGCGACTCGCCACCGGCCGAGATTACGACGAGATCACGGGCCGACTGAAGGCCAAGAACGTCCTCGAGCTCGAGGAGGAAGAGGCGGGGCAGCTCGCCCTGGCGGCCCGCGAGGCCAAACCTTGGGTCATCGCCTCGGTCGAAAAGACCCCGGGCACCGAGCGCCCGCCCGCGCCGTTCCGAACGAGCACCCTCCAGCAGGAGGCGAACCGAAAACTCGGATTTGCGGCCGAGCGGACCATGCGCATCGCTCAGGACCTGTACGAAGGGGTCGATCTCGGGGTCGGCGAACGGGTCGGACTGATCACCTACATGCGGACCGACAGCCTCTCGCTCGCCGAGAAGGCTCTGACCGAGATTCGCCAGACCATCGAGGACCGTTTCGGGCCCGAGCACGTCCCAACCAAGCCGACCCGGTACCAATCGAAGGTCGCCAACGCCCAAGAGGCCCACGAGGCCATCCGACCGACCGACATGGCCCGGTCGCCCGAGTCGATCAGGCGCTACCTCACGAACCTGAGCGAGGGCCACTTCAAACTGTACGATCTGATCTACCGCCGCGCCCTCGCCTGCCAGATGAAGCCGGCCGAGATCCGCCGAACCACGGCCGAAATCGAGGTGGAGGTCGAAGGCCGCAAGTTGGGTTTCGTCGCCACCGGCAAGGAGATCACGTTCCCCGGGTTCCTGCTCGCCTACGTCGAAGACAGCGACGATCCGGAGGCCGAAATCGAGGGCAAGGAGCGCATCCTGCCCCCCATGGAAGCGGGCGACACCGTCGAACTCGTTCGGCTGGAGCCGGACCGCCACGAGACCCGGCCCCCGGCCCGCTACACGGACGCGTCCCTCATCGACGCCCTGGAAAAGCTCGGAATCGGCCGTCCGAGCACCTACGCCTCGATCCTGAGCGTGATCGAGGACCGGGGCTATGTCCGCAAGCGCAACCGGGAGCTGGTGCCCACGTTCCTCGCCTTTCTGGCGATGGACGTTCTCGAAAACTTCTTCCAGGAGTTCATCGACCTGAAGTTCACGGCCAACATGGACGCGAGCCTGGACGAGATCGCGAACGGGCGGACCGATTCCCGCGCCTATCTCCGAGAGTTCTTCCTCGGCGGGGACAGCCGGATCGGCCTGCGCGACGCCGTCAACGAACGGAAGCCCCAGATCCCGTTCCCCAACTTCCTGGTCGGGCGAGACCCCGAGTCCGACCAGCCGATCGTCGTGCGCTACGGCAAGGAGGGCGAGCCGTTCCTGCAGTGGGGCGAAGGCGAATCCAAGAAGTACGCCAACATCCCCGACGACATCGCTCCGGCCGACCTCACCGTCGCCAAGGCGCTCGAGCTGCTCGCCAACAAGACCAAGCCGGCCGAGATCGTCGGGCGGGATCCCAACACCGGGCGCAACCTCATCCTGAAGTTCCGGCAGGGCTACTACCTCGAGGTCGAGCGCACTCCGGAAGAGATCGAGGCCAAGGTCAAACCGACCTGGATCAGCCTGCCGCCCGGCGCCAATCCGAGGGAACTGAGCGCCGAGGACCTCGAGCTGCTCTGCCGCCTTCCCCGGCAGGTGGGGCTCCATCCCGAATCGAACGAGCCCGTCATCTTCCGGCTCGGCAAGTTCGGCCCCTACCTCCAGTGCGGCGAGGAGATCCGCAATGTCGACGACTGGCGCGCCGGCGCCACCATGACGCTGGACGAGGCGCTCGAGATCTTGAAGCAGCCGAAGACCTTCCGACGAGCCGCCGTCAAGGCGGGCCCGATCGCCGAATTCGGCGAACTGCCCGGCGCCCAAGGCCCGGTCAAGATTCTCAACGGGCGCTTTGGTCCGTACGTCACGGACGGCACCACCAACGCGACCTTGCCGAAGGACGTCGATCCCGCCGCCGTCGGCGCCGAACAAGCCCTCGAGATCCTGCTCGCCAAGGCGGCCAAAGGTCCGTCTGCGCCCCGCGGCCGGGCCCGAACCAAAAAGGCGGCCGTCCGCCCGAAGGCGAAGGCGCCGGCCAAGACCGGGACCAAAGGTCGATCCAAGCGCAAGTCCGCGTAGACCTAGATAGAGGTACAGCACTTATCCGTCGTCCCGAGCGTCATACTCACTGAGCCTGGGCCGGGTCGGCCTGGTGCCCGCCGACCGCCGAAAGCGGTTTGTTCCCCGGCTTCGTCATCGGAGCCAGACCGCCCGACCGACCGGATTTCGACGCCGATGCCGAATCTACTCACCGCCCCCCGCGCCCTTCTCCTCTCGTTCCTGCTCCTGGTCGTCGGTGCCGCTCCGAGTCCGGCCCGTTCCGAAGGCAGCTACCTCGGCATCTTCATGCAGGACCGGAAGATCGGCTACTCCTCTTCCCGAGTATCCGAAGAGAAGGTCGGAGGCCAGACGATGCGGCGCACCGTGTCCCTCACCGTGATGGACCTGGGCATGCTCGGCCAGCGGCTGAACACCACGATCCAGACCACGACCGTGTCGACCCTCGACGGTCAGCCCCGCCAGATGCAGCTCGTCGTCACCAGCTCGGGTCGCACCCAGAATATCGAGGCCAACTTCGTCGGAAACCAGATTCACGTGGTCGTGGACAACAACGGAGCCCTCTCGCGCAAGACCCTGACCGTTCCCCCCGGCGGTCGGGTCGTCGACGATCCGGTCGCCGCCATCGCCGGCGACAGCGCCGTCGGCGAATCCCGCGAAATCTTCGTTCTCGATCCCCTCACCGCCGACCTCGTCAAGAACACGGTCACCTTCGTCGGACCGACCCCGACCACCCTCGACGGCCGACCGATCGAGGCCCGTCTCATCACCGTATCCGAACCGCGGGCGACGATGCGGATCTTCACCGACCCGAAAGGCGATCTCATCAAGGTCGAGGGACCGATGGGCATGCTGATGCTCCCCATGAGCCGCGAGCAGGCTCTCGCCGACGTCGGCGTCGACGACCGACCCATCGACCTGGCCGAAGCCACCCTCATTCGACCGGACAAGCCGTTGGGTTCGATCGCGAGCATCGACCGCCTGCTTCTGCGGATCAGCGGCCCCGACCTCAATCGAGTCCCGTCCGACTCCCGCCAGACCGTGAAGGCGGACGGCGACGCCTGGATCGTGGACTTGCGGCGGGTCGAAGCCCGCACCGGCCCGTCGGCCCGAATCGCCGCCGCCCGTCGGGACCAGCCCGAGTGGGCCAAGCCGAGCATGCTGATCCCTTCCGACACGGCCCGGTTCCGAAACCTCGCCTCGCGGGTGGTCGGATCGGCCGAGACCACGGTCGACGCGGGCCGCCGGGTGGCGACATGGGTGTTCGCGAACATGCGGTCGAACTCGGGGATCGGCGTTCTTCGGGACGCCTCCGAAGTGCTCGACTCGCGCGAGGGCCTTTGCCGCGACCACGCCGTCCTGTGTGCCGCGATCTTGCGGGCGGCCGGCGTTCCGACGCGGCTGGCGTCCGGGCTCGTCTACCAGGATGGAGCCTTCTACTATCACGCGTGGGTGGAGGTCTGGGACGGACAC
>JBDNCL010000090.1:0-10881 GCA_046719655.1 Fimbriimonadaceae bacterium
GAGCCCATCCGCACGGTCAGTAGTAGTCGAGGCAGTAGGTCGGGGACCGGGGGAGCAGCGCGACGAGCGCGGCGGCGGCCAGAGGACTGGCCGAACGGATCCGTTCCTGGACGAGAAGCTGCTCGGCGGAAGGCTCGCCGAGGAGGGCTTGGGATAGGGCGCCGATGTCGGTCCTCAGGTCCGGATCCTGCGCGGAACGGGTCACGGCGACCTCGCCTCCGGACCAGACCACGCGCCACGGTCCCTCGTTCTCCGAAACGACGGGGTCGGAGACTCCGATCACAAACTCGCCGCTGCCGCTCGGGCGCAGCTTTTCGAGGGCGCGGGGAACGTCGAGGGCGCGGTACATCGCCATTCGGTTGATCTTGACGCTGACGCCCGTGGGGAGCAGTTCGGACAGAAAAGGGCTCGTCGAAGGCTCGTCCCAGACGACGGCCGACTTGTTGAACGACAGTCCGGCGAACAGGGCCAATCCGGCCTCGTACCCCCGGCGCGTCCGCCAGACGAATTCGCGGATCGGCTGGGGGACGAAGAACTCGGGGGAGTGGCGCACCGCGACGTACGCCTCGACCGGGTCGCCGGCGGCGTAGACCGCGAACGGGCTGTCGCCGCCCATCTGGATCTCCCACTGGAGGGGTGCCCGAATGTTCATTCCCGAAAAGCGGCCGGCGAACGCCTCGTAGCAGGCCACCAGATCGTCGTAGCGCTTGGGTTCGATCTGCCTCATCGGCATCGGATCGGCCACCCGTGGAATCAGGGCCGACGGACAGGAGATCTCGTACTGCACACCGGCAAACTCGTAGCCTGCCTTTCGGTAGAAGCCCGCCTTGGAGGGGTACAGGGCGGAAAAGTCGAACCCGGCCTCCCGCGTTTCGCGGACCACGCCCCGCATCAGTTCGAGGCCGCTTCCCGTTCCGCGATGCTCGGGCAGAACGCCGACGGCGGCGATGCCGGAGCATCGCCACACCACTTCCCGCCGGTTGCAGGTCATGTCGATCGAAAGACATGCGCCGACGACCTCGCCGTTGTGTTCGACGACGTACCCGGAGGAATCGGAGCGGACGAGATTCTCGTCGTCCGGCACCGGAGCCCCTCCGCGGTAGACCATCGACCGCACATGGCCGAACCGCTTCCGATCGGCCTCTTCTGCCAGACGAACCCGATAGGACATCGACTTTCCTCAGATTCAGCTTACCAACATGGGGTCTTAGGGCACACTGGAAGGCAAAGACCTATTAGAATAGCGGGGGAGGCGACCGTGAATCAGCTCGAAGCCATCAAGTACAACTACCTCTTCCGAGGACTGCCCGCAGGAACGATCGACGCTCTGGCCGAGATCGCCGAGACCCGCGAGTTCGCTGGAGGCGAGACGATCGTTCGCCAGTTCGACCGGAACAACGATCTGATGATCCTCCTGTCCGGCGAGGCGCGGATCAAGACCTTTTCGGGCGAAACCATCGCCGAACTCGGTTCCGGGAGCATCTTCGGCGAGGTGTCGCTCGTCGACGACGGTCCCCGATCGGCCACCGTCGTCGCGGTCGGGACGACGACCGTTCTCGCCATTCCGGGGGAGAAGCTCAGGCAGATGATGGAGCGCGACAGCAACCTGAGGGCGACCCTGATCCTCAACATCGCCCGCGTTTTGGCCCAGCGCCTGCGCACGGCGAACATCCAGCTGGACGCCGCACTGCAGAGCGAGGTGGTGCGGGCGCGAACCTGAGTTCGGCCGAGAAGGGCGGATTCGGAAGGGTCGGGCGGTTCGGAGCCTCCCGACCCTTCTCTTTCGGCGGCCGGGTCCGGATCAGTCGAAGGCGTAATCCCCGTTGTGGGCGTCTTCGATGTATCGGGCCAGAAGCTCGACGCAGGCGTCGACGTCGTCGCGGTGGACCGTCTCGTTGACGGTGTGGACGTACCGGGTCGGAATCGAGAGGGTGAACGACGGGATGCCGCCGTGGAGTCGCTGGATGCCGCCGGCGTCGGTGCCGCCTCGAGGGAGAATCTCGATCTGGTGGGCGATTCCGTGCTTTTCGGCGAGGTCCCGGAAGTGGGCGACCAGCTTGGGGTTGCAGATCAGCGAGGAGTCCATGACCTTGATGGCGGCCCCCTTCCCCAATCGGGTGATCTGGTCCTCTTCCGGAATTCCGGGGATATCGTTGGCGAGGGTGATGTCGATCGCGATCGCGATGTCGGGGGCGATGCTCCAGCCGCTGGCCGAAGCGCCGCGCAGCCCGATCTCCTCCTGCACGGTGGCGACGGCGTAAACGTCCACTTCGTGAGAGGCGGCTTTCTTCAGGGCTTCCACCATCACATAGACCGCGACCCGATCGTCCATCGCCTTGCACGTCAGAAGGCTTCCCATCTCCTGCAGGGTCCGGTTCATCGTCACCATGTCGCCGAGACGGATCTTCTCCTTGGCCTCGTCTCCCGACATGCCCACGTCGACGAAGAAGCTCTCGATCTCGAGGCCCTTGCCCTTCTCGGATTCCGAGAGGAGGTGGGTCGGCTTCACGGCCGGCATCAGCACGCCGTGGAACGGCCCGCCCCGGGAGTGGACGAACACCCGCTGGCTCGCCATCTGGCGGGGGTCCCAGCCGCCGAGCGGCTGGATCTTGAGAAACCCGTTGCCGTCGATATGCCGGACGATGAAGCCGATCTCGTCCATGTGGGCGGCGAGCATCAGCTTCTTTGCGGGTCCGTTTCCGGGCCGGGTCGCCCTCTTGAGGCAGATCAGGCTCCCCATCGGATCGGTGGAAAGATCGCCGACACCGAGGAGTTCTTTGCGGACGATGGCGCGGACGGCATCCTCTTGGCCGGGCACTCCGTGAGCCTCGGTGAGGCGGCGCAACAGATCGACGTTCATGAACGGGTGTTTACCTTGGCCGGGCCGGCCGCGTCGCGATCGTCGCCGAGGACGCGTCCGGCGCCCGCGTTTCGACCCGTTGAGGACCCATCTGGGGGAACTCTTCGAGTACAATGGCTGTAAAGAAACATTGAGCCCATGACACTCAAATGAATTTTGAGATCAACGCTCAAGAGGAGTAATCGACAATGGGAAAGACGGTTGGGATCGACCTTGGAACCACCAACTCGGTGGTCGCGGTAATGGAGGGCGGGGAGCCCGTCGTGATCGCGACGGCGGAAGGGGCGCGCACGTGCCCGAGCGTCGTCGCATTCAAGCCCAACGGCGAGAGGATGGTGGGCGTCACGGCGAAGCGGCAAGCCGTCGTCAACCCGGAAAACACCATCTTCAGCATCAAGCGCTTCATGGGTCACAAGTTCAGCGAGGTCGAGGCCGAGGCCAAGAGAATTCCCTATAAGGTCAAGGCGGACAAGAAGGGCAACGCGGTCGCCGTCATTCCGGCTCTGGGCAAGGAGATGACGCCGGAAGAGATCAGCGCGATGATCCTTCAGAAGCTGAAAAACGACGCCGAGGCCTACTTGGGCGAGACGGTCGACCAGGCCGTCATCACGGTTCCGGCGTACTTCAACGACTCTCAGCGAACCGCGACCAAGAACGCGGGCGAGATCGCGGGTCTGAAGGTCCTGCGCATCATCAACGAGCCGACGGCCGCCTCCCTGGCCTACGGCCTCGACAAGAAGGCCAACGAGACGATCCTCGTTTTCGACCTCGGCGGCGGTACGTTCGACGTGTCGGTCCTCGACGTCGGCGAAGGCGTCTTCGAGGTCAAGTCCACGGCCGGCGACAGCCACCTGGGCGGAGACGACTTCGACCACAAGATTGTGGAGTGGCTCGCCGCCGAGTTCAAGAAGGATCACGGCATCGACCTGAAGCAGCAGCTGGACGCCCTGCAGCGCCTGCGCGAAGCGGCGGAGCGGGCCAAGATCGAGTTGTCGACCCAGGTCACAACCCAGATCAACCTGCCCTACATCACCGCCGTCGACAATCAGCCCAAGCACCTGGACTACACGCTCACGCGGGCGAAGTTCGAGGAGATGTGCGGCGACCTGCTCGAGCGGATCAAGAAGCCGTTCCAGCAGGCGATCGACGACGCCAAGTTGAAGCCGGGCGACATCCAGGAGGTCATCCTCGTCGGCGGGGCCACCCGCATGCCGATGATCCAGGATCTCGTCCGCAAGCTCTCCGGCAAGGAGCCGAACCGATCCGTGAACCCCGACGAGGTGGTGGCGGTGGGAGCCGCGATTCAGGCCGGCGTTCTCGGCGGCGAGGTCAAGAACATCGTCCTGCTCGACGTCACCCCGCTTTCGCTCGGGGTCGAGACGAAAGGCGGCATCTTCGACAAGATCATCGAGCGCAACACGACGATTCCGACCCGCAAGAGCCGCGTCTACACCACGGCGGCCGACAACCAGCCGGAAGTCGAGATCAACGTGCTTCAGGGCGAGCGCTCGCTGGCCCGGGACAACAAGAGTCTCGGCCGCTTCCACCTGACCGGGATCCCCGCCGCCCCGGCCGGAATCCCCCAGATCGAGGTGACCTTCGACATCGACGCGAACGGCATTCTGCACGTCAGCGCTCAGGATAAGGCGACGGGCACCAAGCAGAGCATCACGATCACGGGAAGCGGCAACCTGAACCGCGAAGACATCGAGCGCATGGTCGCGGACGCGGAGGCGAATGCCGAAGCCGACCGCAAGGCCCGGGAGATCGCGGAGATGCGGAACAAGGCCGACCACCTGTGCCACACGACGGAGAAGACCCTCCGCGAGGCGGGCGACAAGGTGTCGGAGGCGGAGCGGCAGTCGATCGAGGACAAGATCGCGGCCGTCCGCAAGGCGGTGTCCGGCGACGACGTCGACGAGCTTCAGCACGCGGTGAGCGAACTGGAGACCGAGACCCACAACCTGGCGGCGAAGCTCTACGAGGCGGCGTCTTCGGCCGGCCAGCCCGAAGGCGAAACGGTCGGGGTCGGGGCGGAGTCGCCTCGCTCGTCGGCCGACGGCGACGTCATCGACGCCGAGTTCAAAGAGGAGAAGTAAGCCTCCCTCCGCAGAAGGACAGCGGGCGGCCCGGAAACCTCGGGCCGCCCGCTTTTGTCGTCGGCCGCTTCAGTTCCGATGCGAGAGCACGGACGTCTCGTATCGCTCCGCCTCGTCCAGCCAGGCCCGTCCAACGGGGACATCGGCCCGGCGACAGAGCTCGTCCCAGACGGCCCCGAACGGCATGGTCTTCATCTCCTCCATCATGGCCAGCTTTTGGCCCAAGCGACCCTCGGCCTCGAGCTTCTGGAGCAACGGGGACGGCTCCAACAGAGCGTAGAGGAGAGCCTTGCGGGTCGATCGGATGCCGATGACCCAGGCCATGATCCGGTTGATGCTGGCGTCGAAGAAGTCGAGGGCCACGAACACGCGTCCCAGCGCGTCGCCTCTTACGAGTTCGTGGAATACGTTCCGGACGTCGTCGTTGAACAGCACGACGTGGTCGGAGTCCCACCGCATGGGCCGGCTGAGATGGAGCAGAAGCTTGGGATGGAACTGGAGCAACGAGGAGAGTTTGTCGGCGATGGTCTCGGTCGGGTGGAAGTGCCCCATGTCGAGGCAGAACACGACTCCCTTCTTCAGCGCGTAGTGGCTGTAGAACTCGAACGACCCTGAGACGTAGTCCTCGGAACCGAGCCCGAACAGCTTGCTCTCCACCGCGTCGACGCAACCCGCAATCTCCCCCTCGAGGATGGCGTCGTAAGACTCGATCAGCCGCCGGCGGGGCGACCACCGGTTGGCCGGCGAGTCCTTCGCGCCGTCCGGAATCCAGTGGTTGTTCACGCACGGGGTGCCGAGGGCCTGACCCATCGCCCCGGCGATGGTCCGGCAGACGCGCCCGTGGTCCACCCAGAACTTGCGGATATCGGGGTCCCGGTGGCTGAGGGTGAAGCCGTCGGCCGCCTTCGGATGGGCGAAGTACGTCGGGTTGAAGTCGAGCCCCACGTTCCGGTCCTTGGCCCAGTCGATCCAGCCTCGGAAGTGCTCGGGACCGAGGGCGTCCCGATCGACCGCTCTTCCGTCCGTCTCGGCGTAGATCGCGTGCAGGTTGGCTCGGTGCGGCCCGGGAACAAGGCGCAGAACCTGGTCGTAGTCGGCGCGGAGTTCGTCCGCGTTTCTCGCCTTCCCCGGGTAGTGGCCGGTCGCCATGATGCCCCCGCCGCCGGCCGCGTCGTCCTTCGGTTCGAACCCGCCGACGTCGTCGCCCTGCCAACAGTGGATCGAGATCGGCACGCTCAGGGCGGCCCCGATCGATTCCTCGGTGTCGATCCCCAGTTCGCCGTAAGCCTGTCGGGCAAGTTCGTACGCGCTCATGACGGCGGTTTACCCGAGAGCGTTGGGGCGGCGCGTCGCTTCGATGCCCGACCGAAGGCACGGTAGGGGGTGACGCCGTGGACGGACCGAAACGCGACGACGAATGCGCTGTCGCTCTGGTACCCGACCTTGACGGCCACGTCGCGCACGGGTTCGCCGGAGACGAGCAGCCGCTGGGCCTCGAGCAGGCGGGACCGCTGTCTCCAGCCGCCGGCGCTGAGACCCGTCTCCTCCCGAAAAGTCCGCTCCAACGTTCTCCTGCTGACTCCGGCGACCACGGCGACGCGATCGATCGGTCGCCGGTCCCCGGGAGCCGTCAGCCAGCCTTCGGCGATCCGGCGCGCCCAAGGCGTGGTGGGCAACCGGAGAGACTGCCGTTGCGGCTCGAGCCCCGCCACCTCGTCGAGTATCGACTCGACGAGCCGGACGTCCCGCGGATCGTCGGAACGGAGAAGACGCCGGCCGCTCGCCCGCGCCACCAGCTCGTCGAGCAGGGTGCTCGAACCGAACACCTGGGGCAGCTCGGGGCCCCGGTCGGCCAGCGACGGGCGGATGAAGAGGCTCCGGAGCTCGAGATCGCGGGTGGCCGAGACCGCGTGCCGCCAGCTCGGCGGGCAGCAGGCGCACATCCCCTCGGCCAAGACGAGACGGCCGTCGCGGCCTCGAAAGGTCGCGATCCCGCCGACGCAGGTAGACAGCCGGAGCCACGGTTCGCTCCGTTCCCCCAAGACGCTTCCGCTCGCCAGGCGCTCAACCGAACAACGGGCGAGCACGGTCTCCTCCCACGTGGCTTCCAGACGGGGCGGCCGCATGGGGACATTCTGGACGATCGAGAACGATATGTCCAGCATTCTGCCGGTGCGATGATCTCGAACCGTCGTTCAAGCCCGTCGCGAGTCGACGGCGTGGGCCTCGAGGGCCTCCAGAGGCACGTATTCGAGACTCAGCTCGTGGGTGGCGGAAAGCACGACGTCGGGCGCCACACCCGCCTCGTAGGCTTCCAGCCAGCGCAGCGCGCACACGCACCATCGGTCGCCCGGCTTCAACCCGGGAAAGCCGAACTCGGGACGCGGAGTGGACAGGTCGTTGCCGACGCTCTTCGAGAACTCGAGGAACTCCTCCGTCATGATCGCGCAGACCGTGTGCACGCCGGCGTCTTCCGGACCGGTGTCGCAACAGCCGTTCCGGTAGAAGCCGGTTACGGGCGAATCCGAGCAGGGGAGCAGGGTTTCGCCGAAGACGTTGCGAGAGTGACGACGCCCGTTGACCATAACGCGGTTTTCCTCGGCCGCGCGCTCGTCCGACTGCCCTCTCGACCTTCGATCGGTCTTACCCGCCGATCACCCGACCGATGGCTTCGAGGACCTCGCTCGGCTCCGCATGGCGGCCCGTCTGCTTCTTGGAGTACACCAGCGTTCCGCCGACCGTCACCTCGAAGACTCCGCCAGACCCCGGCACCAGTTCGACGGCCGTGATCTTCCCCGCTTGGCCGATCACGGGCTTGAATGTCGTAAAGATCTGCTCCGCCAGACTGGCGGCGCGGGGCTGGTAGTTTCACGCCAGGCAGAACTCGATGCGCACGACCATGGTGCTATTCTAGCCGAGATCCGAGGGCAGGCCGCGTCCCGCGCTCCCCGCGCGCTCGCGAAGCGGCCGAGAGCCGCATGGCCGAACCCGAGGGGCGCTTCGAGCCGGTCGCGGGAGGAAACGGGCAGGAGACCGAGGACCTCGGCAACGCCCTCATCCGGTTCGCCTGGGGTCGCCCGGCTCCGTTCCGTCCCGCGTTCGGCACGGGCAGGTTCGAGCGGACGGGAACGACGCCGGGTCCGGCAGACCGCGCCTTCGACCGCCCGATGGGGCCCGTCCGGGACTCCTCGGAGCGGACGGCGACGACCCTGCGCTCCTCCGAGAAGCCGGCGCGGGCGGGCATCTGGTCTAAGGAGCCGCCAGGCGGGCCATCGACGGCATCTGCCCCGAGAAGCAGGAGGCGATGAGCCGGTCGAGGCTTTTCGTCGGACGGCTCGCCCTCGGTCTGGATGACGCCTCAACCGCCCGGGACGACGTCGACGACGGCGTCGTGGAATCGCTTGCGGAAGGGCGTGATCTTGAGGTTGGCGGCCGTCGGGTGGACACGGTTGGTGAGGAGAACGGCGAAAAGGGACCGTTCGGGATCGACCCAAATCGACGTCCCGGTAAACCCGGTGTGCCCGTACGATCGCGGACCGAACCGAGGGCCGCACGACGAATCGTCGGAGCGGGTGTCCCACCCCAAGGCCCGCGAGCTGCTGTTCGTGGCCCGACGGGTCCATTCGGAGAGTTTCGCCGAACAGAAGATCTGGCGGGAAGGGCCCTGGCCGCCGCGAACGAGCATCAGGCCGAACGCCGCCATGTCTTCGATCGACGCGAAGAGGCCGGCGTTTCCGGAGACCCCGCCCTGGCAGAACGCCACCGGGTCGTGCACTTCGCCCTGGACGAACGGGTACGGCATCGACTCGGGAATCGGAACCGATCGGAACTTGGCCCGCCACGGTTCCGGAGGCTCGGTCGGCGCGCATCGGGGCCAAACGGCTCGCTCCGGGCAGTAGCCGGCACGGCTCATCCCCAACGGCCCGAACAGGCGGTCGGCGAGGAATCGGTCGATACCGCAGCCGGCGACGGACTCGATCACCCGCTGCAGCACGACAAACCCGAGGCAGCTGTAGACCGTTCGCTCCCCCGTCGGGTAGACGAGCCTTTCCCGCACGATCGACCGGCGAACCGCTTCTTGGCTGGAGTGGGTGTTGACGTAGTTGCGGTACGCGGGCAGGCCGGAACGGTGGAGGAGCAGGTCCCGGACCGTGACCCGGTTCTTCCCTTCTCCCTGGAATTCGGGCAAGAAGGAAACGACGGAAGCGTCGAGGTCCAAGTTTCCCTCTTCGTGCAGGAAAAGAGCGGCCGAAGTGGTGCCGACGACCTTGCTGAGGCTGGCGAGGTCCCAGATCGTACCCGGGTCGACCGCGGGAGACTCGGCGTCGAAACGTTGCCGTCCGGCCACGCCGAGCCCCAAGGAATCCGGCGTGCCGACCGCGAACGCCGCGCCGGGGAACGCGCCGTCCCGGATTCCCTCTTCGCACAGCGAGACGAGCGGGGCGACGTCAATCGATCTCGACGGGGGCACGGCGGAGGTCTTCCTTGTCCATGGGGATGAAGAACAGGGTGAGCATTCCGGGAATCGTCAACACGCAGGCGGCGATGAAGAAGTACCCGAAGGAATCGGCGGGCCAAATTTGGGCGCACCACTGCTGGACGAAGCCGCTCGTGATGCCGGCGATCATGGCGCCGAGCGCCATCAGGCCGGTCGCGATCGCGTACAGGGAGGTCTGGAGAGGCGTGCCCTGGCAGATGAACAGAAGGTAGACGAGGTAGGCGGCGAAACCGAAGCCGTAGCCGAGCTGGTCCACCGCGATGATGGCGGCGACCGGGTCGCTGAACACGGCGCCGAGTCGGGGACCGATCGACTCGAGCAGAGGCAGATCCTTGGTGGCGAGGATGGTTTCGGCAATGGCGCTGGCCGGCTTGGTGAACGCGGCCCAGACATAGAGGAGGTTCGGAACGTTCAGGGCCAGAACCATCGGCCAGAAGCACTTCTTGATGCCGAACGCCGCGATGACGAAGCCGCCGAGCAGACCGCCGATGACGAGGGCGAGGACCCCGACCGTGCCCGTGATGTAGCCGACGGCCTCGACGTTCAGGCCGAGACCGCCCGAGCGGTTCGGCTCCAGGAGAAACGGCGGCGACATCTTGACGATCATCGATTCGCCGAACCGATAGAGCAGGATGAAGGCGAGGATGGCTTTGATCCGGTTGAGGGACAGGAAGGCGGAGACCGTCTTGTCCATCCCGATCCGCAGGAACAGGTGCCGGGTCGAGTAGGCGGCGGCCGCGATGAGGACGGGAGAGACGAGGAACTCGATGAAGATCGGGATCGGCACGTTGCCGCCGTTTTCGCCGAACCTCAGCTGCTCGAGGTAGAGCGGCGTGCCGAAACTGGTCCAGAAGGTCGACATCGAGCCGGTCGCCAGCGAGAAGACCAAGCCGCCCGCCATGTAGGCCAGACGCGACACGAGGCCGAGCCCCACCAGCATCAAGAGAATCTGGCAGAAGGCCCCGAGGATCTCCAGCGCCCGGGCCGGACGGCGTTTCGTGTCCTGAGGCGGCTTCGGAAGCGCGAAGGCACCCCAGACCAGGAGAACGCCGTACACGACCGCGCCGAGAAGGAGGGCTCTCTGCCAGGCCGAGGCGGCCTCGACGCCCGCGTTTCGGAGGTTGCCGGCGTAGACGACCAGGACGCCGGTCGAGAAGATCGTCGCGAGGCGGAAACACGCGGAACGGATGCCGACGAAGAACGCCTGCCTCTGCTCGTTCATCGACAGCATGTAGAACCCGTCGGCCGCGATGTCGTGGGTTGCCGAGAGAAACGCCATCGCGAAGAAGGCGAACAGGCTGACGGCGACAAACCCCGGAAGCTGGAGACTCAGGGCGGCCACGGCCAGAACAGCGAGGATGAGGGTTTGGCAGACGACGATCCAGTTCCGTTTGGTCGACATCGCGTCGACCATCGGTCCCCAA
>JBDNCL010000091.1:0-10803 GCA_046719655.1 Fimbriimonadaceae bacterium
GCACCGCCGTGCCGGGCCTGTACTTTGCCGGCGAGTTCACGGTCAACAGCAGCATCCACGGAGCGATCCACAGCGGCCGGCTCTGCGCTCAGGCCATTCTCGAGGACCGGCGCCGGGCGAGGTCGGCGTGAAGGTCGGGATCGTCGGAGCCGGGGTCGCGGGCCTCGCCGCCGCCCAGACCCTCGTGCGGGCCGGGCACGACGTGGTCGTCTTCGAGAAGTCGAAGCGTCCGGGCGGACGGTGCGCCTCCCGACCGCTGGAGGGCTTCCTGTTCGACACCGGCGCGACCACGATCACGCCTCGCCACTACCAACTCGGGAAGTGGATGCTGGAGACCCTGGACCGGACCAACCTCGTCCAGATCGAGCGGTCGATCTACACCCATACGGGCCTGCGGCCGTCGCCGGGCGACCCCGCCCGGAACGCGATCCCCCGCTACACCTATCGGACCGGGATATCGGAGCTCGGCCGGCTGTTGGCGGAGGGCGTCGACGTCCGGTACGAGGCAAAGATCGAGTCGATCGAAGCGGTCGCCGACCACCGCTACGTCGTCGCCGGAGAACCGTTCGACGGCTTGATCCTGACCCCTCCCGTCCCGCAGACCCGCGAACTGCTGGCCCAGATCGGGGAGACGCGCCCTCTGGCGAATGCGAAGTACCGGACGTGCCTGTCGGTTCTGCTTGGGTACCGCATCCCGACGCCCGAAGTCCCCTACTTCGCCCTGCTCGACCCGGAGCAACGGCACCCCGTGACCTGGCTGAGCCTGGAGTCGGCCAAGTGCCCGGACCGCGCTCCGGAGGGTTGTTGCGCCGTCGTGGTCCAGATGAGCGCCTCCTACAGCCAGCGACACTACGAGTCGGACGACGAGGCCATCGTCGACCAGGCGACCGACGGTCTGAGACTTCTCTTCGGGCCGGACTGGCGTTCGCCGGCCGTGTCGGCGGTCAAGCGGTGGCGCTACAGCCAGCCCGAGTCGTCGGCGCTGTTCCACCACGTGAACTCGACGGCCAAGACCCTGATGATCGCCGGCGACGGGGTTTCCGGACCCCGCATCGAGATGGCCTTCGAGACGGGGGTCGCGGCGGCCGAACGGCTGATGGAGAGGGCGGTCGGGTGATCGGGGGGCGGGCGTCGCCGGTTCCACCGGCTGCATCTCCACCAAGAGAAGGCTGTTGGGACCCCTAGGCGATCCGGAACACCCCAAAACTGCAGGTCGGTCGGCATCGGGCAGAGGAACAGTACGATCGGCCCGCGTTGGAGCCCGATGAGGAGGAAGACCGGCATGGCGCGGCGGACGTGCAAGCGTTTGACCCGCTGGCCGGCGAGAAGACGCCATCGACCGCGGTAGGCCCTGAAGAGCATGGCCCAGGCGCGGAACGGACCTCCGAAGAGCGTCGCGCGGCGAACCCGATCGGCGAAGAACCCGAGCCGACCCAGCGTGTCGCCGACTTTGGCCAGGCGGTGGCGGCGGCGCTGGGTCGCCGACATGGCCATTTCGGGAAGCACGACCGACGCGGACGCGGTCGCCACGGCCGTAGACACCCGGCCGAACGGCGCCTCCGCCCGCTCGAGAACGTTCGAAGCCTCCGGCAGCGAGGTCGGACGGCGGTACGCGGCGACGGCGGACACCGCGCCCGCCTGGAGTCATCGGAACGGACGCCCGTGCCGACGCGAAGCCTCGCGCCTGGGCCGTGAAGCCTCGGCCCGGAAACCGCTCGAAGACGGCGCCAGGTTCAAACCTCGCGGCTGCCGATCGTCAACCCTTCTTCGCCGCGAAGTCGGCCATGAAGTCGGCCAGCACCCGGCAACCTTCGGGCGGAAACGCGTTGTAGATGCTGGCCCGGATTCCGCCGACGGAACGGTGGCCCTTCAGTCCGTCCAGCCGGTGGGACTTCGCCTGCTCGACGAACTCGTTGGTCAGCTCGTCGCTCGGCAACCGGAAGGTCACGTTCATGACCGACCGGAACGGCTTGTCGGCGTGTCCGGTGTAGAAGCCGCCGGACGCGTCGATCGCGTCGTACACGAGCTTCGCCTTGTTGCGGTTCTGGACCGCCATCTTCTCGAGCCCACCGTGCTTCAGGACCCACTTGTACACGAGGCCGCAGGCGTAGATTGCGAAGCACGGCGGCGTGTTGTAGAGGGAGTTGTTTTCCGCCATGAGCCGGTAGTCGAGCATCGGCTGGGTCTTTTCGGGCGTGCGCTCCAGCAGGTCCTTGCGGACGATCACGACCGTCGTGCCGGCCGGACCCATGTTCTTCTGAGCGCCGGCGTAGATCAGGCCGTACTTCGAAACGTCGACCGGGCGGGACAGGATGTCGGACGACATGTCGCACACGTGGGGGGCGGGCAGGCCCGGGTCCCCCGGGAACTCGACGCCCTGGATGGTCTCGTTGCTGGTCGTGTGGATGTAGGCAGCGTCGGGGTAGTCGAGGGTGGTCAGGTCGGGCAGGGTCGAGTAGTTGTGGCTCTTGCCGTCGTAGACGACGCGGGCGTTGCCCGTCAGGAGGCCGGCCTCGGCCGACTTCTTTCCCCACGATCCGGTCACGACGTAGTCCCCGACCCCGCCCTTGCCCAGCAGGTTGAGGGCGACCATGGTGTTTTGGAGCGACGCCCCGCCCTGCAAAAACAGCACGGCGTAGTCGTCCGGAATGGACATCAGGGCGCGGAGGTCGGCGACCGTCTCGTCGAGGATGCCCTCGAAGGCCTTGCTCCGGTGGCTCATCTCCATCACGCTCATACCGGTCCCGTGCCAGTTCAGAAGCTCGTCTCGGATCTGCTCGAGCACCTCGACGGGGAGGGTGCAGGGCCCGGCCGAGAAGTTGAAGACGCGGTCGTAGGGCTGACTCATAGGGTGGTTGTACCTGGCAGCCGAGGGTCGGCGCGCCGGCTCCGATTCGCGGTTGGAGCCGCGTGGGTTCGGGCCGGAGGGCCGCCCGCCGATGCCGCACGAACGTCCCTGCCCGTCCGTGTCGATTGCGCCGAAGGCCGCCGATCCGTCAAACTGATAGGTGCAGACGCGGTTCGTGCGTCCGGACCCGCTATGGCGACTCCCCCTGTACTCAACGTCGGCTTCTACAACTACGTGATGACGGATCGGATCGTGGCCCTCGTGAGCAGCGAATCGGCTCCGATGCGCCGGCTCATCCAGACGCTGCGAAAGTCGGGCAACCTCATCGACGCGACCCAGGGCCGACGGACGAAGTCGATCATCTTCACCACGGGAGACTCCGTCATCCTGTCGGCGATCTCGCAGGAAACGCTCGCCAAGCGTCTGAGCACGGGTGAGTTGGTGGGGGATGAGGAGTAACGGCCGCGCGCCCTGGTGGCGATCCATCGGCAGCCGTTTCAACCGCGATATCGGGATCGACCTCGGGACGGCGAACACGCTCGTCCATGTCGCGGGCCAGGGCATCGTGCTGCGCGAACCGAGCGTCGTCGCCATCAACAAGGATACGGGCGAGGTCCTGGCCGTCGGCGAGGAAGCGAAGCGGATGCTCGGTCGGACTCCGGCCAACATCGTCGCCGTACGGCCGCTGAAAGACGGCGTCATCGCCGATTACGACCAGACGGAGCGGATGCTGCGCGAGCTGATCGGCAAGGTGTCGCGTCGGTTCCTCATCTACCAGACGGTCGTCGTCGGCATCCCCAGCGGCGTCACCGAAGTCGAGCGCCGGGCCGTCATTCAGGCCTCGGAGCGCGCGGGCGCATCGCGGGCGTTCGTCATCGAGGAACCGATGGCGGCCGCGATCGGCGCCGGCCTGCCGATCGAGGAGCCGGTCGGGTCGATGATCGTCGACATCGGCGGGGGGACGACGGAAGTGGCCGTGATCTCGCTCGCCGGAATCGTGCACTCCCGCTCGATTCGGGTGGCGGGCGACGAGATCGACGAGGCGATCATCGCCTACGTGCGGCGCGCCTACAGCCTGTTCATCGGCGACCGAACGGCGGAGCAGGTCAAGATCGAGATCGGCAGCGCGTACCCGCTCGAGCAAGAGCTTCAGATCACGATCAAAGGCCGCGACCTCGTCACCGGCCTCCCGAAGAGCGCGATCGTCACGAGCGAAGAGGTCCGCATGGCGATTTCGGAACCTCTCAACGCCATCGTGGAGGCGGTCAAGCTCACCCTCGAAGCCACACCGCCCGAGCTCGCGGCCGACGCCATGAACAACGGCATCGTGCTGGCCGGCGGGGGCGCGCTCCTGCGCGGCCTCGACCGACTGATCTCCCAGGAAACGGGCATGCCCGTCCTGATCGCCCGCGACCCGCTCAGCTGCGTCGCGCTGGGCACCGGCAAAGTCGTGGAGGCCCTCCACGAGAATCCGGCGATCCGTCGGATGTTGGAGAAGTCATCGAAGCTCTAGAGAAACGCTCGGGCAAAGACTTTCTCTGGTTGATCGCGCTCCTAGCCGTCGGAATCGCCCTCGGCCGGTACCAGACGATCAACCGAAACCACGGTGTTCCCGACCCGATCTCCTCGGCCGTGCAGTTCGTGGTCGGTCCATCCGCCGCCGGAATCGCGGCCGCCTGGGACTCGGCGGGCGGATTTGTCGACGGCGTCTTGTCCGCCCCCCGCCTCCGGGCCGAGAACGCCGATCTCCGAGCTCAGATTCAGGCGCTCGCCCTGTACGACGAGCAGGTCCGGTTCTACCAGGCCGAGATCGAGCGCCTGCGGGCGCTGATGGACATGCCGCCCGTGCCCGGTCGCAGGCGGATTCCGGCGGCCGTCATCGGGTACTTCCCCCTCGAGAACCGGATCACGATCAGCGCCGGGTCGCGCCAGGGCGTGCGGAAGGACCTGCCCGTGGTGACGGCGGACGGACTGGTCGGGGTCGTTCAGACGGTCGACGACAACGCGAGCCAGGTGACGCTGATCTCGTCGGCACGGCTCCGGGTGGGGGCTCTCGTGCGCCGCGACCCGCCCCCGGTCGGCATCATCCGCGGCGAGGCCCCGAACGTCATGATGTTGGAGTTCCTCGACTCCAACGCGACGCTCCAAGTCGGCGATCTGGTCGTCACGTCCGGCTTTTCCGAGTTCATCCCCGCCAACATTCCGATCGGACGGATCGTGCGGATCGAGGACGACCGGGAGTTCGGCGCCAAGCGGTGCCAGGTGTTCCCCAACGTGCAGGTCGGATCGATCCGAGAGGTGATGGTCCTGAGATGAACGTCCGGCGCTATGTGGTCGCGGTCGCCGTGCTTCTGTACCTCGCCGCCGCTCTGCAGCAGAGCATGGCCGATCGCTTGTCCGTTCTCGGCGCCCGACCCGACTTCTTTTTGGCCGTCCTGGCGGCGGCCGGACTCTTCGCCTCGCGAACCGGCGGCGCCGTCCTGGGGCTGCTGTGCGGCGTTCTCCACGGGGCGGTCGCGGGGGCCAATCTGACCGCCTACACCGTGAGCCGGGTCGTCGGCGGCTTTCTGGTGGCCTGGTCGCGCGATCTGAGGTTCGAACCGAATGTGCTCATCGTCTACGCGACCGCCTTTGTCCTGACCGTACTGAGCCAGTTGATCCTGATGTTCCTGGCCGCCCCTCGCGACCTGGGCGGATTCCTCGGAGGTACCATTCTTTCGGCGGTGTACAACGGAGTGCTCGCGTTGCCCGTGTATGCGCTCCTGAAACGTCTGGTCCGGCCGACCTACCGCTGAACAACCGGCTGAAACGACTCATGAGCCATAAACACAACGTCCTCGACATGGCCCGGCGCCAGCTCGCCATCGCCGCCGAATACCTCGACCTCGACGAGGGCCTTCACCGCGTCCTAGCCCAACCGAAGCGGCAGTTGGTCGTCCATTTCCCGGTCGTTCTGGACAACGGCGCCGTCGAGGTGTTCGAGGGCTACCGCGTTCAGCACAACCTCGGTCGGGGCCCTTCCAAGGGTGGCATCCGGTACCACCCGGACGTGGATCTGGACGAGACGACGGCCCTGGCGATGTGGATGACGTGGAAGTGCGCGGTCGTCAACATCCCGTATGGCGGCGCGAAGGGCGGCGTCAAAGTCGATCCCAAGAGGCTGTCGCGGCGCGAGCTCGAGAAGATGACGCGCCGCTTCGTCTCCGAGATCAGCCTCGTCATGAGCGAGCGCGGCGACATTCCGGCCCCCGACATCGGCACCAACGCCCAGGTGATGGCGTGGATCATGGACACGGCCTCGATGCATGTGGGGCACACGGTTCCCGGCGTCGTCACGGGCAAGCCGATCGAGTTGGGCGGCTCGGAGGGGCGGATCGAGGCGACCGGCCGGGGCGTCATCGCGGTGGCGGAAGAAGCGGCGAAGTCGATCGGAACCGACCTCAGCAAGTGCCGGGTCGTGGTTCAGGGATTCGGAAACGTCGGCTCGGTGGCCGCGCGTCTGGCCGAGCAGGCGGGGGCGACCGTGGTCGGGATCAGCGACGCGAAGACCGCGATCTACAACCCGAAAGGCCTTCCGGTCCGAGAGTTGGCCCACCGGTATGCGAACCGGGACGGCGGCATCGCCGAGTACGAGGACTGCGACATCATCACCAATGCCGAGCTCCTCGAACTCGATTGCGACGTCCTCTTGCCGTGCGCCATCGCCGCCCAGATCGACGAGGACAACGCGGACAAGATCAAGGCGAAGGTGATCGTGGAGGGCGCGAACGGACCGACCACGCCTCTCGCCGACACCATGCTGAGCGACCGGGGCGTTCTCGTCGTGCCGGACATTCTCGCCAACGCCGGCGGCGTGGTCGTGAGCTATTTCGAGTGGGTCCAGGACCTGCAGAACTTCTTCTGGGAGGAGTACGAGGTCAACAACCGGCTCACCCGGATCATGAAGCACTCGTACGGTCACGTCGAGGCCGTGATGCGGCAGCACAAGACCGACATGCGGACCGCGGCCCTGATCATCGGCGTCAAGCGGGTGGCCGAAGCGACGATGACCCGGGGCATCTACCCCTAGCTTTCCTCGGGACGATAGGTGGCGAGGGCCAGGCTGTTCTGAACGGCCCGGCCCGCTTCTTCCAGGCTGGCCAGACGCCCCTGGGCGAAGAACTGGACCGCCAGGTTGCCCAAGAGGGTCGCTTCCTTGGGGCCCACGACCACCGGCCGACCCGACCGGATCGCCAGCTGTCGGCAGAAGGCCGCGCTGGCCGAACCGCCGCCCGCCGCCCGGATCGACGCGAAACGCCGACCGACCGCGTCTTCGAGAGCCACGAGCTCGGCCGCGACCGTGTCGACCAGGCTGAGCAGGGCGAGACCGGCCCACTGGCTGTCGGACGCGGGCTTCTCCGGCAGTCCCCGAAGGACGGCGTCGATCATCGATTTGGGGTTAAAAAATCGTTCTTCCAATAGATTGATCCTCGAAACAAACTCGAGGTCGGCTTCTTCCAGCCACTCGGGAATCGGCTTCTCGACGCCCAGTTCCGCGTGGAGCCGGCCGATCACATAGAAGCCGGGGATGTTCTCAAGGAAACGGACGCGCCCGTCGACGGCGCGCTCGTTGGTGAAGTTTCGGCCCTTGGCCAGATCGCCGACGATCGGACGGTCGACGAGGCAACCGAGCAGCGACCATGTGCCGACGTTCAGGAACGCCTGGTCGACGCCCAGCAAACCCATGCCGAAGACAGCCGACGCCGTGTCGTGGGCGCCGATCCGAGCCACCGGGACGCCGGCCGACGTCCGCCCCACGATCGTGCCCGGCATCTCGGGCTCCGAGTCGGGAACGGGCCAACCCGCCAGGGCGAAGGCTTCGGGCGACCAGCGACCGTCGAGACCCATGAGCTGGGTCGTGGACGCGTGGGTCAGCTCGTGTCCGGCCGGACACCCGAGAAGGTGGTGGAGAAACTCGGGGAGGATCAGCCAGCGGACCCCCGGCTCGCGGACGGCCGGACTGTCCTCGGCGCGGGCGACCAACTGGTAGACCGTGTTGAACGGCTGATGCTGGATGCCGGTCCACGCGTAGAGGTCGTCTTGGCGGGATCGAAGGCGTTCGAACACCCGGGCGTGGGAGGTGTCTCGGTAGCAGACCGGGGGCTGGACCGGCTGTCCGTCGGGTCCGACGAATCCGATGTCGACGCCCCAAGAGTCGATGCCGAGGGTGGTCTCGGGTCCGAGGGACGCGGCATAGGCTTCGGCCCGGCGGCAGATTCCCAGGAGGGCGTCGGTGTCCCAAAACAGGATGCCCCGATGCTCGGACGGCTCGTGCGCGGCCTGCTCCACGACCTGAAACTCGATCCGTCCGTCGACGAGCCGGCCTTCGGCAAATCGGGCCGAGCTGGCCCCGAGATCGACGGCTACGGCAGCCGGCGCGTCGCCCGCGCCGCGAGTTGGACCCAACATAGGACGAAGGATACCAATCTCGCCGATGCGGGCGGCGACGCCCCGGCTCGAACCCCCGCGAGCCGGGGAGTCGCGAGAGTTCGATCAGCGGCTCTGAATCGCGGACAGGATGGCCAGACCGCCGAATCCGAAGATCCACACCAGCTGCAAGACGATCAAAACCGTACCGACGATGCCGAGAATCCGGCCGACGGTCACCAGACCCCGTTCGCTCGGGTCCGCCGCACCGGCATCGATCTCCCGCAACGCCTTGTTGCCGAAGACCCAGGCCACCGGGGCCAAGATGCCGCAGCAGAGAATACCGAGGATTCCCAAAACCAAAACTTTGGCGCCTTCACCCGATTTCATCTATTTCAACTCCAAAACAGAACCGGACCCAGTATAGGGGATCGACGAGGTGGCGACAACCGAAACGGGCGAGGAGGCGGGAAACCGGGCTCAGACGAGCGCGTAGCGCGCCATCAGTTCGGGCCAGGTGCCGTTTTCGACCGCCTGCCGAATCTCGCGCATCATTCGGGCGTAGAAGGCGAGGTTGTGCAGACTCGCGAGCCGCGGGCCGAGAGGCTCGCGGCATTTGAACAGGTGCCGGATGTAGGCGGCCGAGTAGCGCTCCGTCTCCGGGAACACGCTGTCTGGGTCGAACGGACCGGACTCCTCGGCCCAACGGGCGGCACAGGCGTTGACGCGCCCGCGCAGCGTGTAGAGGGAGTGGTGCCGGGCCTGACGGGTCGGGAGCACGCAGTCGAACAGGTCGATTCCGCAGGCGACGGCATGCAGGATGTCGGATGGGTGCCCGACCCCCATGAGGTAGCGGGGCTTGTCTTCGGGCAGCAGCGGCGCCGCAAACTTGACGATCGGCCTCTGCAGCTCGGTCGGCTCGCCCACGCTGACTCCCCCGACGGCGAAGCCGTCGAACGGCAACTCCCGCATGAACTCGGCCGACTCGCGTCGCAAGTCCTCGTGCACCCCTCCCTGGACGATCCCGAACAGGGCGCCGCGTCGGCGCGCCTCCAGGCACCGGGGCGCCCACCGATGGGTCCGGCGCATGGCGGATACCGCCTCTTCCCGCGAGCACGGGTAGGGCGGGCACTCGTCGAGGGCCATGGCGATGTCGACTCCGAGCTCGTCCTGAATCTCCATCGACCGCTCGGGAGACAGGAACATCTCGGACCCGTCTAGGTGGGACCGAAAGCGGACGCCCTCGTCGTCGATCTGACGCATCCCGGCGAGGCTCATGATCTGGAACCCGCCGGAATCGGTGAGGATGGCTCGCGGCCAACCCATGAAGCGGTGCAGGCCGCCGAGGCGCTCGATGCGGTCGCTCCCCGGCCGCACCGCCAGGTGGTAGGTGTTCGAGAGGATGAGCTCGAAGCCGAGCCGTTCGAGGTCCTCCGCGCCGAGCGTCTTGACCGTACCGTACGTGCCGACGGGCATAAAGGCCGGCGTTTCGACCGTACCGTGGGGGGTGTGGATCCGACCTCGCCGCGCCCCGGTGTGGGGGCATCGGCCAACGATTTCGAACTTCAGGCGGGGCATGTCGGGGAGTCCGGTCGGTTCAGACAGAGCAAAGGCCGATACGCCATAGGCGCACCGGCCTCCCGGTCGGCTCGGATCGGCCCGAGGGCGTTTAGCCCCCGCCGGCCGAAGCCGCACCCTCGAACATCCCGCGAGGTTGCCCGCCACCGGGTTGCGGCATTCCTGCCCGTCCGCCGGGGATCCCCATCCCGGGGGCACCAAAACCGCCGCCCATCGCGCCGGGCCCGCGGGCCATGCCGCCGCCGGCACCGCCGGCGCCCGGAAGGGAGTTCGCTTTGACGACCTGGACGTTGGCCGGCAGGGTCGGCGGGGTCAGCTTCGGCTGAGGTGCGGCCGCCGGGGCCACGGGCTTCATCTGGGTCCCGAAGGCGACGCCGGCGATGATGCAGGCCAGAACGATGGAAACGATGCCGATGATCAGGTCGGTTTGGCTCTTCAAAGTCGAAACCTCTTGTGTTAGGACGATACCCGGCCGGAAATCGTTACAGCCCGTCTTCCCCGAGGTCGACGCGACCGCATCCGCGATCAATGCCGGAACCGACGGACACCGGTGAAGACCATGGCGACGCCGCACTCGTCGGCGGCCGCGATCACGTCGGCGTCCTTCTTGCTTCCGCCGGGCTGGACGATGGCCGAGATCCCGGCCGCGGCCGCGGTGTGGATCGAGTCCGGGAACGGGAAGAACGCGTCGCTCGCCAAGACGGCGCCGCGAGCCCCCTCGCCCGCCTGGTCGATGGCGAGGCGGACCGACTGGACCCGGTTCATCTGACCGGTGCCCACTCCGAGAAGGCGATCTTCGACGCCGACGACGATCGCGTTCGATTTGACGTGGGCGACGATCGTCCACTGCAGCCGCAGAGCGCGCCATTCGGCCTCGGTGGGCTGGCGGCGGGTGACGACGCGCCATTCGAGCCCGGGGTCTTCGTCGGTCTCCTGGACGACGGCTCCACCCCGGATCGATCGGACCGCCA
>JBDNCL010000092.1:0-10734 GCA_046719655.1 Fimbriimonadaceae bacterium
ACGATTCTCAGCACCGCGACACCACCGCTCTTTCGTTAAGGACGGCATCGACGCTCAGATGGCGTCGCGAAAGAGACCGCACCGCAAACTTTTCCCCACGCGGACCGGGAAATCTACTTGGTCGGGACCCGGCTCTCGGCCTCGAGAGCCTTGGCCAAGCTGCTCGACGCCCGGCGGACGACGTCTAGGGTCACCCTCATCTCTTCTTCCGTGATGCCCTGCGACAGGCACTTCTGGGCCGCTTCCAGGTAGCGGAGCGTCTTGGCGAGCGTCGCCTCGCCCTTGGGGGTGAGCACGACCCGCTTGGCGCGGCGGTCCGTCTCGACCGGTCTCTGTTCGATCAGGCCGCGGTGGACGGCGTTTCGGACGGCCTCGCAGAGCGAGGGCGGCGTGATGCCGAGCCGGGCCGCGATCTGGGCCTGGGTGGCCTTGCCGGCGGTCGCCTTGACGGCGCTGAGAAGCTCGAAGGTGCCGAGTCCGAGTCCGTCGGCTCGCAACGACTGCTCGACGAAGGCTGAAACGAGGTCCGAGAGGACGGTCACTTCAGCGGCGAGGGCTTCGTTCAGGTTGAAGTTTTTGTCGTGCATGGGCTTGGGGCTCCCTCCGGCTAGACGGATGCGGCTCGGCCGCGGGTTTGAGTCGGGCGGATTCCGAGCACCGGTCGCCCGTCCGAGGCGGTCGGTTCCGACCACGCGGTCGACGCCGCCCGGCTGCGTGCGCTTCGTTCGTGAGCGACAGGAACGTTCTCACTTGTCCGATGCCGCGCCGGACCCCGGAACAACCCAAGGAGGAATGCCGGATCGGCGGCCGCCGGGGAGGATTTCACCTTCCGGTGCGGCCAGCCCGATTCCCGGTCGGGCGAACGCCGGCGGTTCGCCGCGACGATCGGACGGCGGACCGACGCCGGATTGCGTCTAGGCGTCGGGTTCGAGGGGACTGCCAAATCCATATCGCTTCTCTCCCAATCGGCACTCCCACTCCCCAAGCCAATCTTCGACGTTCTTCTTGAACTGGCGCCGAAGCTGTTCGTGACCCACCTTCCAACCGGCGCAGAACCCAACGCAGACGGGCTGGGCGTGAACGAGATAGACCGAGCACACCACCACCGCCTTGAGCCAAACCGGGCCAAAAGGCAGGAGCGCGAACAGCGCCCCGATCGGCACAAACGCCAAAGCTAGAGACACCGTACCCCGCCACGGGCTGTTTTTTCCTCGACAGCGCATCCCCAGGCTGAATCCGGCGCGGTGCAGTAGGAACGTGTACCCACAGACGAACGTGGTGCCGAACAGCAGAGCGACGAGGGAGATGGCGAACACGGCTCCGATATCCATCTAGGCCTCCAACCGGACCCGGGAAGCGGCGCCGGCGCGGTCGGGCCCGTCCTCGGCTTCCTCAGGAAAAGCAAGCTGCAGCGAGATCACCCTTTTTTCTACGAGGGGATATCGCATTATGGCCGATGTTTACAAAATCTTCAGAGCGTTCCTTGTGCGAAATGCCGCACCAAACCTCCTTGCATCGGCGTCCGGCGAAACGTACAGTAGGCCATGCTTGAACGGGCCCCGTCGTACACCTTTCTGAGCCTGGAGTCGATATGCGCCCGCGTCGCCGAGACGCACCGGAGCGAAATCGAGATGCTCGACGACGAGAAGGCTTCGGATTCTCAGCGTCGGCAAGCGTTCTTGTCGCTCGTTGGGTCGATCGAACGCGAAGCGATCACGCTCCGGCCCGCCTACGCCGCCGTTCCCGCCCGGCAGCGGGCGACCGCCGCTCTGTACGCCCTGGTGGCGATGACCCCGTTGAACGACCTCGCCGACCGGGAGATCGAACGGCTGACTCGCCGCTGGTTGCCCCGCGACGCGCCCGCGCAGGCCGTCGTCGAAGACCGTCAGCCGGCCATGGCCTCCTGATTCGTTCGGAGGCCGTGCCGGCCGACCCGACTCGTCGCAACCTCCCCCTCCAACAGGCGGCCGATCCGCACGGCCGCCCTCCTCTTTGTCCAAGACCCGGTCCCGTCCCGGCTCCCGGCCCGCTACGGGCCGGGGGTATGTTGGCGTCATGGTGCTCTCGCCCGAACTCGCCGCCGCCTCGGCGACGGCGGGAGCGTCGGCGCTGGCGGCGGTCGGCTGGACGGTTCAGTTGACCCACTATCCGGCCTTTCTCGACGTTCCGGCCGATCGGTTCGGGGCTTTCCACCGAAGACACTGCGACGCGCTGGGGCGGATCGTCCCGCTGGCCGTCCTGCTGGAGGTCGGCGGAGCCGCGGCGCTCGCAACGGCGGCGTCGGCGTCCGGTTGGGCGGTCTGGGCTGGACTCGGACTGGCGCTCTTCGGGCTCGTCTGGACCTTCGCCGTGTCGGCGCCGCTCCACGGGCGGCTCGCGTCGGGAAAGGACGAGGCGGCGATCCGGCGGCTGATCGCGACGAATCTGCCGCGGACCCTGGCGTGGACGGCGCACGCCCTGCTCGGTCTGGCCACCCTGGCCGGACTGGTCTGAATCCGCGCCGCGAAATCGGGTCGGGCGGGGAGCCCCTTTCCCGAAGCCGAATCCAGCGTCCACAATAGGGGAGTGACGACCGTGCCGCCGCAGGCGGTGATCCTCGCGGGGCCCAACGGCTCGGGAAAGACGACCTGCGCCTCTTTGATCCTGACGCCGGAGATGGTGTTCGTGAATGCGGACATGATCGCCCAGCAGATGAGCGGCGAACCGTCGGCGGCGGCCAACATCGGCGCCGGTCGTCGGTTGATCCAGATTCTGGACGCGCTGGTGGAGGACCGGATCGACTTCGCGGTGGAGACCACCCTGGCGACGCGTGCTCTGGCGGACCGGATTCTGGACTGGCGGGCGGCGGGGTATCAGGTCCATCTCTTCTTCTTCTGGCTCCCCAGTGCCGATCTTTCGGTCGAGCGGGTCGCGGCGCGGGTCCGCAACGGGGGGCACGACGTGCCCGAATCCACGATCCGGCGCCGCTTTGCGGCCGGACTCCGGAATTTTTTCGAGCGGTACATCCCGCTGACGAACTCGTGGAGGATGTACGATAACTCTCGGGGCGGCGACCCGATGCTCATCGCTTCGGGGTACGGCTCGTTGCCGTTCCGGGTTCTGCGGCCCGAGATTTGGGACGAAATGCACAGGAAGTACGCACATGCCCGATAGCCACCGCAAGCGGCTCGCCGAGCGTCTCCTCAGCGACGAAGAGTTGGATCAGGCGGTGAAGGAGGCGGTGCGCCGCGCCCTCATCGAGCACAAACGGAAGCGCAACACGGTGGCGATCTGGGAAAACGGCAAGGTCAAGATCGTCCCCGCCGAGCAGATTCCGATCCCGGACGACAACCCCTAGGGGCGGTCCAGGCGGAAGAACCCGGCCCGTTCGGCGATCTTCTGGCCCTCTTCGGAACGCGCGAAGTCCAAAAAGCGCCGCACTTCGCCGGTCGGTCGGCCGTTGGTGATCAGGTTGAGGTGCCGCCACAGCGGGTAGCGTCGCTCGCGAGCCGCCGCCTCGGTCGGCGGCACCGGCTCGTCCCCCGGGCTGGCGGCGACGGCCAGCACCTTGATGTCCGGCTCCCGGGCAAACAGGGCGACGCTCCCGTACCCGATCGCGCCCTCGCGCGAGCGGACGAGCCGCACGACGTCGGCCGGAGAGGCGGCCACGATCGGGGCGGAGGATGGGCGCCGGAACTTCAGGACCTCGGCAAGAAAGAGGGCCTGGCAGCCGGAGCCCTCCCCCCGGGCCACGGGCAGGATCGGCCCCGCCTTACCGCCGATCTGGCTCCAGTCGGTCAGACGGCCGGCGTAGATTTGGGCCAGGGTGTCGAGACGGATCGATTCGATCGGGTTGTCGGCCCGAACGACGATGGCGAGGGCGTCGAGGGCGACCGGGGTTTCGTGCAGGACGACGCCGCGGCTTCGGGCGCGGTCGCGGTCGGCCGGTGACAGAGGTCCCGAAACCGACGCGGCGGTGGCCGAACCCGAGAGGAGGGCGGCGATGCCGGACGCCGATCCACCCCCGGCGACCGAAGCGGTCCGGCCGCTCTCGCGCCCGTAGGCGTCGCGCCAGCGCTCGAGAAGCGGGAGCATCGTGTCGGATCCCCGCACCGAAACTTGACGCTGGGCGTGGGCGGCCGGACTGCCGCTCAGAACCGTCCAGACGGCGACCGACACCCACACCGCACGCAGACCGACTTGCATCGTCTCGATTCGGACGTATGGGCGGGCCGGTCCGATACAGCCGCGATTTCTTCCGGATCGAGAGGCGACGGCTTACGTGGGGGCAGGCGCCGAGCCCCACCGGAAACGCCTCTGGAAGAACAGGGCCACGTTCACCAGACCGATGAGCACCGGCACCTCGACCAGAGGTCCGACCACGGCGGCCAGCGCGGCCCCCGACCCGATGCCGAACACGGCGACCGCAACCGCGATGGCGAGTTCGAAATTGTTGCTGGCCGCGGTAAACGAAAGGGTGGCGCTCTTCGAATAGTCGGCGCCCAAACGCTTGCTCATCGCAAACGAAATTAGAAACATGGCTACGAAATAGATGAGCAGAGGTATCGCGATTCGGGCCACATCGTGAGGGATCTTGACGATGCGGTCTCCCTTGAGCGAGAACATCACGACGATCGTGAAGAGCAGGGCGATCAGCGTGATCGGGCTGATCTTGGGAATGAACTTCTGGTCGTACCACTCGAGCCCCTTGATCCGCAGGAATACGGCCCGGGTGAGGATGCCGGCCCCGAACGGAATCCCGAGATAGATCAGCACGCTCTGCGCGATGAGGGGCATGCTGATCGCGCTGAGATCGACGCCGCCGAAGTCGACGCCCAGCATCGGGGGCAAAACCTTGATGAACAGGTAGGCCAGCGGCGCAAACATCACGATCTGGAAGATCGAGTTGAGCGCCACGAGTCCGGCCGCGTAGTCGGTATCGCCCTTCGCCAGCTCGTTCCAGACGATGACCATCGCGATACATCGGGCGATGCCGATCAAGATCAGTCCGATCGCGTATTCGGGCTTGTCGGACAGAAGGGCGATCGCGAGAAGGAACATCAGCAGCGGACCGACGATCCAGTTCTGGACCAGAGAAAGCAACAAGACGCGCGTGTTGCGAAATACCTGGGGCAACATCTCGTACCGCACCTTCGCCAAGGGTGGGTACATCATGAGGATCAGGCCGATGGCGATCGGAGTCGACGTCACGCCGATCGACATCTCGGTTAGGCTTTCGGCAAACCAGGGGGCGAAGTTGCCGAGGGCGACTCCGACCGCCATGCCGAGAAAAATTCAGAGCGTCAGGAAGCGGTCGAGGAAGGAGAGCCGGCCTCCGACCTTCTGTGGGCACGCGGGTTGTTCGCTGCTCGCCATCGGTTCGAGATTACCAGAGCCGCGTCCCGATCGCGGGACGTCGGGAGCGGCTTCCCCCTAGGACGCGGGCGGCTCGGGTGCGCTCGTCTGCCCGAAGCTCCCGGCCAGGACGGCGGCGACCGCACCGCCGAGGATCGGCCCTGCCAGGTAGACCACGACGTCGATGAAGTTCGCCGCCACGACCGCCGACCCGAGGTAGCGGGCGGGGTTCAGGCACCCGCCGGTGAAGGACGCGGTGGCGAGGATGCCCATCACGACGGCGAAACCGACGACCAGGCCGCCCAGCTTGGGGGCGCGTCGGTCGACCGCGGTCAGGAGGTAGGCGGTTGCGAGAAAGAAGGTGGCGACGGCTTCGAGGACGATGCCGCCCATCGCCGTGATCCCGGTTCTGAGGGCGGGGATGCCGAACTCGACGTTTTCCAGGTTGACGATGCCGACCGCGGCCCGGAGCGTCGCCAAAGCCGCGACCGCGCCGAGGCACTGGGCGACGATGTATCCCAGCGCGGGCAGAAGCTGGATCCTGTTGGCGACCCACGCCCCCAACGTCACGGCCGGGTTGAGGTGCCCGCCGCTGACCGGAGCGAAGGCGGTCACGCACACGGCGTAGGCCAGGCCCTGGGCGAGGGCGATCTCGACCAGGCCCGACCCGGACCCGGGCTGGGACGCGACCAAGATCGCGCCGACGCCCATGAAGCACACGGCAAAGGTGCCGATCAGTTCGGCGATCCACGCGTTCAACCGCATCGTCGATTCTCCCTCTTCGGAAAGGACGGTTCGGCGGCCGGAGCCGCACCCGGAATGTCGGCGGGCGGCTTATCCCGGCATAATCGGAGCATGATGCCGTTCGCGTGTTCCGTCGCCTTGCTT
Organism: Fimbriimonadaceae bacterium; assembly: GCA_046719655.1. GTDB lineage: Bacteria > Armatimonadota > Fimbriimonadia > Fimbriimonadales > Fimbriimonadaceae > JBDNCL01. The sequence continues at coordinate 6,223 of JBDNCL010000092.1, forward strand.
TCCGCATCCATGGGTGCCGAGCCGGACTCGGGGCTCGCAGAAATCCTCGCCCCCGACGCGAAGCTGGAGACGCTCGCCACCGGATACCGCTTCACGGAGGGACCGATCTGGACTCGGCGCGGGACGCTGATCTTCAGCGATATCCCGATGAACCGCCTCTACGAATGGACGCCGAGCCAGGGCGAGCCGAAGGTCTTCCGCGAGCCGTCGAACAACGCCAACGGCAACACGCTCGATGCGGAAGGGCGGTTGGTGACGTGCGAGCACGGGTCGCGCCGGGTGACCCGGACGGAGGCGGACGGCCGCATCGCGGTGCTGGCCGAGCGGTTCGAGGGCAAGCGGCTCAACTCGCCGAACGACGTCGCCGTCCACCCGAACGGCACGATCTTCTTTACCGATCCGCCCTACGGCATCCGCCCCGAGCAGGCCGAACTCGACTTCAACGGGGTGTTTCGGCTCGCGAAGGACGGCTCGCTGACCGTGATCGACCGGGAGAGGGTGCGGCCGAACGGCATCGTGCTGTCGCCCGACCGGAAGCTCCTGTACGTCGCCGACACCGAAGGCGAAAAGGTCGTGGTCTACCCGGTCGACGCGGACGCCAACGTCGGGCCGGGCCGCGAATTCGCCAGCACGAAGGTCGATTCGGGGCGATCGTCTCCGGACGGGATGCGGGTCGACATCAAGGGGAACCTCTACGTCGCGACGTCGGTCGGGGTGCAGGTGTTTTCGCCCCGGGGCGTGCGGATCGGCGTGATCCGCACGCCTAGGTCGGCAACGAACTGCGCGTTCGGGGAGGACGGGAAGACCCTGTTCGTCACGTCCCAGGAGTCGGTCTACCGGATCCGTCTGGCGGTCGCCGGCGTCATGCCCTGAAGTCGGCCGGGTCGGCCCCGAACCGGCTCGCCCACCGCGGTCGGGCAGAGGACGGTCATGCCCGGAAGTCGGCCGGGTCGGCCCCGAACCGGACCTGGGCCAGGCGCGGCGACGGCCGACAGCGGAACTTGCGCGTCTCGCCGAGAAACACGGACGCGGAAGCGAAGCGGGGAAGGCCCTTCGCGGCCAGGGCGAGGGCGACGACGAGGTCGTCGTGGAAGCCGCCGGCCGCGCCGAGGCGCACCGATCCCGAATCCGACTCCCGTCTCTCGAAGTGCTGCAGCTCTTTGAGAAGCTCGGGCTCCGGGCGCATTCGGATCGCCCGGGACTCGAACATCCAGGCCAGGTTGTCGACGATCTCCGCTTTGGCGGTCGACGTGAAGGTCAGCCCCCGGACGCGCGCGCCGACGCGGCTTTGGACCATCTCGAGGAGAGGGTCGCCGACGCCGGTGGCATCGCACCAGACGCGCGCCCCGGGGTACCGGGCCACGATGCGGCACACGCGGTCGACCTGTTCGCGCCAGCCGAGATCGTGGAAGCGGTCGATCTCCACCAGGGTCGCCTGCTCCCGGGTTCCGACGAGGACGGCGACGGCGGTGAAGTCGCGGTACCGGGCCCAATCGACGCCGATCGCCACCGGTCCGCGGGCCGATCCCAGTTCGGGCACGAGGCACGCGTCGACGCTCTCGGTTCGAAACACCTGGCCGGCTCCGTCGAGGAAGGCGGCTTCGTACTCGACGGCGTAGGCGCGCTCGCTGATCAGACCGCGCTGGAGTTCGAGGAACTCGGGACGGACGTACGGGGACTCGGCGGTCGGGGCGCGCCGGCTCCACACTCCGTTTTCGTTGCGGACGCCCATCTCGAAGAAGCGCCAGAAGTGGTTGTGGCCCCGCGGGGTGCTGATGAGGGTGAGGCGCCCGTCGGTGGCGGCCAGCATGGGAAGGGCGACTTCGGCGACGAGTTCTTCGGGCACGAATGCGGCCTCGTCGACGACGATGTGGGTGGCCTCGTTGCCGCGCAGCGCCCGGCCGACGTGTCCGGATCGGGCGACGACGGTGTGTCCCTGCCAGTCCAGGGCGGGGAACGGCGACCGCCGCGACTTGAGGGTGTCGGCTCCGGCGGCGGCGAGCATCTCGGCCGTCCGATCGAACAGGAGTCTCGCCTGGTCGAGGGTCGGGGCCAGGATCAGGGTGCGGGTCGGCCGGTCGCCCATCGCGAGCACGATGGAGGCGGCGCTCGCGTCGGTCTTGCCCCATCGGCGTCCACAGGCGAGGACCCGGATGCGGGCGTCGGCGGCGAGAAATTCGGCCTGCCCCGGGTGGGGTTTCCAGGCCGAATGCAGGCGTTCGGCAAGGTTCGGCACGGAGGGTACGGCCGACCAGGGTGGCGTCGTCAACCGCTCGGGCGTCAGCGGTCCAGGATCCCGAGAGCGATCAGTTCGGCGCGCATGCGGGCGGGCGGATCGCCGTTCGCGTCCACGGCAAAGGCGTGCCAGCCCCGCGCTTGGGCCGGGGCGAGGTTCTCGACGCTGTCGTCGAAGAACACGATTTCGTCGCCCCGATGACCCGACGACTTCTCGAAGGCGTCGTAGATTCCGCCGTCGGGTTTGTTGGAGCCGACCACATGGCTGCCGACGTGCACGTCGAGTCCGGCGACCACGGGAAAGTGTTCGGGGGACAGGAAGCGTTCCCAGTGGGCGGGGTTGTTGTTCGACATGCATCCGACCCGCAGTCCGGCGGCCCGAATGTCGGCCACGAGCCGGTCGGCGCCGGGATAGGTCCGGTCGAGGATGTGGTGGTGGACGGCGAGGGCGTCGTCGTCGTTATGGATGCCGAATGTGTCCCTGATGACGGCGAGATAGGAGTCTCGGCTGAGAGAACCGTCCTGGAAACCGTGCATCGCGTCGAGATCGTTCAGTCGAAAGCCCGGGTCCGGCATTTTCTGACAGGGGACTCCCGCCGCTCGGATCGCTTCGGCCCAGGTGTGACGGATTTTGCAGAGGACTCCCCCAAGATCAAAGCACACGATTTTTGGCCTGGACATGGCCGATTTTAGCAAGCCGGACGGACGCGGTGCCGGACGTCGGACCCTTCGCCTCCGGTCAGGCGCTCTGTTCGAGGCTTTCGTCGCGCCTTTCCGACGTCGCCGCCAGGCGCCGCATGATCTCTTCCCGCTCTGCGTCCGACAACCAGGTCCAGTCGGCGATCTCGGCGAGCGTGCGCCCACACCCGATGCAGAGTCCTTCGGCATCCAGGCGGCAAATCTTCTTGCAGGGCGAAGTCATCATCAGGTGATGATACGCGAGGCGCCGCGAAAGCGGTGCGCCAATCCTGTGCTTTTCTAAAGGTTCGCGCGAAATCAGGTCTTCTCGCCGTGTTCCAGCCATTCGAGTTCGGTCGGGGCGAGGGTCATGCCGGCGACCGCGCACGCTTCGGCAACCTCGGACCGGGAGGCCATTCCCACCAGGGCCCAGATCTCCATCGGCTGGCTCAGGGTGTAGGCCAGAGCCAGCTGGGTCGGGGACAGTCCCTTCTCCGCCGCCATCTGTCGAAGTCGGTCCCGACGCCGGCGGTTGATCTCGTTGTCGTAGACCCGCCGGATGTCGTCGTTGTCCTCCCCCGAGAACCACCCGCCGCCGACCGAGGACCAGCTGAAGAGCGGGAACCGGGTCTGCTCGTGCCAGCGCCGACCTTCTTCGTCGATCGTCAGCGCCTCCCACCACATCGGCTCGTTGGTCGTGGCGAGGGACAGATTCGGGCTGCTGAGGGACAAGCCCTGGCGTCCGTGGGCGAGGGCGTACTCGTTGGCGGCCCGGATGCGGTGGTGGGTCCAGTTCGAGCCGCCGAAGGCGGTCACCAGACCCTCTTCCTTGACTTCGTTCAGCCAGTCGACGATCTCGCCGACCGGGACGGACGGGTCGTCGCGGTGCAGGACGAACAGGTCGAGCCGGTCGATGCCGAGGGCGTCGAGCTCCTTTTGGACGTCGTCCCGCAGGTCTTGGCGGGTCACCCGTCGGCGGTTGCCGGGCCCATGGTGGCACCCCTTGGTGAAGACGACGATCCTTTCGCGGTCGCCATATCGGCGGAGCCACTGGCCGAACGCCCCCGAGGTGCCGTAGACGGCGGCGAGGTCGAAGCAGTTGCCGCCCGCCTCGACGTAGGCGTCCAAGACGCTCTCGGCGTCGACCGGACCGCGTTTGGCCCGCCAGAAGACGGTCGATCCCATGACGATTCGGCTGATCGGCTTGTCGAGGTACGGGATGTGGCCGTAGTTCATACCCAGTCCTCCGCCTCAAACTTGAGGCCGCACCCGGCGCGGAGCATGTCGAGGGCGCGCATCTGTTCGAGGGTGTCCTGCCACGTCACGTAGGGGCACTCCCCGGCGCCCAAAAACTTGGCGACCGCATCCGCTTCGTGCATGTAGAGATCGCCGGTGTCGCGGAAGTCGAACACCTGGCGCGGTTGGCCGTAGCCTCCCTGAAACACGGACACCTTCCCGTTGGCGAACCACGGCGACTCCACGTGGATCTTGCCGTCGGTTCCGAAGATGGTGGCGTCGTTGTTCAGACCGAGGTGGACGCCGCACGCGAAGTGGGCGGTCGCGCCGCCCGGAAACCTCAGGCTTCCCGAACCCCAGCCG
>JBDNCL010000093.1:0-10682 GCA_046719655.1 Fimbriimonadaceae bacterium
TCGGGTGGCCCGGGGGGCCTTCGGAGGCGGTTCTCGAGCACGACGAGGTGCGCCGGATCTACGACGCTTGGGCGGCCGCCGATCCTCGGAGGCTTCGTCGAGACGACCGGCGGTGGAAATACTGGTCGTGGAGCCTCAGGCTCTCGGTCCGCAACGGCAACGGCTACGTCTGTCAGGAAGGGCTGACGATCAAGGAAGCGGTCGGCGTCGATCCAGACGGATGGCACGTTCAGAAAGGCGCCGAGTGGTTCGGGCTCGAGTCGGTCGCCCGCGAGCTGAACATCCCGATCGGGGACGCCCGCCGCGAACTCGACCTGATGGCGATCGGCGAGCGCCGCCTTCCGATCATGTTCATGACGGACCAGTTCTGAGCTTGCCGGGCGGCCGTCATGCGGCCGACTCGTCCCTCGGGCGCCCGGCCCGAAGCTGCAGGACGACGGCTGCCAGACTGGCGCACGCCATGACGGAGAGCAGAGCGGCAACCGGAAGCTTCGGATCGCCCGCCGCCACGCTCTGCCAGGCAACGATCCCGCGCCACACGAAGGTTCCGCCGAACAAAATCGTGAAGGCGAGCGCTCCCCAGCGGGCGCCGACGGCGAGAGCCCCCGGACCTTTGGCGACGAGAAACGCCCAGCCGATCATGATCGATCCGGACACCGCGCCCGAAAGGATGGCGGTCTTGCCCCGGTCGGAGAATCCGGTCGACGCCCAGCCGACGAGTCCCGACGCGATCAGAAACAGACCGAAAGCCAGCAAGATTCTCGCGACGCGCTCCACGGGCCGATACTACGCACCGAGGCGAGCGGCCGCAACGGCTGTAGTCGGGACGACCCATCCCGAGTCGTCGACTCCGACTACTCGCCGAACAGAATCTCGCCGATCACGTCGCTCTCCCGCGCCACCAGTCCTCCCAACAGCGAGTCCCGAATGACGCCGTCCACCCTGACCTGAGCGCCGGGGAGAACGACCGAGTTGATCAACCCGAGGCAGGTGACGTCCGCGCCGGGGCCGACCACCGACTGCTGTTTTTCGCCGCCGTGGGTCTCGACGTGGCCTTCGATCAGGTTGTGGCCGTGGCTGAGGTAGCGGCTGGTCGCCAGGAACGACTCCAACGTCCCGGTGTCGAACCATTCTCCCGGGTACTTCCCGGCCAGAACGGTGTGCCCGCGGTCGATTAGCATCTGGATCGCATCGGTTATTTCGTACTCGCCCCGCGCGCTGGGTTGGAGGTCCGGCAACACGTTCCAGATCTGCGGACCGAAGAAGTACAGGCCCGCCATCGCCCAGTTGGACTCCGGCTCTTTCGGCTTCTCGACGAGCTTGACGATGCGGTCCCCATCGAGGTTGGCGACCCCGAACCGGCTCGGATCCTCGACGTGCCGCACGATGTTCAAGTTCGCGCACCCCGACGACTGGAACTGGTCGCGGTACTCCTGAAAGCCGAGCGAATAGATCGCGTCGCCGAGGTACAGCACGAAGTCGTCGCCCCCGACAAAACCCTTCGTGAAGCTGACGGCGTGCGCGAGCCCCTTCGGCTCCGGTTGCCGGACGTAGCTGAGATGGACGTTGAACTGGGTTCCGTCGCCGAGCGCTTCCCGCATGAGAGGCTCGTTCTCGCCGACCACGACGCAGATGTCGTGAATGCCCATCTCCTTCAGTCGGTCAAAGGCGTATTCGAGGGTCATGCGGTTCGCCAAGGGCAGCAACGGCTTGGGAATGTGGTGGGTGACTGGGAAGAGTCGCGAGCCCTTGCCAGCCGCCAAGATCACGCCTTTCATGGTTATCCAAGCATATCCGCAAGGCGGGGGGAACTCGCTCGGCTCCCGTACCATGGACGGAGGAAACGGCACGGGCCCGCCTCCGGACGCTCCGGAAGTCGCCGGGCGCTGTGCTACCATGACCCTGATGACCGTCGCCAGGGAAGGTTGCCGGATCGTCGCCGTCTTGGGGTTGGCGATGGCGGTCGGCTGTCGCCCGGCGCCGCCGCCCGAATTCCCGGTTTGGGCCGAGGCGCCCGCTCCGGTGCGGGTCGATTCCGGCTCGGGAGCCAGCTTCGATCTCTACGCGGCGGCCGCCCTCGCCACGGAGGAGACGGCCTCCGCCTATCTGAACCGGGTGTCGTTCCTGCCTCGGGAGCGGCAGGCCGTGGTGGAACTCCTCGGACCCCAGATGGCGATGCTGGACCGCGCCTCGCGGGGTCGGCTCGAGTTCCGCTTTCAGCCCGTCGAGATCGGGACCCCGCCCCCCTTCCACGGCGGGTGGTTGCTCCTCGGCCGGGCGATGGCCTGGCGGATCGAGGCGGCCCTCGCCGACCAACGGTACGACGATGCGGTCGGTTGGACCCTGGTCGCGACCCGCTTCGGATTCGACCTCTCCCACGGCGGCGTCGCCGACGCCGCCCTCGGCTTCAGCGTCGTCGAGATGGCCCGCCAGGCGATCATCCCGGGTCTTCCCGAACTGAGCGCGGCCCAGCACCGGCGTCTGGCCGAGGGTCTGGTCCACGCCCTGGGCCGGATCGCCCCGGCCGAGACCGCCCTCCGAAACGAACACGCCAACATGTTGCTGGCGGTCCAGCGCATTCAGGACCGCTACCGGGCGCGGGAGTTCGACGAGATCAAGAGGGAGCTCGGTCTCTCCGTGCGGGACGCGGTCGAGTACCTCCGGCGGATGTCGGCCGAGGACTCCGAGAAGCGCCCCGCCTACTTTCAAGGCTTTGCCGAAGAGTCCGAAAAGTGGGTCGACCACTGGGTGGAGCTGTCCAAGCGGAACGCCGCTCAGCGAAAGGTCCTGCTCGATCGTCGGGAGACTCGGGATCCCCTCCATCTGGCCTCCTACCGGCCGTGGCGTCGTTTTGCGCGAGCCCTGTTCGCCACCGGCGAGATCTACCTGCGCCAGCGGGATGCGGCCTTGGCCCGGACGCGGCTTCTCGGGTTGGAATGCTGGGTGAGGGCTCGCATACGAACCGATCGGGCTGCGCCGCCGAGCCTCTCGAACGCCCCGTCCGCCCTCTTGATCGACCCGTACAGCGGACTGCCGTTCGTGTACGGCGCCCAAGGCGACCAGTTTCGGCTGTACAGCGTCGGACCCAACCTGATCGACGACGGTGGCGAGACGGACGACCGCTTCACAAGCCCCGACCTCACGATCGAGCGCACGCTCTGAAGCGTCAATCGAGCCGCCAGATCTCGTAGTTGTCCTGCCGGACCGGGGTTGCCACCCGTGTGAACGTCCGACCGGCCGCCTCGGCTCGGCGGTGGGTTTCCGGACCGATGCGCCGCTCGCGGGTGAACACCCAGTGGGGGCCTGGCCGTTCCAGGAGCTTGTCGAGGGTGTCGGTCTGAAACACGTTGCGGTCCAAGTAAAAGAGCATCGAAGGCAGACTCGTCTGCTGGAGGCGAGGTCGGAACGTGCCGAGGTCCTTTTCGAGTCGGCTCAGCGAATACAGGGCGATCGGCTCGTCCTTGCCCTTCAGCCATCGTGCCAGAGCGTGGGCCTCTTCCTGGCCCGACGCCCGATACCACCCCGAGATCGCCAAGTTGAGGATCAGGCAGAGGAACGCGGAACCGATCCAGACCTGGGCTACGGCGCGTCGGCCGATTCCGCCGGTCGGCGCGCCGGCGCCTTCGGACGTCGCGCCGAGCTTGCCCCGCCGCCCCAAGAACGTGCCGATCAGCATGGCGGCCGGGACGAAGGCCGGCAAGACGTAGTGGGGAAGCTTGGTCTGGCTGATGGAGAAGAAGAGCACGACCACCAGCATCCACGTGCCCAGGGCCCGCCGAAGGAACTGGCGGTCCTCGTCCCAATCGCTGTCACTCTGGGTCTCGCGACTGGGCCAAGCCCGCCGAATGCGCCACGACCACGGGATCATGCCCGCGAACAGCACGAGCGGGAAATAGATCGGGTGCGACCACCACGGGGCGGCGTGGGCGGCGTCTCCTCCCGCAAACCGTTCGATGTTCTGCTTGATGAGGAAGTCCTGCACAAAGACGTCGGCCATCTTCAGGTAGGCGGGCAGGTACCAGGTCGCGACCACGAGGAAGAACACGACCGTTCCCACGAACCATCCGCCGCGGAAGCGCGGAAGGTAGCCGGGCTCGCGCACCAGCAGCCAGATCAGAACACCCAGGAACAACGCCCCCGAAACGGGGCCCTTGGCGAGTACGGCCAGTCCGAGCGCGGCGGCGGCGGCGATGCGCCACCGGCGGTCGCCGACCAGGCTTTCGAAAAACCAGACGAACGCCGCCGTCTGGGCGAGAACCAGAAACGGGTCGGCGAGCATCATTCGGCCGACACCGGCGAAGAACGCGCTCGTGCCGAGGACGGCGATGGTCCACCACGCCGCCACATCGCCGAAATGTCGCCGGACCGACCAGCCCGCCAACGCGATCGTGCCGAGCGTCGCGAGGACGGAAGGCAACCGCGGTCCCACCGTCTCGCCGAATGCGGCCAGACTCGGAATCGCCGCCCAGTACATCAGAATCGGCTTTTCGAACCACGGACGGCCGTTGTAGTACGGGATCAGCCACTCGCCTCGGCGGAGCATCTCAGACGCGACGGCCGCATAGAACCCTTCGTCGAGGTCCATCAGCCCGGTCAGCCAAAAGCCCATCAGAGGCAGCGCGGCCGCGATCCAGGCGACCGCCCAAAGCTTGCCCGGGAGGCGGACCGGGCCGGGGGAAGTCGCCGCGTCCCGAGTTGCAGGTGGGACCGTCATGTCCTGTTGACCATACTCGATCGGTCGGTACACTCCGCTCCATGACGGTGCCGCAATCCGTGATCGAAGGACTGAAGTTCGATGAAAACGGTCTGATCCCGGCCATCGTACAAGATCACGAGAACGGGCAGGTTTTGATGATGGCGTGGATGAACCGAGAGTCGTTGGCGCGGACCCTCGAAACGGGCGCGTGCACGTACTGGAGCCGGTCCCGGCAGAAGTTCTGGGTGAAGGGGGAAACGAGCGGCCACCTTCAGTACGTCAAGCGCATCTCGGTCGACTGCGATCAGGACGTTCTGTTGATTCAGGTGGAGCAGGTTGGGGCCGCGTGCCACGAGAACTTTCGATCGTGCTTCTACCGCGACTTTGCTCCCGAAGGCCTGATCGAGAACAGCACGCGCATCGCCTAGCCTTCAGGGGCTTTCGTCGGGCTCGGCGATCCGCAGGCGCACTCCCGGCACCGAAATGCCGGGGTAGCCGGTCGCCTCGGAGATCAGCTTGGAGACCGTCCCCGACCGGGCGTTGGGCGAGACGACCAGGCAGAGTCGTCGCTTAGCCCGGGTCATCGCCACGTAGAGAAGGCGTTTCTCCTCCTCGGCATCCAGCGCCTTGCGTCTTTCCGAGATGAAAGCGTGGTACTGGCCTTTGGCCGTTCCGGCCGACGTCGCCACCAGGCCCTCTCGACGGTCGATCTCGATGTCCTGGATGCTCCGAACCATCGGCGTCAGCGTTTCGGGGACGACGACGACGGGAAACTCGAGTCCCTTGGCCTTGTGCACGGTGAGGATGGTCACCGCATCGGCCCCGTCGTCGAGGGCGGGCGCGTCCCCCTCCTTGTGGCGCAGCTCGCGGATCTCCCGAATCTCGCGTGCGAAATCGGCCGGTCCGAGTTCGGGGCGGGCGGCGGCGAGTCGGAACAGCTTGCGGACATTGGCGAGCGCCTGATGGCGGCGAGGCCGTCTCGCGATCGACTCCAGGTACGGTGTCTGAGCGAAGACTCGGGACAGGAGTTCGGCGGCCGAATACCGATCCGATTGGTCGGCGAGGGGAGCAAACCAGGAGAGAAAGCCCGCGATTCGGTCGCGATCGGCTTCGATCGGGGTGTCGGGGGCGGCGAGATTCGGCCAGATCGGCTTGTCGACCGCCAGGAGGATGGCCGTGTCCAGACTCACTCCGACCGCCGGCCCCAGCAGCGTCGCCAGCAGGGCGAAGTCGTCCTCCGGATTCGCGACCGCCCGGAGCAGAACGGCGAGATCCCGAACCTCCAGACGCGTGTAGAACCTTTCGCTGCCGCCGACGATTCGTGCCGGCACACCGATCTGGTCGAACCAGTTCAGCAGCGTCTGGGCGGTGGCCGAGCGCCGCACCAAAACCGCGATGTCCCTCGGCGACTCCCCTTCTGCGATGAGGTCGCCGACCCACTGCGCCACGCTGTGCTCTTGCCGACGGGGGACTTCCCAGAACTCGATGCCGGTCGCCGCCGCCGACGAGGTTGGAGGGTGGCTTCCCCCTCGGTCCGCCCCGTCGACGCTTCGGCGAGCAAACGGATCGTCGTCGTCGGGCACCGTCTCCGACATCGGGACGTAGCCGTCCTTCCAGGCGGAGCCGAACACCGTGTCCACGAACGCCAGCACCCCGGCCGTCGACCGGTAGTTGCGTCTCAGGCGGAGGACGGGCGTGCGGGCCATCCGTTCCTGAAAGAGCCGTACCTCGGCCTGGCGGAACGCATAGATCGACTGCTGGGAGTCGCCGACCAGGAGCAGCGAAGCGGGGACGAGGCTGTCGATCAAGCGGTGCTGCATCGGGCTGAGGTCTTGCGACTCGTCCACGAGAACGGCGCCGTACTGCCGCGATACCCGCGCCCGCACGACGTCGGATTCGGAGATCAGCTGGACGCCTCGGGCCTCCAGAGCGCAGAAGTCGAGGGCCTGCTCGGACTGCATCCGATCGTCGAGTCGGCGCCAGGCTTCGGTCGCGAGCCAGACGAGGCCGCACGTCTTTTCGGCCCCCCGCCGGGCCGCTTCCAGCCATTCGTCCGACGCCTTTCCCCCATTCAGGAATTTCGGGATTTTCTTGCCTTTCAAAGCGTCGACGACCCGGTCTTCGAATCCCGGGCGGGCCGTGTCGGCGATCAGCGATTCCGCCTCGGACCCGATGGCGGCGCGGACGTTCTCGCCGAGGTCGGACCAGAAGGCGCGACGCCAGGACCGAAGCAGGGTGTCGGGATCGCGGTGCCGATCCCGGACTTCGGACCAGGTGTGGGTCGAACCTCGGAGAGCCCCGAGCACGCCCTGAACCGCCTCTTCGAGGACCACCCGCCCGTCGGTGCCGACGTAGCGCGTCTCGAGCGCCAGCGCCTTCACGACCGCGTCGGCGTACGCGTTCGCTTCCGCCGCGGCAAACGCCTCGCGCAGCGCGCGCCCCGTCCAGGCGGCCGTCTCCGATTCGTCCAAGACCCGAAAATCCGGATCGAGACCCGCCTCGATGGAGCATTCCCGCAGGAGTCGTTCGCAGAACGCGTGGATCGTCGAAATGGGCCCCGATTCGGCCGCTTGGGCGTCGTCCGGTCGGCCCACCTCGACCAACTTGGCGACGATCCGATGCTTCATTTCGGCCGCCGCCTTCCGGGTGAACGTGATCGTCAGAATCTGATCGGGCCGAAGCCCGTCTTGCAGCACGTGCCGCAGATACCGCGCGACGAGAACGCGGGTCTTTCCCGACCCGGCGGCCGCGACGACCATCATGGGGCCGAGGTCGGCCTCGACGACGCGACGCTGGTCCTCCGAAAGGTCACTCCACGTCCGGTTCGACAAAAGCGACCTCCTCGGAAAAGTCTAGGTGACGTCGGCACAGTTCGCCCAAGGTGCAAAACCGACAGTGTTCCCCGGCGTTGGGGACCCCCGTCGTCTCGTACGCCCGCCTCATCGTGTCGGCCAACTGGTCCTTGATCTGCCGGAAGAACTCCTTCCTGTTGCTGCCGTCGGTCAGCTCGACGACCCGGAGATCGCGGTCTTGCCGACTGAGCAGGTCGATGTTCGTCTCTCTCGTCAAGACGTACAGCGTGCGTCCCGCCGAAGCGCCGTCGGCCTCGATCGCCACAGGCTGGCCGGACTTGCACAGAGAGAAGGCGATCGTCCCGAGAAGGAGCCGGTCGGCGTCTTTGATGTCTTCGGCCCTGTCCACCTTGGAAATCGACCTCGACTGTCCGAGAAGGTGCCCGACCAGGTACGGGCCCGTCCGCGACGTGGCCGCGATCGTCCCCGCGAGTCGAAAAGGTCCGCCGGGTGTCGGGAGCTCGGACGCCAGCAGCTCCGACCCAAACGCCGGGCCGGCCGACACCGAACCCGGCGTTTTGGGCCAGATCTCCCGCGCGAGGAACTCCCGCTCGATCCATTCCCGGATGCGCCTCTTTCCCTCGGCGCGCAGCATCGCCAGCTGCTCGTCCGAGATTTCGGAGGCGACGTCGGCTAGTTCCGATTCGAGCGCCGCCTCGAGCGAAGCGCGGGCCGTTTCCCGGTCGGGTGCCAGGAGCAGCCGTCCTGCTTCGGGCAACTTTGCGAACGCGATGAAGGTCGGGCCCGACTCCTGGTCCCGCAGTCGGAGTCGCTGCTCTAAGGCGAATCGGAAGTCGCACTCCCGCGACGCTCGGATGTCGCGCAGGGTCCATGGCGTGTCCGGCGGTTTGCGGATGGCGGCCAGGGCGTCCGGGTGTTCGGCCGTCGGGGTCGGGAGGACGGGCGTCGGTTCGGCGAGCGCCGCCGCCAACCGACGGTCGGCCGGGCAGACCGCTTCTTCGCTCGTCGGGGTCAACTGCGCCCTCGGGAAGTCGCGTCGCTTCACCTCGCCCGACATCGCCCGCTCGATCTCGTTCAGATAGAACGCGGGGACGTTGTCTCGGTTGTCGTCCGACTGCGGATAGAAGAAGACCAGCCTCCGGCTGGGCGCGGCCACGATGCGGACGAGCTCCTCCCGTTCGCTCCGAACCCGATCGTGGGAGGTCATGAGAGGCGGTCGGGAAGGGTCGATCCGGTTGATCGACTCACGCTCCACATCCGAGAGGACCGGGTCTTCCGAACGCCGTCGCGGGAACGATCCCTCGAGCATCCCGAGGACGACCACGGTCGAGACCGGACCCAGCTCGGCCGCATCGGACACGACCCGCACGCCCTGCCCCTCGCCGTCCTGCCGGAGTTCGGAAACTTCCCACAGCTTCCGGCAGATGCGGGCGAATTCGGGCAGGCTGAACAGCCGCGTGTCCGCGCCGAGCGCGACCCGGCTCTCGATTGGCCGCAGCATGGCCCGGACTGCGGCTTCATCCCGAGGCCCCGTTGGACAGTCTCCGGCCAAGGCCGGGGCGAGACGGTCGCCGGAAAGCCAACGCTTCAGGGCCTGGAAGTGCCCGGCCAAGGGCAACTCGTCGGCGGCCTCGATCCGCCAGCGCCAGGCATCCTCGAAGCGGCATCCGATCTCGGGATGCAGGTTCAGCCAGTCTCGGAGCGCCTTCCAACCTTCGGGCCCGCGTCGCCGGGCGTCGCGGACGGCGCCTTGCACCGAGCGGGTCTGGTCGGCGTTCAGGCCCCAGTAACTCCCCCCGACGGCCTGTTCGAGCCCGGTCATCTTGGGGCTGGCACACCCCTCGATCCACTGCAAAACCAATCGGGCGAGGGGGTTCGTCAACAGCGGCGTGCGCCAGGGCGCGTGCACCCGGACACCCAGCCGGAGCGCGGCCGCGCGGATCAGCGGAGCGTAGTCCGTCGGGCGGCGCACGTAGATCGCGATGGACTCGGCCGACACCCCTTCGCGCAGGTCGTCGAGCACGGCGCGCAGAGCCCATTCCGATTCGGCGAGAACGTCGGCCGCGCTGTCGATTTCCACGGTCGGCCGCACGCCCGACGGCGCGGGCGGAAACTCGCGGTCGGGCGAGGTGAAAACCCGTTTCGGCAACGGCCCGGCGTCCCCGACCGGGCGCACCGACAGCGGCCGGCCGATGAGCCGCTCGATCTGGATCAGCGTTCGGCGCGCGCCTTCGGTCCAGGCGCTGTTCCCCGGGTGCCATTCGAGGGCGAACTGGACCGTGCAGCCTTGTCGACCGAGGCGGACCGCCCAATCGACGGCGGCAGGGTGGGCGTCGGCCCCCGCCCAGATCAGGATCCGCGGCCGGGGCGCCTCCTCTTCCCAGCGGCTCCCCGAGAGCATCAGCCGCTGTTCCGGCAAGTCCAGCCTCAGCCGGGAGCAGGCGTCGTCCAATTCCGTCTGCAGAAGGGCGAGAGACCGCAGCTTTCGGACAAGGTGCCGGGTCGACGGGTCTCCCTCCGACGAATCGGCCGACTCGAGTCTGGTCGCCGACCGCTCCAGGTCGACGGCCGTCCATCCCCACTGTCGCAACTCGGCCAGCGTCGCCAGCAGCCGGACGCGCGTTCCCGGAAACTCCGCCGACGCGGCGAAGGGAGAGTCCTCGGGAAGCCGCTCCAAGGCATGCGCCATCGCCGCCAGCAGAAACTCGGAATCCACGAGGCGCCCGACGTCCCGGCCCGACCACTCGAGCGTCCGTCCGGCCAGATCCCCGAGCGAAACCGCCTCCACGTCCTCGGTCTCGCCGCACGCCATCCGCAACGCCGGAAGCCACTCCGACCGGAATGCGGTCGCGATACCCGGCCCGCCCGAGGCGAAGTCGGCGACCGCCTCGGCGAGGTTCGTCGCCGTGGGGCACAGACCGAAGACGACCGGTTCGACCATCTGGCGGAGTGTATCCTACGAAAGTGGCGCGCCCGATCTGGACGGTACGGCGGAAGCTGATGGGCAATCTCGTCCCGGCCCTGTTCGGTTTGCCGTTCGGGGTCGCGGGCGTGGCCTGGATTCTTCGTTTCCAGGAGATCTTCTCGCCGGGTCTGGCCCTCGTCGCCGTTTGCCCGGTCGTCGCGTGGTGGGCGGTCGACCGGATGGGTCTCTACGACAACGAAGCCATGCG
>JBDNCL010000094.1:0-10524 GCA_046719655.1 Fimbriimonadaceae bacterium
GCGGGCCTGGACGAGGAGCATGTAGTGGGCCGTGAAGGCCAGCTCCTCGGGCTCGAACAGCCTCTTGCCCTCTTCGCTGATGTCGAGGTGGGCCCGCATGCGCTCCGTCGCCACCCGGTGGACGTCGGCCGCGACCGGCGGCAGCGCGTCCAGATCGATCTTCACCGCGATCTCGTCGCCCGCGTAGATGTTCTGAACCGTCCCCGTCAATCCGGCCATGTGGGAGAAATAACGGTTGTTCTTCCGGTCGTCTTCCGTGACGTCCCGGGCAACGATCCGAACGCGGTCGCCTTCTCGAAAACCAAACATGAACCTATCGAGTGTACCCGCCGGACCGCCGGCCGCCCGCCGAACCCGCTCCGCCCCGGCGGGCTACAATGAACCGGGCGCAGACTCGCCCGGACCATGAAACTGCGCGACTGGGTCTTTCTGGGGGCGGCGGCCAGCGTCGGAGCGCTGGTCTACGGCGCCTTGGTCGAAGCCAACCGGCTCGTTCTCGAGCGGCGGACCCTTCGACTGCCCCGCTGGCCGGAGCGTCTTCGCGGCTACAAGATCGCCGTCGTTTCCGACCTTCATCTCAAGGACCAGCTGACTCAGACCCTCGCCGAGCGGGCGGTCGCGATGGCGCTCGACGCCGACCCCGACATGGTCGTGATCCCCGGCGACGTGGTCGCCTACTGGAAACCCGCCGTCCCCAAGATCATCGGCGACGTTCTCGAGCCTCTGGCCATGATGAACGGCAACGTGATCGTCACCCCGGGCAACCACGAGTATTGGGCGGGCGACGCCGAGTGGCTCCGTCCGATTCTCGACGAACTCGGCATCCGCTACCTCCGAAACGAAGCGTGGCGGCACGGCGGCATCACCTGGATCGGGATCGACTCGGCCAACGCGGGCCGCGCCGACCCCCGAGCCGCCTTCGAATCGGCCGGCGCCGACGAGCCGAAGATCGTGCTCTGGCACGAGCCCGACGTGGTGTCCCGGCTTCCGGACGGCGCCGCCCTCATGATTTCCGGGCACTCGCACGGCGGGCAGTTTCGTCTGCCGAACGGCTGGTCGCCCATGACGACGCTGAACGGCCGCATCTACAAGGACGGCTTCTTCCCCAACGCCCCGACGCCCCTGTACGTGAGCCGCGGCGTCGGCACGACCGGCCCCCCGTCCCGTCTGTTCTGCCCGCCCGAGGTCAGCCTGCTCCGCCTCTTGCCGGCCATCCGCCCCGCCGTCTGAACCGGCGCGGGTGGGCCGTTGGTCGTACGAGCCGCCGCGCCGGGCGCGGGTTGCGTAGAATCGGGCGCGGAGGCGATGGGGCCGAGCGAGGCTCTGATCTATGTCGAACCCGCCCCTCTCGATCGACCCTGAGTTCTTTTCCGAACTCGAAGCCGAGCACCGCGCGTGTCGAATCCCCTGCCAGCTGAGGGCCGAAGCCGAGACCCTGATCCGGGACATCCTGGCGACCGCGTTTCCCCACTTCGCGGTCCGCCCGCCCACCCGGCTCCACATCGCGTCCCGATTCCAGGATATCCACGAGCGTCTGGCCGCCACCCTGAAGTCGCTCTGCGAAGCGGGCCTGCCCCTGCCCCTGCCTCCGGGCGAGGTCGCGACCCGGTTCCTCGCCAAGCTGCCCGAAGTGCGCCGCCGGCTCCGAGCCGACGCCGAGGCCATCGACAACCACGATCCGGCCGCCGAGTCGGTCGACGAGGTCATCCTCGCGTACCCGGGCTTTCTCGCCATCGCCGTGTACCGGTTCGCCCATGAGCTGCTGGCGCTGCAGGTCCCCCTCCTGCCCCGCGTACTTACCGAATGGGCGCACCGAGAGACCGGGATCGACATCCACCCCGGCGCCCAGATCGGCAGCCCGTTCGTCATCGACCACGGCACCGGGATCGTGATCGGCCAGACGACCCGTATCGGCGACCGGGTCAAAATCTACCAGGGCGTCACGCTCGGCGCCCTTTCCGTCACCAAGGACCTCGCCTCGACCCGGCGGCACCCCACCATCGAGGACGACGTCGTCATCTACGCCGGCGCGACGATCTTGGGCGGAAACACGACCGTGGGTCGGGGCACCGTCATCGGAGGCAACGTCTGGCTGACCTCGAGCGTGCCGCCCGGATCGGTCGTGACGCACCAGAGCCAAGTCCGGGTTCGGCCGGCGCCCGAGACCCTCGAATCGTTGTCGAAGGGCCAATCGCCCGACGCTTTGGACTTTCTCGGAGAAGGCATATGAAGGCAAACTCGATTCTCGAAACCATCGGCAACACCCCCCACGTCCGTCTGAACCGCCTGTTTTCCGGCCCCGAATTCCACGGCGCCGAAGTCTGGCTCAAGCTGGAGAGAGCCAATCCCGGCGGCAGCATCAAGGACCGCATCGCCCTCGCCATGATCGAGGACGCCGAAGCGAGAGGCGACCTCAAGCCGGGCGGCACCATCGTCGAGCCCACGTCGGGAAACACGGGCATCGGGCTGGCGATGGTCGCCGCCGTCAAGGGTTACCGTCTGGTCCTCGTCATGCCCGAGTCGATGTCGATCGAGCGGCGCAAGATCATGTCCGCCTACGGCGCCGAGTTCGTCCTGACTCCCCGCGAAAAGGGCATGCGCGGCGCCGTGGAGCGGGCCAAGGAGGTCCTCGCCGAGACTCCGGGCGCGTGGATGCCCCAGCAGTTCGAGAACCCGGCCAACACCGACGTCCACCGCCGAACCACGTCGCGCGAAATCCTCGCCGACTTTCCGGAAGGGCTGGACGCCGTCATCACCGGCGTCGGGACCGGCGGCCACATCACGGCTTGCGCCGAAGTCTTGAAGCACGAGTGGCCGCAAGTGAAGGTGTTCGCCGTCGAGCCGGCCAAGTCTCCCGTGCTGAGCGGCGGCGCCCCGAGCCCCCACCGGATCCAGGGGATCGGGGCCGGATTTGTCCCCGGCATCATGCGGCTGGAACTCATGGACGGGATCATCCAGGTTTCGGAAGAGGACGCCATCGCCTACGCCCAGCGCGCGGCCAAGGACGAGGGAATCTTCATCGGCATCTCGTCCGGGGCGTCCCTGGCGGCGGTGGCCCAGAAGCTTCCCGAACTGCCGGCCGGAAGCCGGGTTCTCGCCTTCTGCTACGACACCGGCGAGCGGTACCTGTCGATCGAAGGCCTGTTCGCCTGAGGCGACCGGCCGAAGGGGGGCGGTCGCGGGATCTTCGAGCCCGAAACCGCCCTCCCGCCGAATCGACTCAGGCCTGGCCCGGCTTGAGCATCGCCTTGATCTCGTCGACCGAAGGCACTCTCCCCGTCGAGACCACCGTCCCGTCGACGGCCAGGCCGGGCGTGCTCATCACCCCCATCTTCATGATCTCGCGAAGGTCTTCGACCTTCTCGATCTGAGCGTCGAGCCCGATGTCGCGCACCGCCGCCTCCGCGTTCCGCTGCAGGTTTTTGCAGTTGGCGCAACCCGTTCCGAGAATCTGTATCTTCATCGCCGAATTCACCTCACACAAGCCCCAACCAGGGCAGAATGCTGTTGAACAGAAATCCGATGGCCACGATGCCGAGCGCGACCACACCGACGAACGTCGCGATCAGACGCGGCCGCAAAACCTTGCGCAGAATCACCATCTCGGGAAGCGAGAGGGCGATGACCGACATCATGAACGCCAGGGCCGAACCCAGCGCCGCCCCCTTTCCGATCAGCGCCTGGATGATCGGGATGACTCCGGCCGCGTTCGAGTACATCGGCACGCCGAGAAGCACGGCCAGCGGGACCGACCACCACGCATCGGCGCCGAGGTACCGCGCCATCAATCCGGTGGGGACGTAGCCGTGGATGCCGGCGCCGACCGCGATGCCGACGACCACGAACGGCCAAACCTTGACGACGATCGCCCGCACCGAGTCGCGACCCACCCGAATGCGATCCGACCAAGTCGGACGCTCATCCGCCGACGATCCGACCTCGAACTCGTACACCCAGGGTTCGACGTGCCGCTCGAGCCTCAGCCTCCCGATCACCCAACCGGCGGCGGTCGCCAGCGTGAGTCCGGCCGAGAGGTAGATCAACGCGACCGCCGGCCCAAACAGGCCGAAGAGCATCACGAGGGCGACCTCGTTGACGAGCGGCGCCGCGATCAGGAACGAGAACGTGACGCCGAGCGGCACTCCCGCCTTGAGAAAACCGATGAAGAGCGGAACCGCCGAACACGAGCAGAACGGCGTCACCGTTCCCAACAACGCCCCGAGCGCGTTTCCGGCCGACTCGCGCCGCCCGGCCAGCACCGCCCGCGTGCGCTCCGGCGTAAAGAAGGTGCGGACCACCCCGACCGCGAACACCACCAGTACGAGAAGGAGAAGAACCTTCGGCACCTCGTACACGAAGAACTCCACCGCCTCCGACAGGTGGGCGCCTTCCGGCAGCTTCAGCAGACCGTAGGCGAAAAGCTTCGAAAAGGCGCCCAGGTTGGAGTAGACCAGCCACCACGCCAAAACGGCGAGGGCCGCCAGGGCGAACGGCCGGATCCGAGAGCCGAAGGGAAGAGGGTGGACGATGTCGGCCATGGCAATCTCCTAAGAGGACTCGCTCCCCGTCCCCGACGGGGCCGCCGAGATCACGCGGTCGCAACAGTCCAGAAAACCGGCGATGCAGGGAACGCGCAACCGGTAGAACACCTGCAGGCCCCGCTTTTCGTCCGACACCAGCCCGGCCGTGCGCAACACGCCGAGGTGCCGCGAAACGGTCGAAAGATCGGACCCGACGAGACGCTGGAGCTCGCACGGGCATTTCTCCCCGTCCTGCAGGGCCTCCAGCATCTTCAGGCGGCTGGGGTGCCCCATCGCCTTCAGAATCGCCGCCCGTCGAACAAGTTCGCTGCCGTGCATCTGCTTTTATATTTGGCCAAATCGCCAAGGATCCTGCCGGTCGGACGATTCTGGCGGCGAAAATTTGGCCGAATTACTCCCCTTGGCGGAGGTGGAACCCGTCGTCCAGCTCGGCTTCCGCTCGGTGGACTTGGCGGAGCTGCTCGAGCACCGAGTCGATCGACGATCCCTCCCCGGTCGAACCCGGGGCCGACGCCGCCGCTTCGGTCGAAGCCTCGAGTTCGGCGGCCAGGGACTTCAGCTTCAGGGCGATGTCGTACGCGGGCCGAAGGTTGGCAGGCATCGAACTCGAGTCGCCGAGTACGGACTTCCCCCGAGACGGGAGATCCTTGGACTTCGACTTGCGCTTCTTGTCGTCGTCTTGGCCGATCAGAGCTTCGAACGCATCCTCGATGTCCCCGTCCGCAAGCTCCTTCAGGAAGCCTTTCCAGTCGATTGACTTTCTGCCGACGCCCCGGCCGATATACGGCTGGCAGATGAGGATCACGTCGTCCATCGCCTCGTCGGCCGAGCGAAGAGAGTCGGAGCGCACCCGGGCCCAGTGCTCGACTCGGGCCCGCCGCTCCCAGACCGCCCCGCCGAGGAGAGTCGCGATCCGGTGCCGATACGAGGCGCACGCCTCGAGAATCTGAACCGCCACCGGATCGACGTCCTTGTGCAGGCGGTTCTTCCGCACCGATTCCTCGAGGAAGTCGATCACCAGAGCCGCCCGCGAGGCGGCTCGGGCCGTCCGGAGCCGGCGGTTGTAGATCAGCCGACTGATCCCAAAAATCAGCAAACCCCAAAGCGGGGCCGAGCAGATGCCGCCCAAGATGGCGAGCGGAACGCTCTGGGGCGCGAGGACCAACCCGGTCGCCGCAACCATGCCCGCGAGCAGAAGGCATCCCACCTCTTCGCGGAGGCCCTTGATCTTCGGCTGGGACTGCCTCCTCTGCTGGATGAATGCCCGCAACGCGGCAAGATCGCGAGACGACATGGCTGCCCACATTCTGATCGAATCGGGGTCCCGCCTCTGGGAATCGGGACGATCGTTCGTCCTCGTTCAGGCCGCGATCGACAGCCCGTCGCCGCCGGAAAGACCGCGGTCCGCGCCCGCGTCCAGTTCGGCCCGATCCCACGAGATCATCCGCTTCACTTCGGCGATCGACGTCTCGCCCGCCGCGACCCGGTAGAGAGCGTCGGCGAGCATGGGTCGGTACCCCGCCTGACGGGCCAGCTGCCGGACGTGCTCGACCGGAGCCTGGCTCGCGATCGCCTCGCTGAGGGCGCCTCCGATCGGCATGACCTCGTGCACCGCCACCCGTCCCCGGTACCCGCTGTCCATACACCGAGGGCAGGCGCCGGGATCGCGGGCCCCCTCGGGATCGGCGCCGGCCAAGATCATCATCTCGCGGGCTTCGTCGTCGAGTCGGGCCGCGGTGGCGCATCGCGGGCACAGCCTCCGGACCAGACGCTGCGCCGTGACCCCCACCAAACACGTGCTCAGCAGGTACGGATCGACCCCCATGTCCAGAAGCCTGGGAACCGCGGAGATGGCCGTGTTGCAGTGGAGGGTGCTGAGCACGAGGTGACCGGTCAGCGACGCCCGAATCGCAGTCTCGGCCGTCTCCGCGTCCCGGATCTCGCCGACCAGAATGACATCCGGGTCCTGACGGAGGGCGGCCCTCAGGAGCTTGGCGAAGGTCAGACCGACCTTCTCGTTGATCTGAGCCTGGCTGATCCCGTCGATGTCGTACTCGATCGGATCCTCGCACGTCATGATGTTCGTCGTCTCGCTCCGCAACTCGTCCAAAGCGGCGTACAGCGTCGTCGTCTTGCCGCTGCCGGTCGGGCCGGTGACCAGGACGAGACCGTGCGGACGCCGAATCATGTTTCGGAACAGGGCCAGGTTGTCGATTCGGAACCCCAACGACTCCAGCGGCCGGAGAGAGATCGAACGGTCGAGGATCCGGAGCACGATGCGGGGACCGTGCTTGTTCGGCACCACCGACACGCGCAGATCGACGCTCCGGGCGTCGATCTCGACCGTGACGCGGCCGTCCTGGGGCAGGCGCGTCTCGACGATGTCGAGCTCGGACATGATCTTGATGCGGGTGGCGAGCATCGGCATCATGCCGAGCGGCAACTCCCTCACCTTGACCATCTGGCCGTCCTGACGGTACCGGACCTCGACCCGATCGTGGTGCGGTTCGATATGGACGTCGCTGGCCCCCATTCGGATCGCGTCGGCGAGGATCCGGTTGACGACGCTCACCACGGGCCGCGACTCGATCTCCGCGATCCGGTTCTCCTGGCGGGCCACGTCCGGCTTCATCTCGGAGATCGCCTGCTGGACGAACGCGTCCAGCGTCTCGCACTCCGCCAGATAGCCCGAGGAAGCCTCGATCGCGCGCGCCAAGGGCTCGGGCAGAGCAAAGCAAGGCTCGATGCGCCGACCCGTCAGGTTGCGCAGGAGATCGATGGCCTCGACGTCCAGCGGGTCGGCCATCGCCACCTTCAGCAGGTCGTTCGTGAGGCGGACCGGGAGAACCTGGTACCGTTCGCGCACGTCGGGAGGCACGAGCGATACGGCGTACGGGTCGGGCCGGTCTTGCGGCAGAGCCCACGGGCTGACGCCCTTCTGGGCGGCCAAGGCCCGCAGAAGCATCTCTTCCGAGATGTAGCCCAAACTTACGAGAATCTCCCCTAGCGGCCGGTGCGACTCGCGCTGATGTTCGAGCGCCTCGTCCAGCTGCGCCTGGGTGATCACCCTCTGAGAGACCAACGCCTCGCCGAATCGCCGTTTGAGCAAACCCACTCCTCCCGACACCCGCCCCTAATGAGCGTGTCGGTTTCTTTTGGGGCGGCCGCGAGTCCGCGAGAACGTGCCAGACTCGCGGCTCGGCGACAATCCGGCATCTTTACGGGGACGGAGCGGTCGGGCGCTCGTCCACCGCGTACCGCGAGAGCCTCTGCCGCATGTCCACGACCAGCTCCGCCTCCACGTAGACGCCTTCCTCGAAGTACTCCACCGTGTGCACGCGTCCGTAGTCGTAGCACGCCTGGATCAGGCTCGACTCGGAGTACGGCACGAGGGCCCGGACGAAACCGAGCAACCCCTTCACCTGCTTCATCAGCGTCGCCAGAAGGTCGGAAATCCCCTCCCCGGTCAAGGCGCTGATCGCGACCGAGTTCGGCCACTCCGCCACCGCCCGGCGCACCGCCGGCCGGTCCTCGACCATGTCCACCTTGTTGAACACGGTCACGGTCGGCTTGTCCAGCGCCTCGAGCTTCGAGAGGGTTTCGATGACGGCGTCCCGCTGCATCTCCCACGCCGGGTGCGACAGGTCGACGACGTGGAGCACGACGTCGGCGAACGTCACCTCTTCGAGCGTCGCCCGAAACGCGGCCACGAGGTGGGTCGGCAGGTTGCGGATGAACCCGACCGTGTCGGTCAGGAAGAGGCTGTACCCTTCCGGAAGATCGACCTTCCGGGTTGTCGGATCGAGGGTGGCGAACGGCATCGCGTCTGCGAGCAGTTCCGTCCCCGCCAGCCGGTTCATCAGCGTCGACTTCCCGGCCGACGTGTAGCCCACGATCGAGGCGAACGGGAAGGGGTACTTGCGGCGCCCGGCCCGCTGCTGATCTCGAACCCGGCGAACCTCCTCGATCTCTTCCTTGAGGCGGGCGATCCGGTCGCGTACCATGCGCCGGTCGGTTTCGAGCTTCTGCTCGCCCGGTCCCCGCATGCCGATGCCGCCCTTCTGACGCTCGAACTTCGTATAGACCGCCATCAGCTTGGGCAACATGTAGCTGAGCTGGGCCAGCTCGACCTGGAGCATGCCCTCGCGGGTGTGGGCGCGACGGGCGAAGATGTCGAGGATCAGCTGGGTCCGGTCGACGACGCGGCACCCCAGACGGTCGGAAAGGTTGCGGATCTGGACCGCGTTCAGCTCGCCGTCGAAGATGGCGAGTTCGGCCTCCGTCTCCTTGGCCAACATCTTCAGCTCGTCGACCTTCCCCTTCCCGAGGAAGGTGGACGCGACCGGCCGTTGGAGCCTCTGCCGGATGGAGGCGAGGACTTCGACTCCCGCCGCCTCGCACAGACCTTCGAGTTCGGCCTCGATGTAGGAGTCCTCGCCTTCGTCCGGGTTGATGTAGACGAGGACGGCGCGCTCGATCGGCGCGACGAGAGACTGGGTTGCTTCTTTAGACATGATCCTCCGGAGCACGGCGGCTTCGGCGGTCTTCCCGTCCGGATCGAGGCGGGATCGGCCGGGCGTGATCGGCCGATCCGGGAAACTCGATTCCGCTCAGAAGCGGGCGACCGCGTAGCTGAGGCCGACGCTGAGGCCCGAAAAATCGAACCCGTCCGTCTTGGAGTACCAGTCGTACCGCAAGGCGATAGCCAGCCTCTGGTTGACGATGAAGGCGGTCTCCACGTGCGCGTTCCATCCGACCCGCTTCGTCGAGATCCGGTTCAGAACCGGTTGGACCGGATCGGCGCGCAAGATGGAGTAGTCGTAGTAGGCCGGACCGGTCGCGATCGTCACGATCGGCACGAAGTCGTCCTCCTTCCTCGCGAATGCCCGCGTGACGCCGGCCGTCACCGGAAGCGCGAACAGCTTGCTGCCTTTTCCGCGCGCGCTCAAGACCGTGATGTCGGTCGTGAACGTCCAGTTGTCCCGGATCTTCGCCTCGAACGGACGAGCCCCGATCCGCAAGAGCGTATCGCCGAAGCGGTCGCGGATCTCGCCGCTGGAGGGGATGAACGCTCCCCCGTCGATCGCCCACCAGGACCCGCGCCGCGGTTGCGCTTCCTGAGAGGCGTTCGGCGCATCCTGGGCGACCGCGCCCCCTGCCAGAACACCAGCCAAAACAACGCCGAGCAGTCTCTTCATGTCTCTTTCTCCGCCAAAACCCCAATTCGATGGAGTCCGTTCACTTTACCTGCGTCCTCGGAGAATCCTCGGGAACGGCCGGTCCCGCCGAATGCGGATTCATTCGCCCACGAACACGAACCCGTCCGCCACCGCCTTCAGTTCGCCGAGAAGCCCCGCCACCGCCGCCTCGAAGAGCCGGCGCCCCTTCTCCGCCGACGCCAGAGTCGCCTTCCCGATGCTCCCCTGCTCCGTGATCTCGTCGAACGTGAACTCCAAACCGACGACCCGCGGTTCCGGCGCCAGACCGTCGTCCCGGAGCCTCTCCGTCCGGACCAGATCCGGACGGACGTGGAGCATCAGGCTGACCTCGGCCTCGCAGGCGTGTCGGATCGTCTTGAACGGCCCCTCCAAAACCTGGAAGTCGTCGGCGGTCAGGAAGTCGAAGTAGCCCGCCCGACCGAGCACCAGCTCGGGGTACCTCTGCTTGAGAGAACGGGTCGCGACCTGGTTCGGGGCCGTGTTCCCGCCGTGACCGTTGATCACGTAGAACTTGCGGAAGCCGTGGGGCACCAACGACTCGACGACCGACTCGACCGCCCCGATGTAGGCCGCAAACGAAGCGCTCAGCGTGCCCGGGAACTTGAGGTGGTGACCCGACGCGCCGAGCCAGAGCGTCGGCGTCAGCAGCACCCGGTCCGGCAGAGCCCTCTCCACCGCCTCCGCGACCGCGGTCGCCAAGATCGTGTCGGTCAGAAGCGGGAGGTGGGGGCCGTGCTGCTCGAGCGAGGCGGTCGGGAGATCGG
>JBDNCL010000095.1:0-10493 GCA_046719655.1 Fimbriimonadaceae bacterium
GAGGTACCCGGGGTTCACGTACCCCGCCCCCGAGTCTCCGGCCACGAAGGTGTCCATCGGGCTGGCGGTCTGCCGGAAGTAGTCCAAGCCGACCGGGAACCGCCGTTCGAGCACCGGGTTGAAGGCCCATCCGAGAGGAATCTGCCCTCTCTGCGGATCGTTCCACAGCTCGGGCAGCATCTGGTACACCCACGCCGCCGAGTCGTAGTCGCCGACGTAGAAGGCGACGAACGGGCGCTCGGCGCCGATCATCCCCTTTTCGCGCAGAGAATCGACGGTGGGGATGTTGGCCTGAGGGTATCGGTCCCGGAGCGGGAAGTGCTGGAAGAAGCTGGCGTTCGCCATGGCGTGGAGACCGGCCGCGTCGGCGTCCAAGAACGCGTCGAAGCAGGTCGCGATCTCGACGGTGCGCCATTCGGTGTCGACCTCCCCTTTCGGGATGCCGGTGAACCGGGTGTACTTCTGGTCCCAAGGCGTGAAGCCGGCGATGTGGATCGGCACCGGGCTGCGGGCCTGGGCCGCTCTCAGCAGTTCGCGGAAGGTCCGTCCGTCCGTCCCGAGCGGTTGGTTCGGGCAATCGTCCACGGGTGCGTCGTCCCACGGCCCGAGGTCGAACACGAGCCCGCGGTGGGCGACGATCCAGTCGTGGTTCGAGAGGAGGGTGCGCTCGATCCCGATTCCCCGGTGGTTCCGGAGGTAGTAGGCGTCGGGGTAGTAGCCCAGCCGGGAGGGATCGACCCGGCCCGTCCGGATCAGGGTCTCGACGGCCCAGAGATAGGCGTCGCACTTGGCGCTTCCGGTGCTCGGCAGGCCGGTGTCGGGAATGGTTCCCTCGCCCGTGAACATCGGCCCCCCGTCGGATCGGACGAAACTGAACAGGACGGGGAGACGCGGTCCGGACTCGTCCTCGATCCACCTGCGGAAGAGCGAATCCGGACGATCGCATCGGCGGATCGCGACCGCGTCGCACACGCCGGCCATGGTGGAGGCGAGGTTGGCGGTGGCCGGAACCCGCTCGTCCCAGACGATGGCCCCTTTGAGTCGCGGCCGCAGTTCGGCGAGAGCGGCGTCCAGATTCTCGAGCTTTCGGACCGGTCGCTCGGAGAGCCACTGGCCCGGCGCCCGCATCCGGTCCAGCCAGAACTGGTCGGTCGCTCCCTGGTCGCCCACGAGCTTGATGTAGAGCCGGGGAGCGTCGCGGTTGACGACCCCCTGGATCGTGGCCGCCGCGTGCAGCTCGTCCCACGCTCGGCGCCGCACCGCGTCGTCGTCGAGGTCCAGGAGTCGGAGGGGGTACAGGTCGAGCAGGAGGATTTCGGAAGCCGCGCTCCCGAAGGCTCCAACCACGGCGAGGGGAACCCAAAGTCCGGACATGGCTTCATTATGCGGTTGCGGGCCGATGTCGGTTTGCGGCTTCCGATTCGGCGCAACGCAAACCCCTCGCTCCGCCGGCTCGAGCGATGGCCTGGCGACCGGTTTTCAGGTACACCGAAGCGCGGGCCGTCGTCGCAGTCGAACGAAACGCGGCTCCGGTTCGGTCCATAACAGGAGTCCAATGGTGCGTCACAACC
Source organism: Fimbriimonadaceae bacterium (assembly GCA_046719655.1). Lineage (GTDB taxonomy): Bacteria > Armatimonadota > Fimbriimonadia > Fimbriimonadales > Fimbriimonadaceae > JBDNCL01. Next base: position 1,572 of record JBDNCL010000095.1, read on the forward strand.
GCTTCCTCGCCGCCGTCGTCGCCGCTTCGATCGCGGCCTCGGCCGCCGCCGCTCCCCAACACTTCGGGTTCGGGCAGGGTTACCTCGCCACGGTGCAGTCGGTCGAAGGCCGCCCTCGGCTCGTCGTTCATGCCGCCCCGCTGCGGGCGAAAGACGGTGAGTGGCTCCTGCGCTGGGTCGACGGCGAGACCGACTTCCGGAACGTGGTCCCGGGCGGGGTCGCGGTCGGCGACTTTTGGCCGAAGACGATGGGCCGGGACTACCTGGCTCTGTTGGAACGCACCGCCGCCGGGGCGTCGGTGCGCGTTCTGCAGGCCCCGGAGACGTTCTCCACCCGACCGTGGGATCCGGTCGGGTCGTGGGATCTGGCGGGGGCGACGGGGGTCTACCAGGCGGCGGCCGGTCGGCCTTGGGGTGGGGAAGCCGACCACCTCGTGCTTCTGACCGTCGCCGACGGCGTCGTGCGGCTGTCGGCGTACGCCTTGCCGGAGAAGGGGGCGCCGGCGCGGTCGCTGTCCGTCGCCCGGTCGGCGACCTTGCCCGTGGCTTCCGCCGCCCTGCGCGGATTCGCGGTCGGCGACTTTTGGGGCCGCGGGCGCGACGACGTCGCCGTGGCGCTGGACGAGAGCGGCCAGACCCGGATCCGGTTCTTCGAGATGGATGGCGACTCGGCGCGTCTGCTGACCGACGACGCCCGCCTGGGGCCGGCCATCGCTCCCCGGGGCCTGGTCGCGGGCGACTTCGTCAAAGACGGGTTCGACGTGATCGGTCTGGTCCCCGCCGACTCGGGCCAGCCGGTCGAGTTCCGCGTGGCCCCCCTCCGGTCGGCCAGCGACCAGCCCACGATGGGGCCGGTCTACAACGGGCGCGCCCTGTCTCGGCAGTGGATGCCGGGAGCCGGCCGGCAGGAGGGGTGGAAGGTGATGGCGGCCCGGCCCGAGCAGTGGCGCGGCTTCGTCGGGGCGGGCGCCGGGCGGCTCTTCGGGTATGCGACGATCAGCCTGGACGAGCCGGTCCGTCGCCAGAACCCGATCCGGAGCGAACCGGATCCCGAGATCTCCTTCGCCCGACGCTGGCCCCAGTATCCGCTCTTCGACGGGGAACCCAACTTCGGCTGGCCGTCGTACGGCGAGAAGTTCGGGTTCGACGTCCACATCAAGAACAACGGCAACGTCCCCGTGCGCGGCGACCGGGTCCGGGTGCGGGCGTGGATCGGCACCCCGCGCCGAAACGCCGACGTCCACCCCGAGACGGCCGACAAACCGGACGTCGACCGCGTCCTCGACGGGGAACTGGCCCCGCTGAACGCGGCCAACCCGGCGTACCGGGTCGTCCGGTTGGAGGGGAACTGGCCATACCGACTGATCCCGGTCGGGCCCCGGGCGACGTGGAAGAAGATCAACCTCGACGAGGTCGGCGAGCGCTGGACGATCGTGCGCATCGACTACGAGGGCGACGCGAACGAGCGCAACAACCGGTACGAGATGGCCCTGCACTCGTACACTCTGAACCCGGTTCTGAGGTCGCGACGGGTGCTCGAAGACCGCCAGCCGACGATGGCGGGCGACCCCGCCAGCTTCGAATACATCAACCGCAAGCTGGCCGACGCGATCGTCGCCAAGTGGGAGCGCAGCGGAACCACGGACAGCGAGGACGTGCGCATCCGCGTGCACTTCAACGGCTACGAGATCGGTTGGGCGACCGACGAACCGACTCCCGAGCGCCGCGACGCCCGCTGGCGCGAGATCCAGCGCTACGTCGAAGGTTGGCGGGAGTTCGAGTTCTGGCACGGCGTCAACCAGCGCTGGGAGCGGTTCAACTGGGAAGACGGCGATGCCGAACTCCACGAAGCCGGACACCTCTTCCACCCGATGGGAGACCTGTACGTCTATCCGATCCACCCCGTCCACACCGGCGCGGCCCGTCTCCACGACGGTCGTCCGATCCAGATCTCCACCTACGCGTGGGGGCCCGACAGCTACTCGACCAACCACGCCATGATCGGCCCTCCCACGTGCGACTTCACGGCCCGATACCTGGTCGGGGCCCGGGGCTGGATGGGCGTCCGGTGGTGGAACTTCGCCCCCGACCGGATCCGGATTCGGGTCCTGGACCGAAACGGGCGTCCGGTTCCGGACGCCGAAGTCCGGCTGATCGCCTACGGCGAGTCGCGGCCGTGGAGCGAGGGGAGGACGGGTCCGGACGGAACCTGGGACATCGGCCACCCCCGAGGGCGCCGCGAACTCAACCGATTCGGTTTCTACGAGTATCCGGAGTCGCTCGACGCGATCTCCCACATCGCTGCGGTCCGGATCGGCGACCACGTCGAAGCCCGAATCTGGGGCACCGAAGGTCTCGAGAGCCACGGACGATACACCGTGTTCGGCTGGGCCGCGCTCAACCGGGAGGAGTGGACGTGGGATTTCCGGACGAACTACGACCCCTCCGCTCCGCCCCCCGATTTCGAGGTCGACGCCGCGGTCGCCGGTCGCCGGGTCCAGCTTTCGGTCCGTGGTCCGGCCGGCGCGAACTACCGGCTGTACCGTCTTTGGGAACCGGCCTACATCCGGACGCCGATCGGCGACGTGACGGCTCAGGGTGACGAAGCGGTACGCGAACTGGATCTCGGCGAGGCGGACTCCCACGCCTCCGGTCGCGAGCGGGCGATCGTCGAGGTCACCCGCATCCACCCGGACGGCCGCGAGTCCAACCCCCGCTGGATCAACGTCGCCAGTCTCGCCAATCTTCGGGGCCTGACGGCTCTGCCCGACGGGGGTCTGGTGGCGGCGAGCAACGCCGGGCGGGCCAATCCTTTCGCCATGCTTCTGGAGGGCACGCGACCGTATCGCGACCTCCTATACCACTTCCGGTTCGGCCACACCGCGTTGAAGGTGGCCCCTTCCGTTCGGCACGAGGGCGTGTTCTACATGACGCTCCAGCAGTCGGACATGACCCCCGACTTCCGGTTCGGCATCGCCGAAAAGCCGACTCGCCCGCCGCTCGGATACGACGTCCGCAACGACATCGACAACCTGACGGCGGTCGCCGTGCCCGGAAACGACGACCAGATCCGGGTTCGCGCTTCCGACCGGCCCCGACGCCGTCTGAATCCGGGCGACCGGGTGTTCGGACCGCGAGGCGAGGCCGACGTCGTGGCCGTCCAAGGGGACGTGGCGACCTTGAGCGCCCCGATCCGCGACGACCGCGCCGAGTTCGACTTCCGAGCCGCCCGTCAGGCCGGTCTCCCGGGATCGTCGCTGGAGCGCCGCGAGTTGAACCAAGCCCGAGGCTTGACCGCCTTTGTCGTCGGCGGGCGCGAGTACGTCGCCATCGCGGACACGGGAAACGGCCGAATCGTGGTCTGGGACGAGGACACGAAGCCGATCGCCCAGCTGGCTGTCTCCGGCGCCCGTCCGGCGGCGGTCGTCGCCGATCCCCGCCGTCCCGGCCGCCTGTACGTTCTCGCCCGGAGAACCGGCGGTTCTTTTCTGACCGCGGTGGATTTCGATGGGCGAACCCTGGCCGAGGTTGCCGGGCAGAGGCGGCCGTTGCCGGTCGGAGACGACGAACCGGCGTTCGAAATGGGCCTGGCGGTCGCCGCGTCGCCCCAGGGGTTGCTCTTTGCCGTCACCGACGCCCAGAACGCCCGCGTTCTCGAGTTCGTTCTGGACGGAAACGAGTGGCGTCCGGCCGCGGAGTACCGGGAGTCGGTGGGAGTGGCGGTCGGCGGCCGCCGACTCGTGCGTCCGCACGACGCCGCCTACGTCCGTACGGGCTCGGGTTTGGCTCTGTTCGTTTCGGACGACGGGCGGCGCGTGGTCCGGCTCCGATGAGGCGGGAGCGGAGCGACGGTCTCGGCAACGACCGAATCGGGGGCGGATCAGGCCGATGGCGGAGCCAGGACGGCGGCCTTGGTCGGAACCGAGATCGACGACCGAAGCCGCCGGACGTAGCGGTGCAGGTTGTCGCCCGACATGGGCCGGGCGATGAAGTAGCCTTGGATTCCGTCGAAGCCGGCCAGGATCACCGCGTCGTACTGGTCGGCGGTTTCGACCCCTTCGGCCAACACGGTCAGGCCCTTCTCGCGAGCGGCCCGGATCACGGTCTCCGCGATGGACTGGCTCATGGCGTCTGCGCTCATCGACTGGATGATGCCGCGGTCGACCTTGACGCCGTCGAGCGGCAGCCGGTGCAGCCAGTCCAACGTCGTGTTTCCGGCTCCAAAGTCGTCGAGGACCACCCGCACCTGGCTCGTCTTCAGCCTGGAGATTCCCAGAACGACCTCGTCGAGCATCTCGAGACGTTCGGAGACTTCGACCTCGATTTCGGTTCGGGATTGCCGCCCCAGCCGGGTCAGGCTCTGCACCGACCGGTAGGCGCCGTCGTCGATCAGAGAGGGGAGAGTCAGGTTCAGCGACAGTCGGTCGAGCCTCAATCCCGTGCCGTTCCAGGCTTGGAGGTTCCGGGCGAGCTGGTCGAAGACGAGCTGGTCGATGTACCGCAGCAGCTTCTGGTCTCGCGACGTGGTCAGGAACTGGTTGGCGTTGAGAAGACCCCGGATCGGGTGCCGCCACCGCAACAGGGTCTCGCAGGCCACGAAGTTCCGATTGCCGACGAACTTCTGAGGCTGGAAGAACAGCTCCAGCTCGCCCGACTGGCTGGCGTGACGCAGGATCTGGGAGCCGGTGTCCGCGATCTCCCGTTCGGCGGGGGAACCGACTTCGCCGACCACCACCGCCATCCCTCCGAGAGCCTTGCTCTTGTAGAGGGCCCGGTCGGCGACGGCCAGCATCTCTTCGAACGTCCGTCCGTGCACGGTGGACAGGCTGACGCCGATCGAGGCCTTCGCGATCAGGGAGATGTCGGCGACCTGGATCGGCTTGCCGAGCGATTCCAGGATGCCGTGCGCGATGTGGACGACCCGCCCGACGCTCCTCGCGCCACGAAGGAGGACGGCGAACTCGTCCCCGCCGAGCCGGCACACCGTCGCCTCCCGCGGGACGGCGCGGACGAGCCGGTGGGCGATCTCCTTCAAGAGCGCGTCTCCTGCGGGATGCCCGAGGGTGTCGTTGACCTGCTTGAACTTGTCCAGGTCGATGAGGAGGAACGCGGTCGGCGTGGTCTTCTGCCCGAGCCGCTCCATCATGTGGGCGAGCAGGAGTCGGTTGCCGACGCCGGTCAGGGGGTCGTGGAGGGCGCTGAAGGCGGGCCGGTCGGCCGTCGACTTCGGGGAACGCACCGGGCGGAGGATGACGACCTCCATCATCTGGCCGTTCCAAAGCGACTTGCTGGCCGACATCTCGACCTCCTGGGCCCCGTGCTGACCGACGACTTCGATGTGGGCGCGGTAGTTGGCGACCAGCGGGAGCCCAAAGGGGCGGCCGACCATGGATCCGGCGTCGGGGAGGAGAATCTCGTGGGCGGCCTCGTTGGCGTAGACGACGAAGCCGCCTTCATCGAGGACGATCAGACCGTCGGATGATCCGGGCTCGACGCTGGTGATCTGCATACGGACCCCAACGTCTTCGAATATTGCCGTGAGTTCGGGCCGTTCGCGCAAGTCGCTGTCCACCGCTGAAGCCGCTTCGGAGCCGCTTCCACCAGAACACTTTTCGGGATTTCCTGCATTTTTGGTAGTCTTTTGTGGCGACTCGCGCAAGAATCAGTCTCTATTGGTTGGTTGGTCGAACAAACTGCCCAGACGTTCGATCTCGGCCGGCATGACGTGCCGAAAGTCGCCGGACAGAATCCCCAGCACGTTGTGGAACGGTGCGCCCACCCGCAAGCCCCACTCTCCGATCTCGTACTCGCGGATGTGTTTGTCGTGGGCCGATCCGCGCATCTTGAGCACATTGATCCCCCGCCGGATCTCGCCGAAGAACTCGACGTAGCGCAGGAGGAGGATCGTGTCCGTGATCGTGCTGATATGGGCCTCGGTGATCGACGAACCGCCGAGAAGGTCTTCGCTCGTGGACGTCAGCAACGCTGTGATCTCGAGCTTCTTGAGAAGCGACGCGAGGCTGATGACAAACTCGCGGTAGCTCGCCGTCGACGAAACGCGGCTGAGGGCGCTCACGCCGTCGAGAGCGACCCGGGTCGGGCGGACGGCGTCGATCAGCTCTCGGATGCGGATCAGCTGATCTTCGACCGAGTGGGACTCGGGGATGCTGCACTCGATGTGGAGGTGGCCGCTGGCGGGTCAGCTGATCGCGGCTCTCTTCGAACGCCAGGAGCAGGCAACGCTCGCCCTCTCGGGCGCCTCCGGCCAGAAACTGGGTCGAAAGCAGCGTCTTGCCGGTTCCGGTGGCGCCCGAAACCAGGGTGACCGAGCCGCGGTAGAAGCCGCCGCCGACCATGTCGTCGAGCCCGGACACCCCGGTGGTGACGCGTTCCTCGCTCGATCGCTGCTGGAGGTCGAGCGCGGAAAGCGGCAGCACGGTCAGCCCCTCGTTGGGGACGACGGTGAACGGCCACTGCCCCTTCTGGTGGTAGGCGCCCCGGAGCTTGAGGATCTCCACCGTTCGGCGTCGTTTCTCGCCTTCCGTGTTGTTGCGGAGAATCACGACGTTGTCGCACACGAACTCCTCGAGCCCGTAACGGGCGACCTGCCCTTCCTCGGCCGACCGCTCGCCGCTCACGATCGCGGTCACGCCCATGTCTCGGATGGCGGTGGTCAGCCGCAGCAGCTCTCGCCGGACCGACGCCGTCCGCTCGTAGAGCGCGAACACGGCGGAGACGGAATCGACGGCAAGACGCTTGGCCCCCGTCTTCTCCACCGCCCGTCGGATGCGGGCGATCAAAGCCTTGAAGTCGAAGTCGCCGATCTCGGCGACGTCGACGTGGGGGTCGGGAGTCGCGTCGACGAAGGCCCACGTGCCGTCCCTCTCCCACTGCTCCACCGGCCACCCGAGTCCGAACAGGTTGCGGCGAATGTCCTCGGGAGTCTCTTCGAAGGTGACGAAGACGCCCGGCTCGCCGTAGCGGAGGATGCCCGCCGCCAAAAACTGGGCGCAGAAGACGGTCTTGGCGCTCCCTGCGGTTCCGGTGACGAGGGTCACCCTGCCGTCGGGCAACCCTCCCGCGCTGATCGTGTCGAATCCGGGAATTCCCGTCGGGGTCTTGGTCAGTCCGTTGGTCGAGATCATTTTTTGGACGCGTCATTCGCTCGCGGCGAGCCCGAAGGCGGCGCGAAGCGAGCGGATGGAGGTGACGTCGCCGATGATCCGCCGCGGCGGATCATCGGCGAGAATGAGAGTCGGCGTGGCGACGATCTTCGCCTCTTCGGCCTTTTCGGGGTCCTCGATCACATCGACGACCTCGAAGAGGTATCGGCCGGGAAACTCGTCTTCGCAGACGGAACGGATCGAAGCGACCATGGTTTCGGCTCGCGGAGTCCATCCGGCCACGTAGAGGACGAGACGCCGGTGCGGGATGGGTTCAGGACTTGGCACGGTAGTAGGCGGCCAACAGGCCGAGAAGCTCGATCAGGATAAACCGGCCTTCTTCCATGACGGCAACCGACCGGCCCGAGTTTTCCCGCGGGAAACCGCGGACGGTCGACAGGTGGATGTCCATCACGTCGCGGGGGGTCGCCCGCAGACTCCCCAGCTCCGCCGCAAGCAGAGCCAATCGCGCCGAAATCGGCTTGGCGGTTCGGATCACCCTGGACTCCAGCGAATCGAGAAGGATCGCCCGGTACTCGGCGACCATCGCGCTCCGGGCCTCGCCGGCAACCCGTTTGGCCCGGGCTCCCCAGCCGCCCTTGGTCCGGCGCCCGTCCTCTCGGCCGAGCATCTCCAGAACCGCCATCTCCTTCCACTTGCGGGCAGTGATGTTGACGTGGGACACGACGGCTCCGCCGCCGTCCATCGGGGTGACGTACATCAAGAACCATCGCTCCTCGTCCGGGGAGTGGCACGGGTATTCCAGGGTGAAGGACGGGAGATCCCCGCTGAGAACGCCGCGCACCCCTTCCGCCGCCTCTGCGGCCAGAGGCTCGATCGGGCCGGCCTGGGCGCACACCGACAGGTAGTTGTCGGTCAGGTAGGCGTCGCCCCGGAGGCAACCGTTGTCCATCCCGAACCGCCGCCACGCCTCGTTGACCCACACGATCTTGCCGTCCCGGTCGAGGACGGCGATTTGGGAGGCCAGAGAGTTCAGAGTCCGCTCGGCGACATCCTGCTCGATCTCTGCATCCGCACCCGGTGGCTTCGGCAGATCGGACAGCATGGTCCGATTGAGTTTCAACCCTTCGCGATGCGGATGGCAAGGGATTTGGTTGTCGATTCCTGCGGTATTTTGCGCAGAAGATCGGCCCCGGGAGGGGCACCGGCCCGGGCCGCATCCCGCGCCGCGGCTTCGGCCGAGGCTCTCACGACTCGCCCCGGCCTCGCCCGGCAGGCCGAACCCGGCCGGATCGACCCTCGGAGGACGGGAGTCTTTTTGCGGTGCGGACGCACGAAGCTCGCGCCTCTATCCCCGACAATGTGGCATACACTAGTCCTATGCACAGTCCGAGTTGGCTGGTCGATGCGCGAGTCTGGTTGGAAGATCGGGTTGCGACGGTCCGCGCCCGCGGCGTCGCCGCGTTCGAGACGGCCGATCCGGCCGAAGCGCGGGCCGCGTTGGCGGACCTGGAACGTTTGGTCGAGGTGCAGAGGCTTCTCGAATCGATCGCCGAACGGTTGCCCGATGCGGTCGGGACGGCTCCCGGCCGACGGGACGATCCGCCGACCGGTTCCGCCGAGGCGACGACAGGACAAACGGGTTTGGCCGAACCGGCGGACGAGACTCCGTCCGCGAGCGGCGCGGGCCGCGTGGCGGACCGAGACGGCGGTTCCCGCTCCGCCGAGTCGGCCCCGGCGGTCGCGGCCGACCCGGAGGTCGGCCGTTCGCCCGTTTCCGCGCCTGGTCTGGACGTCC
>JBDNCL010000096.1:0-10447 GCA_046719655.1 Fimbriimonadaceae bacterium
GTCCTCGACGAGCGCACCAACCCGACCTGGCCGACCACCTGGTTCGTGCCGAACTTGACGGGCAAAGCCCCCTACAGCGACGTCTACAGCGTCATGGCGGCCTGGGGAGCCAATCACGGCGCCATCTGCTACGGTCACATCGGCGCCGACCTGATCAGCCTCGCCGCGATGCTTCGAATCCCGGTCGACATGCACAACGTGCCCGAATCGGCCGTCTTCCGGCCGAGCGCCTGGACCCGGTTTGGCGCCCTCGAACCGCAGGGTGCCGACTACCGGGCTTGCGCCAACTACGGCCCGCTGTACGGATGAGGGGCCGCACACGGGAGGCGAACGCCCCATGCACGAGGTCGCGATCATCACCCACGCTCTCGACGCGGCCGTGGCCGCCGCGAGCGAGGCGGGAGCCCGACGCATCGCCGTCGTCCGTCTCCGGATCGGTCGTCTGGTGGGGGTGGTCCCCGAAGCCCTGGAGTTCGCGTTCGAGATCGTTCGGAAGGGAACTCTGGCCGAAGACGCCGACCTCGAGTGGACCGAGGTCCCCGTCGAGTGCCGGTGCCGGAGCTGCGGCCGCGTGTTCTGCCCCGAAGACGTCGTGTATGCGTGCCCGGACTGCGGCGAGCTCTCGTCCGAGATCCTCTCGGGGCGCGAGCTCGAACTGACTCAGGTCGAGATCGAATGATGGGCCCTCCCCGGGCCGAGGTAACCGGCGGTCTGGTCGGCGCGTAGGATCGAACGAGATGCCGACTCCCAAGTCCGCCGCCGACGCCCGGGCCGTCCTGATCTTCGACGGCGAGTGCGGCTTTTGCTCCCGTTGGGTGCTGTGGCTGATCGACCGCGACCGCGAAGGCCGGTTCGCGGTGGCGCCGTCGAGTTCTCAGGCCGCCCGGACTCTGTTGAACCGGCACGGCTTCGGAGACGGGCCTCTGGGCACCGTCGTCCTCATCGACGACGGTCGGGCGTGGACTCGGTCTGAGGCCGTCTTGCGGGCCTTGTCCGCCTTGGGGGGTGCATACCGACTCGCCCGCATCGCCCGAATCGTTCCCCGGCCGCTGCGCGACGCCGTCTACGGGTTGGTCGCCCGGTACCGTCGCCGTTTGGCAGGAGCGACGTGTCCGTCATGGAACCCGATCCAACGATCGCGGCGTCTGGACGAAACGGATGGTTGAACGGATCGCCGTTCCCCGACCAAAACGACGCCGCGTGCGACCGTTTCGTGTCATAGTCGATGACGACCTTATGTTCGGCATGGCGGGCGATTCGTTGTCTCCGAATCGATTCGATTTTCTCCTAACCCTTTCGTGTCCCGACTCGGTCGGCATCGTTCACCGAGTCGCCGGCTTTCTCGTCGAGCGCAACGCCAACGTGCTCGATTCGGCCCAATACGGCGATCCTTCGACGGGATACTTTTTTATGAGGGTTCATTTTGACCTCGAAGGAAAGTCGGCGGAAGAGCTCCTGCCCGAACTCGAGACGGGCTTCGCCCCCGTCGGGGACGCGTTCCGGATGGAGTGGAAGCTGGTCGACGCCCGGCACCGTCCGCGCATCCTGATCCTGGGATCCAAGGCGGGTCACTGCGTCAACGACCTGCTGTTCCGTTGGCGCAGCGGGCAGCTTCGGGCCGAAGTCGTCGGCGTGGTCTCCAACCATCCCGTGCTCGAGCCGCTGGCTCAGGCCGCCGGCGTCCCGTTCTGGCATCTCCCCACCAACCCGGCCATCAAGCCCGAGCAGGAGGGCCAGATCCTCTCCCTGATCGAACGGCACCGAGTCGAACTCGTCGTCCTGGCTCGGTACATGCAGGTGCTTTCCGAACCGTTCTGCGACCGCGTCCAGGGACGCGCCATCAACATCCACCACTCGTTTCTTCCGAGCTTCCGGGGCGCCCAACCCTACCGCCAAGCCTACGAACACGGGGTCAAGCTCATCGGGGCGACCGCCCACTACGTCACCCCCGACCTAGACGAGGGCCCCATCATCGAGCAGGACGTGGAGCGGGTCGACCACAGCATGTTGCCGGAGGACCTCGCCGCCATCGGGCGCGACATCGAAAGCCGCGTCCTCGCCCGGGCCGTCCGCTACCACATCGAACGGCGTGTTCTGCTCAATGGCGCCAAGACGGTTGTTTTCCGCTGATCGCTGACCGGTCGCGCCGACATGCCGACCGGTTTCTCGGCCGCCCCGGCGTTTGTCGGATTCCCCGCTTTCACGCTGAAAACCATTTCGATCGTCGCTGGAGCCGTCGGAGCGGGGATCTGGGGGCGCCAGGCCGCCCTCCCCCGCGGGCGGAAGCTGCCGAGACTCTGCCGTGCCCTCGTCGGACGGCCGCAACGCGGCCGGCTCGCCCGACGTAACCGGCCCCGCATCCACGTCGGTCCGTTCGGTTGCCTCCCCGACGGAGCGACGTTTGCCGTGATCCGCGATCCCCAGAAGGGCTGCCACTCGGCCGAAACCCACACCCCCGGTCCGAAACTGCAGGTGCGGCGCCGCGACCGCACCGTCGCCTTCGAGGGAGAGCCGAGTCCGTGGCAAAACGGACGAGTCCCCGAAGATTCCGGCGACCGGGGAGGGGGGCTCCGCGTCCGCCCGCTGCGCGAATCCGGCGAATCCTGCGAAACCTGCGTCGACGACGTCCAGAACAACCGGCGCCCGCCCTCCGTCCGAACCGGTGCCGACGTCTATCGCGACGTTCTCCGGGCCGCCGTCCGAACCTGATGCGACCCGCCCCTCCCCACCGAGGTCCGCGAACCTTACGCCGGGCGGTCGTGGATCCTCCCTTCGGACAAGGGCGAGGACAAGCGGGCGCGGGCGACTCGTTCAGAGGGGCCGCGACAGGCTCCACCGGCGGCACGGCGTCAACCCGACGAGCGTCGCGACGATGACCGACTCCGAGCGTTTCGGCGCCACCCTCGCCATCACCCGGATCTGGCGCGAGCGGTTCGACTGCGACACCCCGTTCCCCCGCAACGCCCCTCCCGGCTGCCTCTCCGGAGGCCGCATCCGGCCGTTCGGCCGTGCCGACGGCGACCGATCCGGGGGCGTCGGATGGCTCAAACCGCGGCCGAGAGTCCAAGCCTACGCCGACTTCGACGGGACGGGGCCTAAGAACAGCTGGGAGATCGCCGAGAGCGCCATCTGCGATCCGGACGCCTCTATCCGCCGGTTCTGCGGCTTGCGGAAGCCTCGGTGATTCGACCACAGCGGGAACGCGGCCGGTCCGGCCAACATAGGATCGCCGCCGAGAAGCGCAACCTATGGAAGCCGCCAAAACGACCGACCGAGATGTGTCGCTCGACGTCCTCCGGGCGCTCGCCATCTTGGGCATGATGCTCAGCGGCGTCGTCCCTTGGGGGCAGCTGCCGGGCTGGATGTACCACGCCCAGCTTCCGCCGCCGACCCACAAGTTCAACCCCGAACTGCCGGGAATCACCTGGGTCGACCTCGTTTTCCCGTTCTTCATCTTGGCGATGGGCGCCGCCATCCCGCTCGCGATGCGGAAGGAAGCCGACTCTCCGCCTCTCCGGGTGTTCGGGAATATCGCCCGGCGCGGCGTCCTGCTCCTGGCGTTCGCCGTTCTCGGCCAACACCTGCGTCCGTACCAGATGGCGCCTTCTCCGCAGATTCTCCAGTGGCTGCTCGGCCTCGCCGGATTCGTCGGTTTTCTCGGCGTCTACGGCCGTCTTCCCCGAGGTTGGCCCGCCTGGGCCGCCGCCGCCACCCGGACCGTCGGGCTTCTGATCCTGCTCGGCATCGTCCTCAACGTCCGCTACCCAAACGATTCGGGGTTCGATTGGAAACGGGTCGACATCATCATCGCCGTGCTCGCCAACATGTCGGTGTTGGGCGGCATCGTCTGGTGGTTCACCCGCGACCCCGCCACCGCCACCCAGAGGCGCCTGCTCGTTGTGGGGGCGGTGGCCGCGCTCATGTTGGGGAAGACCGTCCCCGGTCAGCCGCTCCACACGTTTTGGACGTGGAGCGCCTGGATGCCCCTCAGCGGCCCCGACTTCCTGCCGTACCTGCTCGTCGTCGTCCCCGGTCTCATCCTCGGCGATCTGCTTCTCGGCGCGCGCGAGACGGAAGCGGAAGGCATGTCTCCCGGACCGGCGTGCGCGGTCGCTTTCCTCCTCGTCCCCGCCGTCGTCGGGTTCTTCTACGCCCGGCACAATATCTGGCTCCTGTTCCCGTTCGGCGTCCTCGGCGCCTGGCTCGCGGCCCGGGTCGCCGATCCCCGGATCCGACCCATCCTGCTCTGGGGATACGCGTGGCTGCTGCTCGGCTGTCTCCTCGAGCCCTACGGAGGCGGCATCAAGAAGGACCCGAAGACGATGGGCTACCTCCTCGTCACGCCCGGTCTCGGAATGTTGACCCTGGCCGGTCTGATCGCTCTCGAGCCCCACGCGCGACGCGTCCTCGGCTTCTTCGCCGCTGTCGGACAAAACCCTCTCCTCGCCTACGCCGCCATCACGAACCTCGTCGCCCCCCTGTGGGCGCTGACGATCGGCGGAAAGATCGCCGAGATGACCCCGGGCCCGACTCTGGGAACCGTTCGCGCCCTGATCCAAACCGCCCTCCTCGCCCTCTTCGTTTGGGGTTTCACCCGGCTGAAGATCTCCATGCGGGCCTGATCGCGGACCTGGGTCGGCGTCCCCGTTCCGACGGGCGCCGAGCGGCCGACCCCGCGATCGGGATACGCTCCGGACGGGCATGCGCCCCGGGGGATTTTCGCGATGTCCGTCTACCACGATACCGACCGCCTCTTCGTCCGGCACCCGCAAAACCCCGTTCTCCACGCGGGGATGTGGCCGTATCCCGTGCACTCCGTGTTCAACCCGGGCGTCGCCCGGTTGCCCGACGGGCACACGCTCCTCCTCTGCCGCTGCGAATCGCGGACCGGCCAGTCCCACATGACGGCGGCCGCTCGCCCACCCCGAAGAGAAATGGGGTGCCGAAGACGCCCGCATCACCTACCTCGAGGAGATCGGGAAGTACGCCGTCGCCTACGCCGCGTACGGCGAACCGGGCGCCGCCGTCGCCCTCGCCCTCACCGAGGACTTCCGAACCTTCGAACGCTTGGGGGTCGTCTCCCCGGCTTGGGACAAGGATGCGGCTCTGCTTCCGCGCCGAATCGGCGGCAAGTTCCGGTTGATCCACCGCCCCATGGTCGGCGAATCAGGCGACATCTGGATGTCGGAATCCGAAGACCTCCGCACCTGGACCAACCGCCGTCCCATCCTCCGGGCGCGTCGGGGCGGATGGTGGGACGCCGACAAGATCGGTCTGTCGCCGCCCCCGGTCGAGACGGAGCGCGGATGGCTCATGCTCTACCACGGCGTCCGCCGACACGCATCCGGCTCCATCTACCGTCTCGGACTGGCCCTGTTCGACCTCGAACGCCCGGACGTCTGCCTGCGGCGGGGTCGCGACTGGGTGATGGGACCGCAGGCGCCTTACGAAATCGAAGGGGACGTGCCGTATGTGGTCTTTCCGTGCGGCACGACGTTGGCCGAAGACGGCGACACCCTGAACGTCTATTACGGCGCCGCCGACACCTGCGTCGGGCTCGCGACCGCGAGCATCCGGGAACTGCTCGCCTGGGTCGAAGAGAACGGGACGGACGACGAACCCGTCGGCTGACGCCGCCGCCCGATTCCCCCGAGATCTACTCCTCGTCGACGCGGTGTACGGTCGCCCATACCGTGCGCCGGGCGTCCAGATCGCGCACCTGCTTCCGCCCCGGCACCAAGTCCAGGTACACGGTGGCGATCTCGTGCGGACGCATCGCGAACCGGACCTTCTCGGCCCGAATTCCGAACCTCTCCAGTGCGGCCGCGTCGGGCGACAGCCGGGCCGTCTCTCCGGGCTCGGCCTTCAGCGTCTCTTCGATCGTGCCGAGGAGGTTGGTCTTGAACGCGGCCGCCACCGGGCCCGCCAGCGTCAGTTCGACGTCGGCCGGCTCGCCCGCAAACTCCACCAGCCGGAGCACGAACGGGTACCCGATCCCCTTGCCCGCGTAGTCGGGCACGTCCCGACCCGAAAAAGACTCCATCTCGCGGTAGAAGGCGGTCGCGGCCACGCCGGGAGCCGAAACATGAACGGGAGCGAATTCGGATGGAATGTCGCCATCGTCCCCCGCCGCTTCCAGGACCCTGGGCTCGCGCAGAACCTCCTGCGCCCTCTTCCATCGCTCCGCGTGCGTGATCGGGCCGTGGGGGATCAGGAAGAACGCGGCCTCGAATTCCGCCGTCGCCTGCTTCTCGTCCCACGGGTCGAGTGCGCCGAGGACGACCTCGAACCCGTTCTCCGTCCGAAACCACTGACGCAAACCATCGTGGACCACGAGGAGGCCGCGCCCGTCCGCCCCCACAAGATCCACGAACGTCTGACCCGTGAAAGCGCCCTCGACGTCCTCAAACCACTGGGGCGACGTCATCCAGTCCCCTTCCGGATACTTTCGCTTGCCCCGGCTCCCCGTGGCGATCTCCTCGACCGCGTACGGCGTGTCGGCGTAGACGTGGGCGACCTCGAAGTTCGGCCGAACCGGCCAACGCCAGGCGCCGCCCAGGCCGGGGTCTGGCTCCCCACCGTTCAGCGGGTGCAGACCGATCGAGATCATGGCCGCCTTACCGTCCGGCGACATCGCGATGGAACCACTCGCCGACGCCTGGTCGGCGTCGAGTTCGCTCGCCAAACTCCAGTACCGGTGCGCCGCTTGGCGCCCGGCTCCCGAGACGTCCGGCTTCCATGTCACCCGCTTTCCGTCGACCTTGCCCACAACCTGGAGCAGAGGGCTCTCGAGAAGGGCTGCGCTCCAGCCCTCGGCCCGGAGCTCGCCCGGCAGACCGTCGGGCAACGTGACCGTCACCCCCTCGCCCGCAAGGTCGTCATCAAGTTCGCCCGTCTCTTCGGGGGCCGAATCTTCAGGGCCGGGAACCGCCTTCCAACCGAACGCCCGCAAACCTTCGACGGCGAGGGCGGGGCCGCCGTCGGGCCGACCGACCGCGCATTCGCGCGTCCAGCCTGTGGGATTGAGGACGACCCGCTGCCCTTCCGGGGCCGCGATTCGGTCCTCGAGGTTCGACCAGTGGAGGTCGAGAAGGTCCTGCGGCATCGTCTTCGCGCGGTGGTAGCTCGCCCAGCCGACGCGTCCGCACAACCCTTCGCACTCGTCGTTGTCGTGGTGTTGGGCCTGGAGAATCTCCCGCCAAGCCTCCTCCAGCTCCCAAGTCGGGTACACGTCCCACTGGGCGTAGGGGCGGCCGAACAGGCTCGTCGTCGCCGCCAGCGACTCCGCCTCGAGAATCTGCGACTCGACCTTCCGAGACATGCGCCGAATCTCGTCGCCGTTCTTGCCGAGCGTCAGGCCGTGCCATACGTCGTCCGGTCGGTACCGGCGGGCCGGCAGAGCCGCTTCGCCGCCGACCTCGGCCGTGTAGGCGCGCACATACTCGCCGAGGGTCGTCGGCTTCACGTCGAACCTCGGGTCCGAAAGCAGCCGCTTCAGTTTCGGCAAGATCAGCTCGCTCCGGCACATCCAGTCCGGCGACGGGTTCAGCTCGAGCCACTGAAGAACGAGGCGCGGCGGGCCTTCCTGCGCCGGCGACTCCGCCAGCTCCTGGAGGACGATGTCCATATCCTCGGGCCACTGGTGGAGGTTCAGCCGGTTTCGGGTCGCGGCCGGAATCGCGGTGCCGTCCGCCCCGACCCACCGGATCACGGGCGAGTCCTCGAACGGAATCTCGGGCGTATGCCAGGTCCACTGGAAGAACAGGGAAGCAGCCTGAAAACCGCACCCCTTCAAGATCTGCGGGAGCTGCGGGTAGAAGTCGAACTCCTCCTCCCAAAACGTCGTCGGCCACACGCCGAGCAGCCGCCGGACCGTTCGCGCCCCGTACACCCGTTGCCGGACATTCGATTCGCCGCCGTGGAACTGCCCATAGGGTTGTCCATAGGAGCAACCCACGACTTCGAGCCATCCGTTCTGCACCGCCTCGCGCAGCGAAGCCAGCGCCTCGGGGCACTCGGCCGCCATCTTCTCGTACCCGACGCCCTCGAAGTTCACGCACCCCTTCACGCCGACCGTTCGGCAAAGAGTCAGCATGTCGGCGACCGAATCGGGCAGGACGTCGTACCCCCAGAGCCACTGCATGTCGACCCAGTGCTGGTGGTTGCCGAACGTGTATGCCAACGGGATGCGGGATTCCATCACCGCGAGTCTACTCAGGGGGATCGAAGTCGTTCCCGATCGGCCGGAACGTCGGCGACGGTTCGCCGATATGGAACCGATTTGCGGAGACCGGGTCCCCGCTCCCGCCGGGGTGCAACCCTCGCCGCGCGACCGCGGCCGTCCGGCTCTCCTGGCCGTCCCGTCTTCGGGGAACCGGTCGCCGGCGACGGGGTGCCGGCACGGCGTCGCCGCGCCCAAACGGTCGCCGGACCGCTCGACCGTCTCGCCGCGGGCCGCCTCAGAAGCCGCAGACGCGCCTCGCCCGCGCCGTGCTCCGGGCCGTGCATCTTCCGGCCGACGGACCGCACCCCGACGCGCTCGTCCTCGACGGTACGGACCTCGGCCAGAGAAGTCCCGCGCGAAGACCGGAAGGGACGATTGCCGCCGGAGCGGCGACCGAGAGGTTCGGCGGCGGAAGACGTTTCCCACCCGGTCGACCGCGACCGGACGGCTTCTCGAGCGAGTGCGGAAAACCCCGAACCCCTTCGAGCGTCGCGAAGGGTGCCGGTTTCGAGCGCGACCGCGCGATGCGCTATGCTCCCTCCGTGCCCCGCACCCTCATCCTCGTCGACGGTTTCGACCACTTCCACGATCTGGCCGGCGCCGCCGATTCCCTGCGGCAGATCCTGGCCGCCGGGTGGATCCCCGTCCAGACCGCCTGGGGGTTGTCCCGCTTCGCCGAACGGGGGCGGGTCGTCGCCGAGGCCGAGGTGGCCGTTCTCGTCCTGACCGGGGCGTCCCTCGCCGCGTCCGACCTCGAAGACTTCCGAAACCGGGTCTTGTCCGGACTCGGGGTGGTCGCCGTCCACGCCGCCAACGTCCCCGCCGGGGACCTCGCGCCAGGCGGCCGCGGGGAGGGTCTGCTCGAAATCGTCGGCAGCCGCTTCACCGGACACGCCGCCTTCGGGCGCCTCCGCGTCGAAACCGTCGCCCGCCACCCGATCACCGAAGGTCTCGGACCGTTCGACATCGACGACGAGCCCTACGAGTTCGAGTGGACCGGCCCCGAACCGGAAGTCCTGGCCGTGCGTCGGACCTCCGACGGCGGCGCCTACCCGTCTGTGTACGCCCGGAACCACGGCGAGGGCCGAGTCGCCTACATCGGTCTTGGACACGACGCCCGATCGTGGACCCACCCCTCGTTCCGTCGCCTGTTCGAGCGGTCCGTCCGCTGGGCCGGCCGCGAGCTCTAGATCGGCCGATCCCCGGGCGCCGGATTCCGTCCGAGAGTCCGATCGCCTCGCCCCGGCCGACGGTCGGCGCCGCGCCACCGCCGTAGACCACAGTCCGGCCGAAAACCCGACGCGATCCGTTTCGCCGATCCCGTCCGCCCACGCCGCGACCGCCGGGGATCTCGGGCGGCCAGTTCTGGCTCGCGCCTCGTTTCGACGCCCCGGCCCGGGCGCGGCGGCCGAGTGCCGGCCGCTTCGCCCGAGCTCGGGGAAGGCGGCTTCCCGCCCCGGCGCGGCGCCGGGCTACCGTCTGCGTCCCGGAACGCGCACCGGGACCGGCACCGTCGTCGTCTCGATGTAGAGCGTGATGGAGTGCACGTAGCCGGTCTCCAGCTTCCAGTTGGTGCGGAGCGGAGTGACGTCTCCCGAAGTCGTCTCGACGACGACCCGATAGGTTCCGGGCGCAAAGTCTTCGGTGAGCGTGCTGCGGGGCGCGATCGTGCGGGTGACCGTCCTCGGGCCGACGAGATAGACCCGCAGGGAGTAAGAGGTGTTGTTCTTGAGCTCGAGGGTCGGCAGGGTGTCTCCGCCCCAACCGGTACGGTCCAGGTCGGGGAGTTCGCCCGCGTCGTTGCGGATCGCGAGCTGGCGCGCGACCAGGGCCACCCAGGGCCCGGCCTGTTCGTCGTAGTAGGCGGAGGCGGCCGGATCGGAGGATCGCATCCGTTCGAAGAATCGGATTCGGTCGATCGCGGTGCGGAGCGTCACCGGCTCGGCAATCCGAACGTGGGGCAGGGGAACGAACAGCTCGCGGCCGTCGGTTCGGAGAATCCGGGCGACGGTCTGGCTTCGGGAAAGCACGACGAGCTTGTCTCCGGGAGCGAGCGAGACGACCGCCTCCTGCATGCCGTTGTCCGCGAAGGCCTGGGTCGCCGTGGTGACGACGCCGAGATGGGCGATGATCCGATCCGAGGCGGGCGCCGCCGCGACGCACGCGACCGACAGAAGAAGAGCCAGCAGTATGCGTACAAACATGCAATATAGGAGATCAAAG
>JBDNCL010000097.1:0-10386 GCA_046719655.1 Fimbriimonadaceae bacterium
GCCATCTGGGCGAAGAAGTCTCGATCGTTCATCGGCTCAAGCGGGTTCTGGTTCTGCAGCTGGGTGACCAGAAGCCGAAGGAACATCTCCATATTCAGTTCGGACTTCGACTTCTGCGGCTGGATGCCGAAGCCGGCGTTGTAGTCGTAAGAGTTGACGGGTTGGGTCATGGCGGAATCCCTACGTCCAAAGGTCGAGGCCTGAGGCATTCCGAATCGAGGCGCGGATCTGGTCGATCGTCGCCGGCCGGGCCGAGGCGCCGGTCGAGTCCGAACCGAATCGGGCTTGGGCAGGTTGGGCGAACGCGGGCTGCGCCCCATCGCCGTTGGACCGGGCTTCGGCCGACTGCGAGCCGACGGTCAGACCGCCGAGGGTCAATCCCCGCGACTCGAGCTGCTGGGTGAGCCCCGCCCGGTTCTGGTCGAGCGCCGCCCGGACCTGTTCGTGGCTCGCGTAGACGCTCGCCTCGACGTTGGTTCCGTTGCGCCGGACCACCATGGTGACCGAACCCAGCTCCTCCGGTTCGAGGTGGACGACGACTTCGCGCCGAGCCGACTTGGCGGCCAACATCTCGATCCGGTCCGCGATCTGGACGAGGACCTCCATCGACAACCGCGCCGAGAGCGGGTTCGGACGATTCGGACCTTCGACCGGTCGCGCCGCCGCCTCGACGACGCGGGCCGCAAACGGCTCGGCCCGGTCCGTGTCGCCGGTCGGTCGGGCTCGGTCCACCGGTGCGAACGCGTCCTCGTCCGACGTCTCGCGGCGGTCGGCTCCCGAGTCGGTCGGCGCCCCCGCGGTCGGGGCTGTCGACACGGAGTTCCCTTTGGATTCCGGTTTCTGGAGAACGGCGGCCGAATCGGCTTCGAGCTTCTTGGCCGGGTCGGACGGAACCGGCGCCGACGGCCTCGCTCCGAGCTCCACCCTTTTCTCCCCGTCGGCCGGGACCGATTCGACGACCGTTCGGCTCGCGAACGTCGCCGGCCCGTCCGCCTTCGGCGCGGCCGGCATCGCCCGAGATCCGTCGACGACCGCCTTGGCCGTCTCGTCCGATCCCGTCGACGCGGGCCGAGTCTCGACTTCGGTCGGAGACACGACCTTCCCGCGGGCGGCGGGAGGCGCGTCCTCCGAAACCGAGGCGGGGCGGCTTCCGAAAACTGGCCGGGCAACCGTTCCGGCCGCGGCGGCCGCACCGGCCCGGTCCAGAGTCGGATCCACCTGGGGCGGGGAGGCGTTCGCCGTTTCCAGCGTGGGAACGGTCCGCTGGCCGTGTTCGGGCGGGGGCGCTTGGGGTGCGGTGCGGGAGAGAGTCGCCGTTGCCAGAACCTTGGCCGTGCCGGCCCGATCCAGGGTCGGGTCGACGCCTCCCGTCGACAGAACGGCGGCCGCAGACGACCGGTCGAACGGATCGGCCGGCGCCGGAGGCGGCGGAGTCGGAGTCGGTTTCGCCCCGGGCGCCTCGTCCGCGACGCCGGGAATCGGGCGCGAACCGGTTTCCGACGCGATCGGGCGGACCGGGGTCAGATCGGCCAGAAGAGCGGGATCGAACTGCGGCACCGGAACAGGGACCGACGCCGCCAGGACCCAAGCCGGGTTCGGCGCCGGCTCGCTGGGAACGGCATCCGCCGCCGGGCCCTCTCCCAAGGCGCGCGGTACCGCGAGGCCCTTTCCCAGGGGGCGCGGTGCCGCGGGGTGGACCGCCTCGACCAAGTCGGTCTCCGAGAAGAACGACATCGATTTCGAGGGGTCGAGGAGAAGGAAGTCCGGCTGTTTTGACCGAGCATTCGGCTCGAAGGTCGCTGCCTCTTCCCCCTCGGGGCCCAGATTCGGGGTCCCAGGGGGCGGTGCGCCCGGCGGTGGCCAGGCTCTCCGGGCGGACATCTCGACGCCGAAGCCCGGTCCCGGCGAAACCGGTTCCGGGCCGTTGGCCGCCGCCGGAATCCCCGGGGGTAGGACTTGCAGGATCGGGAAGGTTGCCATTGCGTGCCTCAGCCCGTGTTCGGGCTCCTTACTCATGTCGGCAACATCCCCCCGCGACCTTTAGGGGATTTGCGGAAACCGGACCCCGGCCGCGCCCGGTCGGCGTTCCCGACCGCGGGGCGGCCCTCTCCGCCCGGCTCCCCCTTCCCCCGCCCGTATCCCGTAAACTATCGCCGCTCATGTCTGCCCACAAGTGCCTCCGCATCGGCTTTCTCGGCTTTGGAACCGTCGGCACCGGCGTCTACCGCATGCTCGTCGACAACCGCGCCGTCATCGAGAGCAAGATGGGTCTGCCCTTCGAGATCGTCCGCATCGGCGTTCGCGACGCGGCCAAAGACCGCGGCGTCGATCCCGATCTCGTCACGACCGACTTGGACGCCATCGTCGACGACCCCGGCATCAACCTCGTGCTCGAACTCATCGGCGGCATGGACCCGGCGGCTCGGCTCGTCGAGAGGGCCCTTCGGAACGGCAAGAGCGTCGTCACCGCCAACAAGGAGCTCATGGCCAAGGACGGGTACGCCCTCGTCCACCTCGCCCGGTCCAAAGGCCTCGACCTTCACTACGAGGCGGCCGTCGGCGGCGGCATCCCGCTCGTCCAGCCCCTTAAGCACCAGCTCGCCGGCAACGACCTCGTCAAGCTGATGGGGATCGTCAACGGCACCACCAACTACATCCTCACCAAGATGACCCGCGAGGGCGCGGACTTCGCCGAGGTGCTCGCCGAGGCTCAGGCCAAGGGATACGCCGAGGCCGACCCCACCAACGACGTCGACGGCTTCGACGCCCAGTACAAGCTCGCCATCCTCGCCTCGATCGCGTTCGGCCGCCAGGTCCCCGTCGAGGGCATCTACCGCGAGGGCATCCGGAAGGTGACGGCCGACGACATCCGGTATGCCGAGTCCCTCGGATTCCACATCAAGCTCCTCGCGATCTGCGAGCCGCGCGACGGCGGCGCCCGCTGCCTGGCCCGGGTCCATCCGACCATGCTGCCCGCCCTCCACCCCCTGGCCAACGTGAACGACGTCTACAACGCGGTCTGGTTCCAAGGCGACTTCGTCGGGGACGTCATGTTCTCGGGTCGCGGAGCCGGCTCCCACCCGACCGCATCCGCCGTCGTCGGCGACGTGCTCGACGTCGGACGCAACCTCAGCGTCGCCGGACCGGGCAGCGCCATCCCGTGGGAGTCCGCCCTGTCCACCGTCCCGATCGAGGAGGTCGAGTCGGAGTACTACCTTCGCATCCGGGTCAAGGACCAGCCGGGCGTCCTCGGGCGCGTGGCCGCGATCCTCGGCGAACACCGCGTGTCGCTGGCCGCCATGCAGATGAAGGTCGTCGACCCCGAAGCCGGTCAGGGCGAGATCGTGTTTCTCTCCCACCGGTGCCGGGAGGCCGACTTCCGGCGGGCACTGGCCGAAATCGACCGTCTGGACGTGGTCGAGTCGGTCGAAAACTGGATCCGAGTCGAGTCGAACCTGGGGATCTGATCTCCCGCCGCCCGGCGGGAGCCCCGGCTTGGCCGGAGATGCGGTTCCCCCGCGACCCGGCTCCCCCGCCTCACCGAAACTCGAAGTAGTCCCGCGTCTCCGGCCGGAACCAGAAGATCAGGGTCGGCAACGCGATCGGCAGGGGAATGCAGAGCGCCGCGGCCGCCACCGCGTTGACGGCGTGGATCACATACATGACCGCCGTCTTCTTGAGAAACGGCAGCACCGAGTTCACGAGCGCGAACAGAACGCCGAACACGATCAGCGAAGCCGATGCCACCACGAACGACTGGGCCGTCGCGTCGTCCGTCTCGCTCCGAATCCAGTCGCGCATCCCGACCAAAACCACCCCGGTCACGGCGAGGCCGA
The DNA here is from genome assembly GCA_046719655.1 of Fimbriimonadaceae bacterium. Taxonomy (GTDB): domain Bacteria; phylum Armatimonadota; class Fimbriimonadia; order Fimbriimonadales; family Fimbriimonadaceae; genus JBDNCL01. The sequence continues at coordinate 3,837 of JBDNCL010000097.1, forward strand.
CATTCAGCAGCACCATGAACGCGCACGTCGCCACGTAGAGCTTCCAACCCAGCGGAGCCGGTCCCCGACCGTCGCCGCGCCGTTCGGGCGGGTTTTGGGGACCAGCCGGCGAAAACGGGCTGGGCGGGACCGGAGGCGTACCTTGTTCGCTCATGGCGGGAGTCGGCGACTTGCCGGACAGATGGAGCCGCGATCAGAATTTACCTGCCCATGCCGACCGATCCCGGCGTCGAGAGCCTGACTCCGATCCCGTTCGACAGCCTCGTCCTGCGGGCGGTCGTCGCCGAGATCGAGCCCCACGTTGGGTCCAAGGTCCAGCGCATCGCCCAACCGGACCCGAAGCGGGTGTCCATCGCCCTGTACGGAAAATCGGGCGAAGCGTGCCTGTTCGTCTGCGTCGACCCCGAGTCGGCCCGCGTTCACCTCAGCGCCCGGCGGGTTCGGACCGGGACCGAACCCCCCGGTTTCTGCCGGCTTCTGCGAGCCCGAATCGGCGACGCCCGGCTCGTTTCGGTTCGACAGATCAACGCCGACCGCGTCGTCGAGTTCGGATTTGTCGGACCCGCGGGCGCCCACTCGCTCGTCGTCGAGATCATCGGCAAGAAGCCGAACGCCGCCCTCCTCGACGCCGAAGGCGCCATCGTCGGCCTCATGCAGCCCGGCGGACGCTCCGGGCGCGTTCTCCGACCGGGGCGGGCGTACGAGCCTCCCCCCGCCCCGCGCGGGCCGGACCTGACCGAAGTCCAGTCGCCCGACCAGGTCCGGGGAGCGCGGGGGGCGTCGCCGTTTCTGGCCCGATGGGCGGCCGCCGCACCCGACTTTGGCGCCGCCTGGGCCGATCTCCTCGCCCGGATTCAGACTGGCGCCTACGACCCCTGTCTCGCGTTGGGATACGGGGCCTATCCGGTGTCGGTCGCGCCCATGGGCTACGACGCCTTGCGTCGCGATTCGATATCGGTCGCCCTCGAGCAGCACTTCGGGGTCGAGGAACCGAGACGCCGCACCGAACAGCTCAAGAAGAGTCTGCTCGCCCAGCTGGAGAGGGTCCGACTGGCCCGAGAAACCGCGATCGACGGCCTGCGGCAGGCCCTGACGGCCGCCGACCGGGCCCGTCGACTCCAGCTCGAAGGCGAACTCGTGCTCGCCTACGCCGCCACCCTCGCCCCCGGCGCCGCCACCCTCGAAGCTTGGGACTACGAGGGAAACCCGATCGTGGTCCAGCTGAACCCGGAGCTCACGCCCCTGGAAAACGCCCAGCGTCTGTTCGAGCGGGCCAAACACGCCAAGTCGCGCCGCGGCGAAATCGCCGACCAGCTCGCCCGGCTGGAGGCCGACTGGATACGGCTCGACGCCCTGATCGAACGAGTCGGGAACGCCGACGCGCCCGCCGCCCTCGAATCGCTGCTCGAAGAGGCCCGCGACGCCCGCTACCTGCACCCGGGCGGCGTCGACCGGGCCGGCAAAACCTCGGAATCCCGACCTTTCGACGGGCATCGCGTCAAGGAGCTCGCCGGTCCGGCCGGATACACCGTGTACGTGGGCGAAAACGCCACCGCCAACGACTACCTCACCACCCGAATGGGAAAGTCCAACGACTGGTGGCTCCACGTGCGCGGCGACATCTCGGCCCACGTCCTCGTCCCGACCGGAAACCGTCCCGAACGGGTTCCCCGCGAGGTCCTCGAGTACGCCGCCCGTCAGGCCGCTCTCCACAGCCCCCAGAAGCACGCGTCCGTCGTGGCCGTGGACGTCACCCTCAAGAAACACGTCCGGAAGCCGAAGGGGGCCCCCGTCGGCACCGCCCTCTACACCCACGAGAAGACGATCCACGTCGACCTGCGTGGAACAGCCGCCCCCGGGAACCGTCCCTAGGACCCACCGCGCCGAGAATCCGAATCGGACCGAGACTTTTCGTCCATGCAGGGACTCGTTTTTGATAAATTTCAATCTTCACATCGAATCATTCAATTCCAGACCGGATTGCAGGCAAAAATCCAAGGGGGGCGTTCCCGATACCGAACACCCGCGCCGCGGATTCGTACCGTCCGGAACGGGCGAAGCTCGTTTCCGAAGAAACCGCCGTCGGCGCGAGCCGTCGGTACGTAAGGGTAGAGGGTACAGGGAGTCAGGACATGGTGTGGCGTTGGCTGGTGACCGCGTTTTCGTCGATCGAGGTGCTGATGGCGCCCGTTCGGCCTGCCACCGTTCAGTCCGTCATCGACGCCGTCGCGCCGCCGAAAGGGTATTCCGTTACCCGCTCCCAGCTCAATCCGCCCGTGACGATACGGTCGAACGTGGCCGAGTTGGCGGGCGTGGAGGGCGTCAACCGCACCGCCCGTTTCGGGGCGTACGTCGCCCGTTTCGGAGACGAGGCCGCTCTCGGCGCCACGCTGAGGCAGCTCCAGTCCGGTCGCAAGCACCGGGTCGCCGATTCGACCCTCGAAGGTCTGGGGCTCACCCTCCACAGCGTCGGCTCGACCCTGAACGAGACCCTCAACGACCCGACCCGGACGACCCACTTCATAGCCCACGGGCGGGTCGGCAACTCGGTCGTCATCGTTCAGATCCGCGACTCGAGGACGGGCAACGCGTCGATCCGGGACGGCTCTCGCCGGCAGCATCTGACCCATGTGCGGTCGATCGCCGCCGACCTGGCGCGCCGCGCCAGGCGCGCGGAAGGGCTGCCCTGACGAGCGCGGGGACCCGGCGGACGCCGCGTCGGGCACGCCCGAACGGGCGCGCTTCCCCGGGGTCGCCCCCGGCCCAGACTCCCGCTCCCGCGGCCCGTCACTCCGGATCGTTGGTCGCGTACGGCGAGCTGTAGTTGGGCGGCTCCTTCGTGATCCAGACGTCGTGGGGATGGCTCTCGCGCAGACCGGCGTTCGTGATCTTCAGAAACTCCGCGTGCTTCCGCAGCTCGTCGAGGTTGTTCGCGCCCAGATACCCCATTCCCGACCGGAGGCCGCCCACCAGCTGGGCGATCGTGTCCTGGAGCTGACCCTTGTACGGGACCCGCCCCTCGACGCCTTCGGGCACGATCACCGCTCCCTGCTCCTTCAGCTGCATGTACCGGTCCGAAGAACCCTGCTTCATCGCCCCGATCGAACCCATGCCCCGGTAGACCTTGTACGCCCGGTTCCGGTAGATCTCGATCTCGCCCGGGCTCTCGTCGCAGCCGGCGAACATGTTGCCCATCATCACGCTGCTCGCGCCCGCCGCCAGACACTTCACGATGTCGCCCGACGTGCGGATGCCGCCGTCCGCGATCGTCGGCAGACCGACGCTGTTGGCGAACCGGCAGCACTCGATCACCGCCGTCAGCTGGGGCACCCCGATTCCGGCCACGATGCGGGTCGTGCAGATCGAGCCGGCCCCGATGCCCAGTCTCAGACCGTCCGCCCCGAGTTCGTGCAGCTCCTTCGCGCCGTCCGCCGTCGCCACGTTGCCCGCCACCACGGGCAGGCTCGGGAGCTTGGCCTTGAGCATGGTGAGACAGTCCATCACGCCCTTGCTGTGGCCGTGGGCGGCGTCGATGACGACGAAGTCGACCCCCGCCTCCATCAGCGCCTTGGCCCGCTCGTACGGCTGTCGGAGCGCCCCGATCGCGGCGCCCACGACCAGTCGACCCCGAGAGTCCTTGGTCGCGTTCGGGTGCCGCTTGAGCTTGAGGATGTCCTTGATCGTGATCAGCCCCATCAGGTGGCCCTGGTCGTCCACGATCGGCAGCTTCTCGATCCGGTGTTCGGCCAGCATGTGCTCGGCACGGTCGAGCGTCGTTCCGATCGGAGCCGTGATGAGGTTCTTGCTCGTCATCCGCTCGCGGATCGGCCGGGAGTAGTCGGTCTCGAACCGAATGTCCCGGTTGGTCAAGATGCCGACCAGAGTTCCCTCCCCGTTGACGATCGGCACGCCGCTGATGTGGAAGCGCTCCATGAGGTTGACCGCCTCTTGGATCGTCTTGTCGGGCCCGAGCTTGATCGGGTTGGTGATGACCCCGTGCTCCGAACGCTTCACCCGGTCGACCTGCTCCGCCTGCTCGTCGATCGACATGTTGCGGTGGATCACGCCGACGCCGCCCTCGCGGGCGAGGGCGATCGCAAGCCGGGCGTCGGTGACGGTGTCCATCGGGGCGGACACGATCGGAATGCGGAGCCTGATGCCGGGGAGGAACTCGGTGGAGAGGTCAACTTCGCTGGGAAGGACCTCGGTTCGTTTGGGGATCAGCAGGACGTCGTCGAAGCTCAGTCCTTCTTTGATGGGCGACATATCGGATTATGGCTTGGCCCCGGACGGGATCGGCAACGGGCCCGACGAGTCGCTCCGCACCGCTTCGGCCGAACCGCGGCGTCGTCCGGGGGGACGGATGAGCGTTGCCCCGACGCCCGGTGCCGTCCCTCCCGCCATGGGGGAAGACCGATCCCAAGTTCCGCCCCGACTCGGGTCGGGGGGCGTTGGCGCGGCTCGCCCCTCTCGGAGCGGAAGGCCCAACCCGGATCGAGACGGGATCGGTCGACCGGCCGAAACCCCCAAACCGACCTCCCCGCTCCGCAGCCCGATACCCGGCTCCCGGAACCCCGTTCCCTCCCCCGCGGAACGGAAGACGTCGGTGCCGAGCCGCGGGCCCGCGACCGCCCCCGGTTCCCTCACCCGCGGAACTGGCTCAAGAACCGGATATCGTTTTCGAGGAAGTTGCGCAGGTCGTCCACCCCGTACGCCATCATCGGAATCCGCTCTACCCCGAGACCGAACGCAAAACCGGTGTATCTCTCGGAGTCGATCCCGTAGCGCTTGAGGATGTTCGGGTGCACCAGGCCGGCGCCCCCCAGCTCCACCCACTTGCCGCCGAACAGCTTCGGAGTCGAGATCGCGTAGTCCACCCCCGGCTCGACGAACGGAAAGAAGTCGGGACGGAACCGGACCTTGGCGTCCCCGCCGAACATCTCCCGCGCGAACAGCTCGAGCGTCCCCTTAAGATGGGCCATCGAGATGCCCTCGTCGATCATGAACGCGTCGATCTGGTGGAACGTGAACGAGTGGGTGCGGTCGACGGCGTCGTTCCGGTACGTCCGCCCGATCGTGAAGAACCGCAGGGGCGGTTTGCGGTTCTCCAGAAGCCGGCCCTGAAACGAGGTCATCTGCGTCCGCAGAAGGCGCTGATCGTCCACGTAGAACGTGTCCTGCTCGTCCATCGCCGGGTGGTCGGACGGGTAGTTCAGAGCGGTGAAGTTGTATCGGAACTCCTCGAGTTCGGGCCCCTCGTAATACTCGAAGCCCATGCCGACGAACACCTTCTTGATCTTCTGGGCCGTCTGCTCGAGAATGTGCGCCAGGCCGGCGTCGGGGCGGCGGGCCGGCATCGTGATGTCGATCCGTTCCGCCTCGAACTGGGCCGCGCGCTCCGTCGCCTTCAACGACTCGATCCGCCCGTCCAGCCGCTCCTGGAGCCGGGCCCTGGCTTCGTTGACCCTCTTTCCGTAGGTTGGCTTCTCTTCGGGCGGAAGCCGACCGATGTTCCGCATCAGACCGGTGACGAGACCGTTCTTGCCCAGATACTTGATCTCGAGTTGCCGGAGTTCGGCCGTCGATGTCGCGGCGTCGATCAGTTGGGCGGCCTCGTGCTCGAGCCCTTCGATGGTCTGCATGGGTGGCTAAGGTATGGCCGAAAGAACGGCGCGAATGCAACCGGGCGGGGGCCTGACGACCGATCCGGGCGCCCGTCCCCCGCCGCGCCCGCCCCCGGCCGAAAAAACCCGGCCGAGCCCCCGATTCCAAACCCGGTTGTGTCTCGGGCGTCGTACACTGGGAGGCATGTGGATAGCGACCGCGGTGGCGGCCTTGGCGATCGGGTCGCAATCCGCCGAACCTCTGACCGTTCTCGTCTTCACCAAGACGGCCGGGTTCCGGCACGACAGCATCGCGGCCGGCGTCGAGTCGTTCCGGAGGATGGCCTCCGAACGAGGGATGCGGGTCGAGTTCACCGAAGACGCCGGCGCGTTCCGCGCCGACGTCCTGCGGCGGTTCCGCGTCGTCGTCTTCCTCAACACCTCGGGCGACGTCCTCGGCCCGGCCCAGCAGAGCGCGTTTGAGACCTGGTTCCGGGCCGGGCGCGGCTTCGTCGGCATCCACGCCGCCAGCGACACCGAATACGAGTGGCCGTGGTACGGAAGGATGCTGGGCGCCTATTTCCAGTCGCACCCGCCCGGGGTCCATCGCGCGACCGTCACGGTCGAGAGGCGCGAGCATCCGATCGTCTCCCACCTCCCGAGGCGGTTCGTCCACACCGACGAGTGGTACGACTTCCGCGACAACCCGCGGGCCCGGGTCACCGTGCTCGCCACCGTGAACAACCGGGACTACCCGGGCTCGACCATGGGAACGGACCACCCGATCGTGTGGTGCCAGGAGTTCGAAGGCTCCCGGAGCTTCTACTCCGCGTTCGGCCACACCGACGAAACGTTCCGCGACCCGAGGATCTTCGAGATGCATTGGCGGGCGTTGAACTGGGTCGCCCGGCGGACTCCGGCGACGTCTCGTTGAACCGCACCGAACC
>JBDNCL010000098.1:0-10332 GCA_046719655.1 Fimbriimonadaceae bacterium
CCCACGCGTTCCCGCTCCGCAGGGCGGCCAAACTCGCCGCCAAGCTGATGACGCCGCCCGAAGAGGCCCTCGCCGCCGAACTCAGTCTGACCGGAAGCACGGCCTGGGGCAAGCTCCACGGGAACATGACGTCCCAGCTCGAAGTCGACGTCGAGCTCGCCGACGGCGTGCGGACCCTGCCCATGAGCGCCGTGCGCAACCTGGCCTACGATCCGAACCGGGACGTCCGGCGGGCCGCCTACGAAGCCGAGATCGCGGCCTGGAAACGGGTCGAAGTCCCGCTCGCGGCCGCCATGAACAGCATCAAGGGCGAAGCCAACACCCTCTCCCGCAAGCGCGGATGGACCTCGTGCCTCGAGGAGGCGATCTTCTCCGCCCACATCGACGCCGACGCCCTCGACGCCATGCTCGAAGCGGCGCGCGACAGCTTTCCCGTGTTCCGCCGCTACCTGCACGCCAAGGCCAAGGCTCTCGGCATCGGGCGCATGGCGTGGTACGACCTCTTCGCCCCGGTCGGCGGGGACCGCGAGTGGAGCTACCCCGACGCCGAGGCCTTCATCGTCGAGAACTTCCGCACCTACAGCGAGAAGATGGCCGCATTTGCCGAGCGGTCGTTCCGCGAGCGCTGGATCGACGCCCCGCCGAAGCCGGGCAAGCGAGACGGCGCCTACTGCATGGGCACCCGGGCCGACGAATCCCGCATCCTCATGAACTTCAAGCCCGCGTTCGGGTCGGTGAGCACCCTGGCCCACGAACTCGGCCACGCCTACCACAACCTGTGCCTCGCCGAGCGCACCCCGCTCCAGAAGGGCACCCCGATGACCCTGGCCGAGACGGCCTCGATCTTCTGCGAGACGATCATCCGAAAGGCGGCGCTGAAGGCCGCTTCCGCCGAAGAGCGGATCGGCATCCTCGAAGGCTCGCTCCAGGGCGCGTGCCAGGTCGTGGTCGACATCACGAGCCGGTTCGAGTTCGAGAGCGAGGTGTTCGAGCGCCGGGCGATCCGCGAACTGTCCCCCCGCGAACTGTGCGAGATCATGACCGAAGCCCAGAAAAACACCTACGGCGACGGCCTCGAACCCGACGTCCTGCACCCGTACATGTGGGCGGTCAAGCCCCACTACTACGGCCGCGGGTTCTACAACTTCCCCTACATGTTCGGTCTTCTCTTCGCCCTCGGTCTCTACGCGATCTTCGAGTCCGAGCCCGACGCCTTCCGCCAGAGCTACGACGACCTTCTGAGCTCGACCGGACTCGCCGACGCCGCCACCCTCGCCGCCGCCTACGGCATCGACATCCGCTCCAAGGCGTTTTGGGCCGGGAGCCTGAGCGTCGTCGCCGAAGACGTCGCCGAGTTCGAACGGTTGGCGGGATGACGTTCCGACCGGGCCCATCGCCCGCGCGGGAGCCGCAACGACGGGGCGGCTCCCGCGTAGACTAAGCCGAAATGTCTACCGGAAGACTCGTCGTCGCCGTCACGGGGGCCAGCGGAGCGATCTACGCCCAACGATTCCTGAGGAACGCGGCCGCCCACTGGGATCAGATCTTCCTCATGCTGAGCGCCCAGGCCGTGCAGGTCGCCCAGACCGAACTCGGGGTGAAGATCGACAAGGCGGACTTCGACACCGCGTCGTGGCTCGGCGAGAGCTTCCCCAACATCCAGCTTCTGAACGACCGCGACTACTTCACCCCGCCCGCCAGCGGTTCGTTCCGGCACGACGGCATGGTGATCGTCCCGTGCAGCATGGGCACGATCGGGCGCATCGCCAACGGGATCAGCGACGACCTGGTGACCCGGTCGGCCGACGTGTGCCTGAAGGAGCGCCGACCCCTGATCGTCGTTCCCCGCGAAATGCCCTGGAACGTGGTCATGCTCCGAAACCTCACCGTCCTGGCCGAATCGGGGGGCGTCGTCCTCCCCGCCTCGCCCGCGTGGTACCAGAACCCGAAATCGCTCGAAGACCTCGCCGACACCGTCGTCGCCCGGATCCTCCAGCAGCTGGGCGTCGACCACAAGCTGATGAAGGAGTGGATGGCCTGAACCAACCTCGGCGAGACCGGCGACACCCGGACTCGGAATAGGCCCACAATAGGGGCGAGATGCAAAGGCCGCACGTCGTCGTCACGGGTGGTTCCGGCTTTATCGGGTCGGCCCTGCTTCCCGTCCTACGAGCCAAGGGGTACGAGAGCGTCGTCCTCTCCCGCGACCTGCGCCCGGTTCCCCACGCGGACCGCACCGCGCAGTGGGACGGCAAGTCGGTCGGAGTGTGGGCCCGCGAGATCGACGGGGCGGCCGGCGTGGTCCACCTGGCCGGAGCCAGCGTCGCCAAGAGGTGGACTCCCGAGTACAAACAGCTCATCCTCACCTCTCGGGTCGACTCCACCCGGGCGATCGCGGAAGCCATCTCGAAGTCCCAAAACCCGCCTCCGGCCTGGGTGAACGCCTCCGGACTCGGCGGCTACGGCGACACCGGCGAAACCTTCCCGACCGAAGACCACCCGCTCGCCGACACGTTCCTAGGCCGGGTCTGCCGCGATTGGGAGGGGGCGATGCACGCCTTCCCCACCCCGGAGACTCGGAAAGTCGCTCTCCGGATCGGCATTGTCCTCGGCAAGGGCGGAGGCGCCCTCGGCCCTCTCGCCAACCTCGCGAAGGGGTTCCTCGGCGGCGCGGCCGGGTCCGGACGCCAGTGGATGAGCTGGGTCCACGTGAAGGACCTCGTCAACATGATGGTCTGGGCGATCGAGAATCCGGTCGAAGGGCCGTTCAACGCGATCGCACCCAAACCGGTGCGCAACGCCGAGTTCATGGCCACGCTCCGAAAGGTCCTGCGCCGACCCTGGAGCCCACCCGCCCCGAAGTTCGCCATGAAGCTCGGCTCCGCCCTCATGGGGGTCGAGGCGGAACTGGTGCTGATGAACCAGGCCGCCTCCGCCCAAAAGCTGCTGGACGCCGGGTTCGAGTTCGAGTTCGCCGATCTCGAATCGGCCCTGCGCGACATCCTGGTCAAGTGAACCGTCGACCGCAACGCGCGTCTGACCGCAAATGTGCGGGTCGAATCGGTCTGGTCGCCGCTTTGTGTGCTTCAATAGAGCTCGAGTGCTCGTTCTTCCCCGCCACCCCGCGCCGCGCTGGCTCGCGGTACTCGTGGCAAGTGCCCTGCTGTTCGGCCAGCTGACCGTCGCCGACGCCCAGACGCGTCGCGCGGCCCCTCGTGCGCGGGTCGCGCCCGCCCCCACGCCCGAACCCTATGCCCCGAAACTGGACGCGGCCGGATATCCCGACATCTCGGCCAAAGGATCGATCGTGGTGGACCGCCTGACCGGCCAGGTGCTCTGGGCCAAGGAGCCCGACGCCAGGCTGTTCCCGGCCAGCACGACCAAGATCCTCACCGCCCTCGTCATGGTCGAGCGCCTCCGCCCCGAGACCCCGATCAAGGCCCCCGCCGATATCGAGAAGATCACGGGCGCGAGCCTGCATCTCAAGCCGGGCGAGGTCGTATCCGCGCACGACATGCTCCAGGCCGTCCTGCTCCGGAGCGCCAACGACGCCTGCCATGCCGTCTCGATCCATGTGGCCGGATCGGTCGAAGGATTCGCCAAGCTCATGAACGAGAAGGCGCGCGAACTGGGCATGACGAATTCGAATTTCCGCAACGCGCACGGACTGCACGACCCCGAGCACTACACCACGGCCCGCGATCTCGCCATTCTCGCCCGCGCCGCCATGCAGGATCCGACCATCCGCGAGATCGTCGGCCGGCGCCGCGCCGAGATCACCCGGAGCATCAACCAGGAAGACCGCGTCATCGTCAGCAAGAACCGCCTCATCGCACCCGACTCCCCGTTCCACGGAATCAAGACCGGATACACCCGCCCCGCCGGGGCGTGTTTCGTCGGAGGCGCGTCCCGAAACGGGATCGATATCGTGACCGTCGTTCTCGGGTCCGAAGATTGGCTCGCCGACACCCGGTTCCTGGCCGACTGGACGTTCGATCGGTTTGCCCGACGGCAGCTGGCGACCCCGGGCCAACCCGTCGCGAAGATCGGTCTTCCCGGTTCCAACCAATCCCTCCGGGTCGGCCCCCGCGAACCGATCGAAGCCCTCGTCCGGAAGTCGGGCGGCGGCGGCTTCGAGCTGGATGCCGTCCCGGCCGAAAACCTCCCGCTTCCGATCGAGCCCGGCGACGTCGTGGGCGTGGTCCGGGCAACCGGACCGTTCGGTTTCCGGGCCGAAGTCCCCCTCGTCGCCCTCGACCGGGTCGAGGCCCCCCCGATCGCCGCCCGGGCGTCGGTTGGCGGCTGGTTCGGATGGTTGCTCGCCGGCGGGCTGGGTGCAGCCGGACTGGCGGTGCGGCGAAAGTCCAGACGCCTCTCGCGCGTGCCGATTCGAGGCTGAAATCATGTCCGATCCGCAACCCGAATCCGCCGAAGTCGGGCCGACCGACCGTCCCGCCCGCCGGGCCCGACTGCCCCGGACTCCGAAGGAGCCGGCCGGTTCCGGCGCCCCCGAAAGGCTGCACAAGCGGATCGCGGCCGCCGGGGTGTGCAGCCGGAGAGAGGCCGAGCGCCGCATCCTGGAGGGCCGGGTCACCGTGAACGGCCAGATCGTGCGCGAAATGGGCCGGAAGGTCGGACCGGAAGACGAGGTCAGGGTCGACGATCAGCCGCTTCCGACCGTCCGCCGCTACTACCTGCTTCTCAACAAGCCGACCGGCGTCGTGACCACGATGCGGGACCCGCAAGGCCGGCGAACGGTCGTCGATCTCGTGCCCGACTACGGTATCCCTCTCAAGCCGGTCGGTCGACTCGACATCGATACCGAAGGCGCGATCATCCTCACCAACGACGGCGACTTCGCCCAGCTCCTGGCCCACCCCAGCCACGGAATCGAGAAGGAGTACTCGGTCACGGTCGCCGGAGAACTGACGCCGAAGGACATCCGCCGCCTCGAGGAGGGAGTTTCGCTGGACGGGCGCCGAACCGCCCCCGCCAGGGTCAAGAACGTCTTCTTCGACCGCCGCGGGGGCCGGACGTCGTTCCGCATCGTGATCCACGAAGGCCGCAACCGGCAGATCCGGCGCATGTGCGAGGCGGTCGGCCACGAGGTTCTCAAACTCAAGCGAAACCGGATCGGATCCGTCGATCTGCACAAGCTGCCGGTCGGAGGCTGCCGCCTCCTCGGGCAGGTCGAGGTCGAGGCGCTCCGCCGCGAGGCCCTGGACCGAGCCGAGACGAACCCGAATCCGGCGCCGGGGCCGAAGCCTCGTCGGTCGCGCCCTCGTCCCGCGCCCTGACCGCCGAACCTACTGGAGACCGTCCGGACGTCCGGGCGAGGCCGCGCCCTTCTCGAGAACGCGGTGCATCACGGGGTAGCTGTCGACCGAGATCAGCTCCCGGCGGTCGCCGATCTCTCGGAACGTCGAGACCTCGAAGCCCCGCTTGCCGCCGTTGCGCACTCGGATACCCGGGCGGTCGCCCTCGAGAACGAACGAGGTCGGACGCACCACCTCGCGCACTTCGCTGACGATGCGCACCTCGTTTCCGGGCTTGGGCGGCCGCAGCGGACCGCGGAGGCCGACCACGAGAAGATCGCCCCGCACCCGGGCCTCGATCCGCAGCGGCACCCGGGTCGTGTTCGTGAACTTCAGGTCGATCCCCTCGTAGGCGACGGCCGCATCCCGACCCGGGGGGGCGTAGGTCGCGTGGAACCGGTGCCGGTGGCGTTCGTCGACCGGGAGTCCCGCCAGCAGAACCGCGTTGTAGAGGGTCGTCGACGTCTGGCAGACGCCGCCCCCATAGCTGTCGATGAGCTGACCGTTGTAGCTGACCGGGGCCTTCCGATACCCTCGGTCGCGGCTCCACCCCCCGACGCGACGGTTGAACGAGAACGTCTCCCCCGGCAGGACGATCGCCCCGTTCAGACGCTCGGCCGACAGCCGGGCGTTGTGCCGTTGGGCCGGCGTCCGCCCCGTCAGGCTCGTCGTGAACTCCCCGATCACCCGGTCCTCGCCCGGTTGGGCCAGCAACCCGGCCGTCCCGACGGCCAGTCCGACGAGAAGGATCGACCAGGCGACTGCCGCGCCCGCCTTGCCCGTCATCGCACCACCTCGATCCGATTGGCCGCGCCCGACGTGCGCACCATCGGGTCGTACATGTTCATCGCCGACGTCGGCAAGGCGGAGGCCCGGCCCCTGTTTTCGGCCCGCAGCACGTAGGTCAGTCGGTGCTTTCCCGCCGGCAGGTAGCGGACGAAGAACGCCACCCGGTCGTCGCGGATGACGGTGCGGTCCCACCACCAACGCCAGGTCTCGCCGTCCTGCAGCTCCTCCCGCTCCGTGACGAACAGACTGCTCGGGATGGGGTCCTCGATCATCAGGTACTCCCAATCCCTCTCCGCTTCGACCGTCAGCACGCACTGCACCAGATCCCCTTCCGAGAACTCCGACCGCTCGCGCCGCGAAGGCATCAGCCGCAACGTACCGTCTTCCATGCGCTGGGGAGCCAGACGGAAATACTGCCGGGTGACCTTGAGTCCGGCGTCGGTGACCAGAGGTCCGAGTCTCTCCGCCGCCACCACCTGCTTCAGCTCGGCCGAGTAGAAGCACGCCCCTCCCGACGTCACCAGGTCGATGCGCTGGGTGCCCACCGAGAGCTCCCGCAACGGGATGTCGATCCGCACCGCCGGCGCGGCCGGTCCCGTGTCGGCGAAATCGACGGTGCGGACGGCCCGACCGTTGACTTGGACCGTCACCCGTTCGGCCGCCCCGAACGAGGCCGTCTTCGCCCAGTACGGCAAGAGCGAGACGATCGCGAAGCTGGTGTCCCGGGTGTTCCACCACAGACCGCCCCGACGCCGCGCCATCATGCCGCGCACCGCACGCTCCACCAGATCGCTGTCCGGCTCGAACTCCTGAACCGCGGTCAGCGCCCGGGCCGTGGACTCGACGCCCCAATACTGGGTGGGCCAGGAGACGTCGTTGGGTCCGACCGTGGCCAGGGCCATCAACCGGGCGTAGGCCGCCGACGCCTCGGTTTGCCGCCCGGCCAAACGGTACGCCATCGCGACGTGCGCCCACTCCACCGGCCCGTACACGGCCGAGTCGAGGCGGGCCAGACCGTTGATCGCGTCCGCCCGGCGTCCGTGCAGAGCCACCGCGTACGCGAGGTAGGCCCGCGCCCGCGTCTCGTTCTCGAACTGCCAGTTCGGCGCCGTCTTGCCGTCGGAGAGCGTCAGGGTTCGGGCCGGCAAGTCGGCGTTCAGGCGCTGCTTCGCCCACTCCAACGCCCGGTTCACCATATTCGCGGGCGCCGGATAGCCAGCCGCGGTCGCCCGGGCGACCCCTTCGAGCACGTAGGCCGTCATGAACGTGTCGCGCTCGCCGTACTCCCACCATCCCCAGCCGCCGTCCGACGACTGCATCCGCCCCAGTCGCGCGTAGCCCTCGGCCGCGATCGTCCGCGCCGACGGTTTGTTGGCGGGCCACGCCGCTCCGATCGAACTCAGACCCCGTTCGAGAAGCACGGCCGGCATGAACCGGCTCATCGTCTGTTCAACGCAGCCGTAGGGGTAGCCGATCAGGCCTTCCACCGATTCCAGCAACGGACCGGTGAGGCTCGGCGCCAGCGTCAGGCGCAAACGACCGACGTCGAGGTTCGCCCCCTGGCGCACCTCGATCTGGAACGTCGCCGTGCCCACCGCCGAGCCCGAAACCGCGTCCACGAAGTCGCGTCCGTAGGGGTTGACCGGTATCTTGAGCTCGACCCCGTCCGAAGCGCCCTGGGCGATCCACGCTCTCGCCTCGAACCGGGCCTCCCCCGCGCGGTCCAGGTTGACGGTCCAGTCCACCGACTTGGTCTGGCCGGCCGGTACGAAGACCCTCTGCCTCGGATTCCCGCGCGCGCTCGCTCCGACCGCGGCCAGCTCCACGTTCACGTCGGCGTCCCGACCCGAATCGTTGGTCAGCATCGCGGTCAGCCGCTGCTCGTCCCTCTCGACGAAGAACGCCGGACCCTGGAGCCGGACCATCAGATCTTTCCTCGCCCGCACGCGGTGCGTCCCGATGCCGACCGCCGTGTCTTCGGTCGCCCCGACGACGGTCGCGCGCCACGTGGTCAGGTTCTCGGGAAGCTCCACCGACACGGTCGCGGTGCCGTCGGCCCCCGTCTTCACGGTCGGCTCCCAGTGGGCCGTGTCTCGGAACCGTCGTCGAATCTGAATGTCGGTCGGCGCTTTGTCGCCGCCGTCCAGGTAGATCTCGGGGAACGAATACGCGAACTGGGTTTCGTCCCACCGCCTCGGGTAGAACGCGCCCTCGATGTCCAGTTTTTCATCGAAGATGGCGAAGATCGACTCGTCCACGACGGCCAGAGAAACGTCGGCCGGAACGGGCCGCCCCGACTCGTCCTTCGTCGTGATCGTGAAGTTCGCGACCTCGCCGGGCGAGTAGGCCGGCTTGTCCGAAGCGACCGAAACGTCCAGGACCCGAGTGCCCAGCTCCACCACGAGCCGACGCGACACCCGCGAAAGCGACTTGTCGTGGACCCGGGTGACCGACACGAACACGTTCGGCACGAAATCCTCGGTCACGGGAATGTCGACCGAGGTCGCCGACTGCCCGAGTTCGACGACGCGGTGGGTCAGGATCCGACCGGCTTGAACCGTCAGCAGGGCCGAGCCTCCCGGCTTGTTGGTCCGGATCAGCACCTGGGCTCGGTCGCCGACGTCGTAGCGGCGCTGATCCAGCTGAACCTGCAGATCCGTTCCCGGCGGTCCGGCCGCGCTCCCGTCTCCCGTCACCCACACGAAGGCCCGGTGGGAGATGCGGTTGGCGCGCCCGTCCTCGCCCTCGACCCGAATCTGGAAGTCGCCAGGCTTGTCGGGAACGACTCGAATCGTGGTCGTGCCGTCGGGCCCGGTCTGAGCCTCCATCCGATCGCGAGGCTGGAAGAGGGCCTCCCGACCGTCCCAGACCTGGTAGCCCGTCGTCACCCGAAGCCGCACGTTGGCCATCGGGGTCTTGCCGTCGTGGTCCACGGTCCGGACCGTCACCTGGACCGGCGCACCGGGATTGGCGACGTAACGGTCCGTCTCGACCGTCAGGGCGTAGCTCCCCCGCATCACCCGGACCCGGCCTTCGCCCGAGAAGTACTGTCCGGCGTCGTCCGCCACCGCCGCGTTGACCGTGTACACGAAGTCGAAGTCGGAGGTTCCCTTCGGCGCCAGCTCCCGGGTGTCGATCTCGAGGATCGCCTCGCCGTTGAGGTCCGTCACCGCTTCCTGACTCCCCACGAACTCGCCTCCGTAGAAACCCTCGTAACCTTCGAACTCGGCCGCCAGCTCGGGGTCCCCGTCGAACGCGAACAGCGGCGCCCGCTGGATGTACGCCTCGACCTTGGCTCCCGGAACGGGCGCCCCAAAGTAATACGTCGCCTTGACCTTCACGCGCGCCCGCTGTCCCTGGATGTAGAAAGGCTGCTCGGGGGTCACGGCGATGCTGTAGTTCGGTTTGCGGTATACGGCCACGCTGACGTACTTGCTGAATTCGCCTCCCGCCAACTTGCCTCTGATCTCGTAGAGGCCCGGGGTCGCCTCGTTCGGGGTCGTGAACTTGCCGACGAACGTGCCCGACGCCGTGCTCGACAGGGTCGAACGCTCGACCAGCTCGCCGTTGGGGTCGCGCACCTCGATCTCGACGCTCTGCGGGCGGGGCACCTGGTAGGCGTTCCCCTCCAGGCGGCGGAAGATGCCCTTGAAATGGACCTCGTCGCCCGGCCGATAGACCGGACGGTCGGTGAAGACGAAGCTCCGCACCGCGTCGCCGTCGAAGCGGTCGCCGCGGTACATGTCGGCCATCGCGAGCGAACGGCCGCTCCGGGCCGCAAACAGCACCGGACCCGAGGGAGCGGCCACCGACCGCGGAATCTCGAGAAGCCCCCGCCCGTCCGTCCGGCCCACGCCGCGCATCCGGCGCGCCTCCGACACCAGCACCTCGGCCCCGGACACCGGCTCCCCGGTCTTCAGATCGGAAACGTAGGCGAGAGCCTTCTGCGCATCGGCCACCATGACGAGCCCGATTCGCGACACGGTCAGCCACGTCACCCGCCGGACGTCGCCCGCCGAGACGTGCAGGAGGTAGCTCCCCTCGGGGAGCCTCTCCAGCGCGACGTCCTGCTGAAACACCCCTTCGGCATCCCTCTGGGTGATCGGCTTGCGCTCTTCGCGCTCCTTCGGACCGACCGTCTCGGGGCCGGGCGCCCGCTCGTTCCAGCGCGGGGACGTCTGTTGGATGAGCCTCTGCACCGACTCCATGTTCGCCGCCCGGTCGAGGT
>JBDNCL010000099.1:0-10296 GCA_046719655.1 Fimbriimonadaceae bacterium
GTTTGGGGGCCGGCCGCGGGCCGATTGCCCGGTGCGGCGCGGAGCGGCGGGAGCGGTCGGCGATTTTTTGGACCGAGGTCCCCCGGATTCGCGTTCGGACCGCGCCGCCGGGCGTCTCGAAGATCGGCGCCGTTCAGTCTCCCGTCGGTTCCTCGTCGCCTTCGGGCTCCAACCCGTCGGGGAGAGCCGGGTCGGCGAATTCGGGAAGCTCGCCCATCTCCTCGCCCGCGATCGCCTGCAGGTCTCCCTGGAGAGCGGCCACGTTCTCCAGAACGCGCTGAATCTGCCTCTCTCGCTTCTTCCAGCGGGCGAGGGTGGCCCGCTTTTCGGAGATCAGGTCGTTCTGCATGTCGACGAACGGCTGGGCGATTCCGGCGACGACGGCCCGAAAGTCGGACGACGTCAGGTAGCTGTAGACTCGTTCGGCCTTCGACTCGCGCCCTTGCGCCGCCACCCGGGCATGGTGCGCTTCGATCAGCCCCTGCCGGATCGCGAACGCGAGGGGAACGGCGTAGCGGGGGAGGGCGACCCAGACGCCTTCGAAGAGACCGAAGTCCTGGACCGACTTGGGCAGGACCTCGCTGACGATGACGGCGATCTCCGCGCGTTCGTTGGCGGCGTCCTGCTTGGCCTTGGCCGTCCAATCCCCGCTCCATGCCTGCGTCCGCTTCGCCTCCCAGAAGATCGTTCCGGCGGGGCGCCCCATTTCGCCGAGAACCCGCTGGAGGATGTCTCCTCCCCGGGAGCCGGACTTGACGGCCTCGAAGGTGTCGAGGGGGAAGTTTTGGCGGAGAGTGGCTTCGAGGTCGAGTTCGAGGATCTCTCCCTGAAGCTGCTGGGAGCCTTGGGCGGCCTTTCTCTGGGCCTCCTCGAGCTTGCCCTGCATGTCCTGGATCGTCTTGTCCTTCTCCGCCAGCAGCAGCTTGAGCCGGTCCTCGGCTTCGGCCGTCGCCTGTTCGAGCAGGGCCTGACGCTCGGCGTCGAGCTTGCGCCTGACCTCGAGTTCGATTTCGTTGGCCCGCTTCTGGACCGCGTCCCTCTCGGCCCGGAGTTGGAGTTCGGCCCTCTGCGCTTCTTCCAGTTCGGCTTGAAGGGCTTCGGCCCGCTTCCTCTCCGCCTCCAGCTGCAGTTCCGCCGTCGCCTGCGCTTCCTTGCGCGCCTGCTCCAGGATCTCGAGGCGCTGGGACGCCACCGCCTTGTCGATCATGGCTTGGAGGGAAGCCTCCTTCTCCGCCAGTTCCCGCTCCTTGGCCGCCAGGGCCGCCTCGGCGCGGGCGGCTTCTTCTCGCACCTGGCGGACGCGTTCTTCCGCCTCTTGCCGGACCTTCGCCACCAGGGGGCTGGCCAGAGTTTCGTCCAGGGGGAACGCGTGCCCGCACTTTGGGCAGTCGACGATCAACTTATCCGACATGGGCTGCTCCCGGGGACATCGATGTAGGGTTTCTTTTCCGCCGGCCCGTTGTCCTTCGCGGTTCGCGACGGAAACGGTCCGGGCTGCGGCATCGGTGCGGCGGCGCCGGTTCGACCCGGAGCGGCGGAACGGCCGATCGTCTCGCCGGCGGCCGCGTCTCCCGGCCGTGTTGGGGACGCGTTCGTTCGACGAGGCGCGGGCGGCCCGGTACCCGGCTCCACCCGGGCCCTCCGTTCCCCGTAAACTGCGGGATGCGGGGAGGACCCGCGCCAGGCCATGCACGTTCCTCCTTTCATCCCCCAACCCATCGAGATTCCCCGCAACGTGACGACGGAGCGGTACGGGGTCCGGCTCGGGTTTGTGCGGCGGGTGGCGGCGCTGCACTTTCTGTCGGTGGGACTGGTCGCGGCCGGTTCGTCGGCGCCTTGGCCGGAGTGGTCGCCGTGGTGGCCGGCGGGCGGCACGCTCGGCATGCTGGTGGTGCTGACTCTGGTTCGCGCCCTGGCCCGCGGACGGCACCGAGAACAGCTTTTGTCGATCTCTCTCGCACCGATCCTGTTGATCTTCCTGGCGTGGTTGGTGCGCGACCTGGCCGCGATGGGGTGGCCGATGTGGGCGCCCGCGATCGGTCTCGGTTGCGCGGTGGCCTACGCGCTGACCTGCGGGCGGGATCTGAGTTTCGTCGCCATGGTGGTCATTCCCACCGTCGTGTCGTCGATGCTGATCGCCCTCGCCGCCTACACGAGCGGTCTGCCGGCGGGGGTGATCGGGTCGGCGCTCGCCCTGAACTTCGCGTTCGTGTTCTACATCGTGTACGATCTGGCGTCGCTGCTGAGTCGGCGCCGCCTGCGCGAGGAGGCGGGCGCCGTGGTGGATCTTTACCGGGATATCCTGAACTTTTTGGGCTACGGGGTTCGGGTGGTCCGCCACTGGCGCCGCCACCGGATCTGGTCCAGATAGGGCCGGCGGATCCCCTCCGGTACACTGCGCTCGCTTTGATTCGGGTCACCTGCATCATCCGCCCCCACAGGCTGGAGGCGGTCAAGACGGCGATCGCCTCGCTGGGCGTGTCGGGCATGAACGTCGCCGACGTGCGCGGCTGCGGCAACTCGCCCGAGAAGGTGAGCTGGTTCGCGGGCGAGGAGCATCTCGTCGCGCTCCCGCTCAAGGCCAAGGTCGAGGTGGTGGCGCCCGACGAGCTGGCGGAGCCGCTGGTGGCCGCGATTCTCGAGCACGCTCAAACCGGCGAACCGGGCGACGGTAAGATATTCCTCGAGAGGGTGGATGACGCCGTGCGGATTCGGACGCGCGAGCGCGGCGACATCGCCATCTGACCGAACGGTTTCTGGCCCCTGCGCGTCTGAGAAGCGGAACCGCCCGCCCCGACGGTTCGTTCGGGCGCGGCCCAACCAAGAACGGAAGACGAGATGATAGCGACCCTTAGTGCCATTTCTGTGCTCGGGCTGACAGCGGCCCAGGCCATCACGGTCACGCCCAACGTCGCCGACGGCGAGGTCCTGCGCGGCGAGCGGGTGATCCGCGTCGTGGTGCAGGCTCCGCACCCGGTGACGTCGGTCGAGTTCTATGTCGACGACGACCTGCGCGACAGCGACAGCAGCGTTCCGTACGAGTTCCGGCTCGACACGCTGGCGGAGAAGGAGGGGGAACTGACCCTCACCTTTGCCGCGTACACCACCGAAGGCACCAGCGGTCGGCGGGTGGTCAGGGTCGTCGTCGACAACGAGATCGGCCGGGGGGCCGAGTTCCACGTCCAGCGCGGGCTCGACTATCTCGGGGAGAGCAAGTGGGCCGAGGCGATCCAGGCCGGACGGGCGGCCCTGAAGGCGCAGCCCGGCTACAATCCCGCCCGCATCGTGATGGCGCGGGCCTATCTCGGTCAAGGCGTCTTGGACTCGGCGCAAAAGTTCGCCGAGGACGCGTTGGCGGCCGATCCGAAGCTCGACGAAGCGGCCGACCTTCTGGCCGCGGTGTCGTTGCGGCGGGCGTTCGCGACCGTGAACCGTGGCGGAAGCCAGGACGAGACGCTCCGGTCGATCCGAGATGCGCTGACGACGGCGGTGAACAGCCGGCGGAGGGTTTTGGACCGCCGGGTGGACGAGTTCGGCCCGGTGACGGCCGAGAATCGGATCGAGTTTGCCGACGCCGCCATCCGGGCCGGTCGCTTCTCGCTCGCCGTTTCCGAGCTGCTGCCGGTTCTGAGGGTCGACAACCGCAACACGGCTCTGATCAACCGGGTGGCGTTCGCCCAGATGCGCGCTGGCCGCTACGCCGAGGCTTTTCAGGTTCTGGCCGACGCGCGGCGGTTCGACGCCCTGGACGGCTACTCGTACGCGATGTTGGCCCTGATCGAGTCGAAGAGGGGCAACGAGTCGGGGGCCGACGACGCGATGCGGGAGGCGATGCTCGGCGATCCGGACAACATCGGGGTTCGGACGGCCCAGGCCGCTCTGGCCGTGCGCCGCGGCCGAACCGACACGCTCGCCAATCTGGCGTCGTCGCTCACGCGGGATGCGGGCGAGCGGTCCGAGGTCCACTACTACCTCTACATCCTGTTCAGCCTGCGGAACGACCCGGTCGAGGCGGAGCGCGCGTTCCAGCGAACCGTGCTGGCCGAGCCGGCCAACCACACCATCTACGTGGAGCGGGCCAACCAGGCTCTCGCGATCGTCGCCAACAGCCGCATCGAACAGGGCCAGCGCGCGTTCCAGACCAACGCGGCGCGGGCCTTCTACGCGGTGGCCCTGGCCGCCCGCCCCGAGTCGCCGGAAGCTCTGACCGGTCTGGCCCTGGTCGACGCGATGAACCGGAACTGGCCCGACGCCTACCGCAACGCCCGGGCGGCGGTTTCGGCGGCTCGAGACTACGCCCCCGGCCAGTACGCTCTGAGCGCGGTCGCCGCCGCCCTCGAAGCCGACCTGCGGGCGCGGGCGGAGCAGGTGTCGCGGCGCAACCGGGACGGTTCGATCACGGACGAGATGCGGGCCGAGATGAACCGGCTCATCTCGCAGGCCGACAACCTGGCGCGCGAGTCGCAGGAAGCCAATCAGGCGGCCGGTCGCCTCGATCCGGCGATGCTGGGCGGGCGTCAGGTTCCGAACGTGATGGATGCCTACAACTACTTCGCCCGCCACGGGCGGATTCCGTTGATCACGGCCCCGCGGTAGGGCGCGGCGCGACGGAAAGAAAGCGGGCCGGCTGGAGATTCCAGCCGGCCCGTTCGCCTTTTCCGAAGGTGCGGTCAGGAGGGGTCGACGGGGCGGACGTGCCGCTCGAGCCACTCGACCCAGCGAGCCCACATGTCGAGCAGGGTCTGCTCGGCGATCTGTCCATGGTCCTCGAACGGATACATGTACAGGGCGGCCGTCTTGCCGAGGCTCTCGAGCATGTGGAACATCCGCTCCGAGTTGATGGGCCACGTCCCGACGTTCTGGTCTTCGGCCCCGTGGTAGAGGAGGAGGGCCCCCGTCAGGTTGTTCGCGTGGATCAGAGGCGACATGCCGAGGTAGGTTTCGCGCGCCTCGGTCAAGTTGCGGGACTCGCCCTGGAACGCCATCGGCGTCAGGGTTCGGTTGTAGTTGCCGGCCCCGGCGATTCCGGCTCGGAAGAACGGGGTGTGGATCATCGCGTTGGCAGTGGTGAAGCCGCCGTAGCTGTGGCCGGAGATCGACAGGCGGCGCCGGTCGACCCATCCCCGCCGGTCGATCTCGTCGATGACGGCGGCGAGGCTGTTCCGGAGGTCGTGGACGTAGTTGTCGTTCATCCGCCCGGCGGGACCGACGATCGGGATGTCGGGGCGGACGACGGCGTACCCCATCACGACCAGGTTCTCCCACGAGTTGGCCCCGGTTCGGGGGAACAGGTTCTTGTTGAACCCGCGCTCGCCTCGGTCGTAGGCGGCCTGGTTCTCGAACTCGCGCGGGTACACGTTGATCATGGCCGGGAGTCGGGAGCCGACCGTGTGCCAGCGGGGGAGCGTGACCTGGACCCAAAAGCGGAATCCGTCCGCGCGCCGCACCTGGAACCGGTGTCGGATCGCCCCGCCGATCTCGGGCGTCAGGTCGACGTATTCGGTCAGGGCCTGCTCCCGCCGGTCGGCGAGGTTGACGTAGAACTGGTTCGGGAACTCGGTCGGGGACTGGCGGGTGATCACCAGTTCGTCCCCCTCGTTGCCGAGGAGGCTCGTGATCGATTCGAACCGATCCTCCGGGCTCTGCCAGAGCCGCGTCACCTTGCCGGAGTCGATCTCGACTTCGTCGAGAAATGGGCGGGGCGCCTTTTCCGCCGGGTTTTCGAACTGCTGGGTGCCGCTCAGAAAGACGGTGCCCCGCGAGGAGATCCGGACCGCGGTCGTGCCGAGTTCGGTGGGGCCGGAAACGAGGTCTCCGGGAGCTTGGGTCCAGTCCTCGGCCCGCGAGGACGCGAGGACGTGCCGCTTCGACGGGTCGGACAGCCGCACGGCGGCCAGGACCTCCCGTCCGTCCCGGGTTTCGGAAAGGAACAGGATCTGGCAGTCGGGGCTGTACCGAACCGAGTTGATGCGCTGGTCGCTCGCGTACACGACCTTGGCGTCTTCGGGGCGGAACGGCGGGAGCCACTGCATGACGCGGTCCGGCCGGGCGGGCGCGGTCGGAGCGGCGGCCTGGGCGGCGGCGCGCCCGCGGGCCTGCTCGTCGTCTTCGTCGGGCGAACCCGGGTCGGCCGGCGCGTTCCCGGATCGGGGGGCGGGTTCGGAGTGGATAAAGGACAGACCCTGTCCGTCGGGGCGCCAGGCGAGGGCCCGGCGCGTGGTGGAGGCCGGGGTCAGGGTGCCGTCGGCGCGGATCGGCCGGTTCTGGAGGGTGACGAGCACCTTGCCTGAGTCGTCCCAGATCTCCTCCTTCGAACCGAAGCTGCTTTCGGGAACGATGTAGCTGAACGGTTTGAGGACGGTGGTGACCCGGAAGTGCCGACCGTCGGGCGCGGGATCGACCGATCGAATCAGGGCCGGGGCGCCGACCTCGTGGACGCGGCCGTCGGCGAGATGCACGACGGCGAGTTGCCCCGTCATGAAGTGCTCCAACATCGCCGCGTCGCGCGGGGTCTGCAGGAGGCTGGGGAACGTCCGAAGGCGGTTGGCGGTCGGATGGGTGAGCCGGACCAGAGGCGTGGCGGGGACGGCTTCGGGTGCGGGCTTCGGGGGGGCGGCGGTCGGCCGGAGGACGGTCACGATCCGGTCGTTGCCGGCCCAGACGATCGTCTGGCTGGCGGTGGCGAGGAGCGGCCGCTCGGTGACCTTTCGGCTCCGACCGCTCTCGACGTCGGCGACGTAGAGGTAGGTGCCGTCGGGGGCGTGTCCGAGAAAGGCGAACCGAGACGAATCCGGACTGAACGTGGCGCCCGTAAAGCGCTTTCCGGCCGGAACCTGTACGGATCGTCGAGCGCCGGTCCGCGCGTCGATCAGTTCGTAGCCGACCGGCGCCCGCACGTCCAGGCTCCGTTCGCGGTACGCGTGCTCGAGGACCTGAAATCCGGCCAGGTTCAGGGACGGCCGGGACAGGTCGGACAGCTGGGGCAACCCGGCGCTGACGCCGACGAGGAAGTGGCGCCCGTCTCGGCTCAGGAGGGAGAGGGCGGGTTGCGTCCAACGGGGGGCGAGCACCAGGTCCCGGATCGGTCGGGGCGGTTCGATGAAGCTTTCGACGGCGAGGGGGTTCGGGGCGGCGACGGCGGCCGGGGCCGGACCGGCGGCGTCGGAGGCCGGATCGCGGTCGGGGGTCCCCTGCGCCAGGGCGGCCGCGACGGCGGCGCCCAGGGCAGCGGCGGCGGTTCGCCAAACAACAGGGCCAAACATGCAGGGCAGGATACATCACGAATCCGCCGGAGAGGGTTTCGGAAAGCGGGTCGGAGCGGGTTTTGGCGGGCGGACGCGGCGCGGGCCGACCCGAACCGGCTACCAGCGCGAGTCTTCTTCTTCGTCTTCGGGCAGGGGGTCGACCCGGGCGGACTCGCGGCGCTGAAGGCCGAGAACCGCATCGACGTCGATGGGCGCGATCAGAACCTCGCGGGGGCGCGGACCGTCGCGCGGGCCGACGATCCCCCTTTCTTCCATCGAGTCGAGGAGGCGGGAGGCGCGCTGGAAGCCGATGGAGAAACGGCGCTGGAGCATGGACGTGGACGCCTGACCTCGGTCGGCGACCCACCGCACCGCCTCCTCCCAGAGGGGGTCGTGCTCGTCGGCGAGGTCGCTCCCCGGTCCGCCGGCCGACTCGGTTTTGGCCAGTTCGGCCGGGTTGATCCGGTACGCAGGCTTCTCCTGGTCGCGCCAGAACGTGCAGACCTGCTCGATCTCCTTTTCGCCGACGTAACAGCCCTGGATGCGCAGGGGCTTGCTCTTGTCGATCGGCAGGAACAGCATGTCGCCGCGGCCGATCAGCCGCTCGGCCCCGGCTTGGTCGAGGATGGTGCGGGAATCGACCTGGCTGCTGACCGTGAACGCGATGCGGGAGGCGATGTTGGCCTTGATGGTGCCCGTGATGACGTCGACCGACGGCCGCTGGGTGGCGATGACGAGGTGGATGCCGGTGGCGCGGGCGAGTTGGGCCAGACGGCAGATCGACGTCTCGACTTCGGCCGCGGCTTGGATCATGAGGTCGGCCAGCTCGTCGATGACGACGACGATATAGGGCATCTTGTCCTGGAAACTTGCCTTTTCGTTCCAACCGTCGATGTTGCGCACCCCGAGTTCGGCGAACTTGTCGTACCGCTGGTCCATCTCGCGCCACACCGCCCTCAACACGGCCGGCGCCTCCTTGACGTCTCGGATGACGGGGCACAGGAGATGGGGGATTCGGTCGAACAGGGACAGCTCGACGCGCTTGGGGTCGATCATCACGAAGCGGACGTCCTTGGGGGTGTTCCGCAACAGAAGCGACATGATGATGGCGGCGAGACCGATCGACTTGCCCGAGTTGGTGGCGCCGCCGATGAGCAGGTGGGGCATGCGGGTCAAGTCGGCGTACTGGTTTTCGCCGCTGACGTCCTGTCCGAGCGCCACCAGCAGGCGAGAGGGGTGATCGCGAAACTCTTTGGTTTCGGCGACTTCTCGCAGGGCGACCGGGGACGGGAGAGCGTTCGGCACCTCGACGCCGATCGCGGCCTTGCCGGGAATCGGCGCCTCGACCCGGACGTGGGACGCGGCCAGGTTCATGGCGATGTTGTCGGCCAGGGCCGTGATTCGGCTGACCTTGATCCCCGGGCCCAGCTGGATCTCGTAACGGGTGACGGTCGGACCGGTCGCCACCTCGACGACGTTCGCATCGATGCCGAACTCCTCGAGCGTCCCTTCGAGGGTCTCTATGTTGATCTGCATCTCCTCGGGCGTCCGCTTGGCCTTGGCGGGCGGGGATTGGAGCAGGCTGAGCGGCGGGAGCTTGTACCCTTCCTTCGGGGTCCCCTCGTCCTCCATGTTCGGGAGCGTCGGCTGCGAGAGGTCGCGGACCACGGGCATCGGGCGCGTCCGACGCTCGGTTTCGGGGACCGTCGGCTGGGTCGCGAAGCGGCGGTCTTCGGTCGCGGCTTCGGTTTGGACGGCGGCGCGGGCGGTGGCCGCTCTCGTTCCGGCGGCCGGTCTTTTCGGCCGCCGGGGGCGCGGCGCCCGGTCGGCGATGGCCTGAAGAATGTCCCGAATCGGGGTTCCGACGCAGAGCACGAGTCCGACCGCGCCCATCGCGCCGAGACCGATCGGCTTGGCGGCGCCGAGAAGGGTCGCTAGGGTCCACCCGACGACGGCGCCGATGTAGCCGCCCGAACCGGCGGCGGCGCCGGGGTCGAAGAAGTCGCCGTCGAGGGGTCGGGCGAGGATGCCGAGAACGGTCAGAAAGAGGATCAGCACCCCCCACGTCAGAGGCGTGACGGAGACGACCCGGCGGCCGGCGATCAGGGCGACGCCGACGGTGGCCAGGGCGGCGGCTACGGCCCAAGCTCCGTTTCCGCACAGGAGGCGCAGCAGTCCCTCGATGGCGCCCCCGAGGACCCCGCTGTCGGGCACGGCCAACGCGAATCCGGCGATCAGGGCGAAGGCCAGAAGAAGGACGCCGAGGATGTCCCCGGTTTTGCTGGGCGGAGCGGCGGCGACGCCCCTTCGGCCCGTCGACGCGGGTCGGGTGGTGACTTTCATCCTGAGACCGTTTCCTGCATGCCGATCCTTGGCGTGCTGACCTCCAGTATAGCGGACGTCGGACGGACCGACCACGAACCTCGCCATTCGGCGCCGATGTCGACGCATTCGGTTGGGACGGCGGGTTCGAGCGAATTCGGTACGGCCCATAATCGGGGGCGATGAACCGGGACCCCAAAGGCCGAGCGTTCGGCTTCGTCTGCCTCATCGTGGCGATGGTGGGGTTGTTCCAGGCCGACCCGAGGAGACCGGCCGGATTCGCCCACATTCCGGTCGCGGAGTGGGTCGCGGCGCTCGCCTTCGG
The DNA here is from genome assembly GCA_046719655.1 of Fimbriimonadaceae bacterium. Taxonomy (GTDB): domain Bacteria; phylum Armatimonadota; class Fimbriimonadia; order Fimbriimonadales; family Fimbriimonadaceae; genus JBDNCL01. The sequence continues at coordinate 9,892 of JBDNCL010000099.1, forward strand.
GTTCGGGCTGTTCTTCCTGACCGGCAGCTACCGCCGCCTGGCCGCCCCGGCCCGGAGCCGCAAGGGGGGCACGCTGGTCGCCCTGTCTTGGGGTTTCGCCGGGCTGGCTTGGGCGGTCGCCGTGCCGCTGGTGGCGATGGGGTTGCCCACCGTCTTGCTGGGGTGCGCGTTGGCCCCGACCCTGCTCGCCGGCTATCTGACCCGGGCTCGGAGTTCCCAGCCCGAGCCTTGACCGACGGGTCTAGAGGGTTCCCGTGCCGTCTTCCCAGAGGTGGAAGGCGTTGCCGTCCGGGTCTTTGAACGTCGTGGAGCGATACCCGCCCTCCTCTCCAGTCGGCTCGGCGACGTCGATCCCGCTCTGGGCGAGCCGGCGGACCTCGGCGTCCAGATCGTCGGTTTTGATCC